>CAYOWB010000060.1:12936-13172 GCA_964407515.1 uncultured Bacteriovoracaceae bacterium
CGTCCTTGGTCGCGTAATAGCCATCCGGGAAGTTGCTGTAGGTTGAAACCTGTGTCTCATAGCGGGCGCGCATGGCCGCGAAGTCGAGCTTGGGCTCGGGGATCTCGTTGCCGCTGAAGATGTTCAGGGGGTTGTAGAGTTCCTTCTCGTACTGGATCCGGTCCTGGATGTAGTCGCGGATCCGGATGAGATCCGGCAGCTTGAGATAGAGCGCGCTTCTTTCCTTGAAAAACTGG
>CAYOWB010000060.1:13223-16727 GCA_964407515.1 uncultured Bacteriovoracaceae bacterium
TTCGGAGCCTTTTTCAGTTCAGCTGCGAGATCGTCCACGAAGCGGCGGCTAGCCTTGACGTCTTTGGAAAAAAGAATGATGGCGAGGTTGTCGATGGACTCCAGCCGGCTGGTCACCTCGTTCATGTCGAGGACGCTGCGCGCGTGGGTGGGGAGCAGCTCTTGGATGTCTGTGCGCAGGTTCTTATACAGCTGTACCGAATAGTAGGTGCTGACAGCGGCGGTCGCTAAACCGGCGATGACGATGAGACCCGAAAACCGGAGAATGAAACGAGAAAGCAGCTTCATGGGAGTTCGCAATCGATACCTTGCCTCGTGGCATTTTGCCAGTCGAGAAACTCATGTTCCCCGGTGATATTGCGGCGCGCAAGGTGGATCGATTTTTTCGAATAAAAAATTGTAATCCCGCCGGTTTTGGTCTTTATTTGGGAGCACTGTGCGAGCCTTGTGGTTTCTCTATTCCATGGTCGCGACTCTCGGCGACTTCGTGATCTTTTTCGGTGAGACGTTGCGTGGAGCGACGAAGCTCCTGCGTCGCCGTTCGATCTTCCTGGGACAGTGCCAGTTCATCGGCGTCTCGTCGATGGGGGTGTTGACCGTCGCCGCGGGGTTTCTCGGGGCGGTTCTCGGCTATCAGCTCTACGTTTCCTTCCATTACTTCGGCGCCGAAGCCCTGATGGGTGGAACGGTCGGCATCGCCTTGTTTCGCGAGCTGGGTCCTGTGATGGCGGCCATCGTGATTTCCGGCCGCGCGGGGGCGGCTATTGCGGCTGAGATCGCCAGCATGCGGATTTCCGAGCAGATCGACGCCCTGGATGTCATGGCGGTGGATCCGTTCGAGTATCTGGTCGCACCGCGAGTGGTAGCAGGCCTGGTGATGGTGCCGCTGACTTCCGTGGCTTTCGGATATATCGCTCTCCTGTCCTCGGGCTTTATTGCCTGTAATGTGATGGGGCTCGACTGGGCTGTCTTCTGGAAGGAATTCGCCATTCGGGCGGACTTCACGGACATCTACCATTGCCTGATTAAGGGAGCGACGTTCGGTCTGCTCCTGACTTGGATCGGTTGTTACTGCGGATTTACCGCCAAGGGCGGTGCTCGCGGCGTTGGGTATGCGACCCGTACGACGGTCGTGGCCAGCTGCTTGGTGATCCTGCTGAGTGACTACCTTCTGACTTCTTTTCTGCCTTTTGGCTTCAAGGATCTCAAAATATGACGACGATGCAAAACCTGTGGTCTCTTCGCTTTCGCGTGGGAGTTTTCACTGTTCTGACTCTTCTTCTGATCGGCGGGCTGAGCGTTTATGTAAACGATCGGCCGTTCTGGTGGCGCCAGTGCCAGCTGGTGCATATCAACATTGAGGACGCGACGGGTCTCAAGACCAAGTCGCCCATCCGGTCGCTTGGAATCCAGATCGGCTATTTGAATACGATCCAGCTGACGGAGACTCATGTCCGTCTCGGCATCTGTGTGACGGCTCCGGTGGAAGTGCTTCCGGCGACGCGGGCTTACATCCGTGGCGAAGGGTTTCTGGGAGATAAGTTTGTCGAGCTGAAGCCGGTGCGCTACCTGGGCGAGACGCCGGCTCCTTCGCCGGAGGCGTCGCCGTTGGGGCAAGCACTTCGGGGGTTCAGCCGGCTTTTGGTGGCCGAAGCGTGGGCGGAAGAAGCGTCCGCGCAGGCGACCCCGCGCGCTCCGCGTCCGGCGCCCCAGGGAACTCGCCGTGCGGATGGTGCCCGCGAAATTCCCGTCGGATCGGAATCTCAAGACGTGCAGCAGCTGGTGAATCAGGTGAACCAGCTTGTCGGTGAGATGAAGGGACTGACGAACAATCTGAAGCAGGCGATCGATCCGGTCGAATTGCGGCAGACGATGGTTCAACTGAATCGGACCCTCGAGAATGCCTCCCGTACTCTCGCGCCGGAAGGGAATCTCAACTCGACCGCGCAGCGAACGTTGGCGAAGCTCGAAGACGCCATCGAGCAGCTCCGGGATCAGATGACTCGTGTGAATAAAGGCGAGGGTTCGCTGGGCATGTTGCTCAATGACCCGACCTATGCCGAGGAGATTCGTGAGGCGATCCGGAACGTGAACCGCCTCCTTTCCCAAGTGGGGGGGGTTCGCTTCGTCGTGAACCTCGGGGTGGAGAACATCCCGGTTTACGAGGGCGCTCGAGGCTGGTTCCAGCTGCAGATCTGGCCGAACCGCACGCGTTACTACCGCCTCGGTATCACGGTGGATCCGCGTGGAAGCCGTCGGGTGACGAATACCACGACGACCTCGGCTGGCGTGATGACGACGACTCAGGTCACTCAGGTGGACCAGGGGGCATTCCTGTTCACGGCAATGTTCGGCAAGGTGTTCAAGAACCGGCTTGAGCTGGCCGCTGGCGCGCTTCATAACGATGGGACAGGGTCGGTCGCTCTCTGGTTGGGGCCCACCGACATGGAAGACCTCATTGTTCTTCGTGATGATGTCTATTCTCGCGGACAGGGGTTCGGCCTCGATAACCGCGTGAGCGTCACCGTGCGGCCTTTCCGCGGCCCGAACGTGCTTTCGTCGCTCTATGTGGTGGGGTCGGTGGAGGGCTACCGCAAGGTTAATGGCAGTATTCCGGTGGCCTACGGCGCTGGGGTCACGTTCGACGATAACGATATTAAGCTTCTCTTCGCTTTCCGGTAGTATCATAGGGAGTGATGGGAATAGGAGTTCAAGCTCTTGCGGCCGTGGGCATGGTACTCGTGCCCTTTGGTCCGGTGGAGTCGCATTTATCCAGCTCGGCTCCGTGGCACGGGTTTCATGCGGAACACTCGCTGTTGAATCTCGTTCGAGTGCACACGGTCACGCTGGATTCGCCCACTTCGTGCGAGCGGTGGGTGAAGTCCGCGCCGTTGGCGATCAAAGCATACCGTCTGCCCGATCAGAGTGAGACATCCTGGAAGGCAGTTTGGCAGGAGTGGGCGCCGTTCAAGGACGAAGACTACGACGCGATCGACGGGTGCTCGAAGTTTCCCTGCAAGATTAAGACAGATCCGGCCGAAGGCGAGAGAATGACCAAGGCGAAGGAAGAAGATCGCCGGAAGGTGATTCTCTCCATTGTGGCCGATCGTGCGGCTCTCTATCTCAAGACTCAGGAACGCAAGGAATACGACACCCCAGAGGATCCAGTGGATCCCTGGCCATGGCTGGAGAAGCGGGGATTCAAGACGCGTCTTGCTTTGCCGCCGAGTGGACAGTTAGTGGCCCGGCGCATGGAGTTCATTCCTGGAACGATGCGGGTGCTGAGACAGGTGGCCGATCTGCGACATGCCTATTCGATGGAGGGCACGCCAGAGGCGACTGTCTGGTATCGCGATATCTATACTTCGCACTATTTCGATAGTTGGGGTGAGTGGCTCAACGTTCGTTGCGAAGCGGCGAGCGGCCGAGTTGTCCTGGTCTTTGGAATGATGATTGACCTGGATCTGATCAAGAACACGGATCTGCTTTCGGTGCTCTCGAGGGG
>CAYOWB010000060.1:16739-16968 GCA_964407515.1 uncultured Bacteriovoracaceae bacterium
CATGCGCGCGGGCGTTCAGGAGTATGGCAAGCGGTATCTGGATCAGATGGCTCTCGACTATGTGAAGTCGGTAACGCCGCCTGCTATAAAGCCTTAAAATAAAAAGATAATTAAGTATTTTCCATACTGTTCTCTTTTCTGGTTTAATACTGGACTTAAATGGTCCAATATTAAGACGTAGGACTGTTTCATGTGGTTCCCCTCCCGATCTAGTCCTACGTCTTAATAT
>CAYOWB010000061.1:0-16077 GCA_964407515.1 uncultured Bacteriovoracaceae bacterium
GACCGGCACTCCGTCGACGAGGACGGTGAATTGAACCGGAACCTGCTGGTCGGACGTGTCGAAGCGGGTGAGACCGTATTTGAAATCCGGGTACCGGTGCTTGAGCTCATACTCGAACTCCACGCGGGCTTGCCCTCCAATGACACTTCCTGGCTTAGTGAAAGAAGCGTTGCCAGTGGAATAGGTCTGGGTAAGTACTCCGGTGATCGCGAAAGAGGACGATGCTGGACCTGTCCCGACGATCTCGATCTTTGAGCCGACCGGGAAGGGAAGCGAAGTCCTTTCTTCCTTTCTTGGGACAGCAGGAAGCTTTTCGAGAAGGGTCTCGAACGCGGTCATGATTGCACCTTCGCCCTTTTTCCAGCGGGAATCGGTGATCAGGGTTGAGACGATCCTGCGGGCTCGTGACGAATCCTTCGCGCCACTCTGTTCGCGAAGCAGGGCGTAGACCGCTTCATGCAGGAAGAAGGCCCATCGGTTGGTTTCATCGAGGCTGTTGAAAACGTCTTGGACGACCCGAAGGGTACCGTCGTATTCGTAGTAGCCTACCATTTCGAGTTGGCATCCCGACTTAATGAGCACGGCGTAACGCGAACCGAGATCCGTGCTGGTTTGGATGGCGATTCCATCGGGGAGCAGTTGAACCCGGTTTTGGATGAGGCGAACTCGTGAGGCCACTCTTTCTGCGCTATTCGCCGAGAGGCCGGCACGGCGGAGGGATTGCTCGAACTGACTCCGGGCCACATCCAGGTTCAGGGAAACGTGGGTACTCCACTCAAACGAGGTCGGCGCCGGATGTCCAAATCTCACGCGGCCTTCAAAGAGGTCGAGCATTTCGGCCGAGGTGATCTTTCCGCTCGAGTCGCGGCAGACGACCGCTCCGCCGCCGCCGCTGGTGCCGCTGCCTTCGCCGGCGAATGCGGCGGAGGTGAGCAGGGTTGCAGTGGTCAGGGCCAAGGTGAGTGGGGCGAGCTTCATTTTCCAGTTCGACAGCATAAGAGTTCCTTCCGGGGGTGGCCGGATCGGCTGAGTGTTTATCAATGTTGACTAATATAGTCAATAAATGACGGAGTGAGCGAATCTCAGCCAAATCCAGGGGTTATGACCCGGGCTCGGGGGTGACCCCGGGTCGTTCATTCAACAAGGCGGGTTATAGCCGAGATGATGACGCGCGTCGTTATAAATGTTCTGTACTTTAGGACGAAAAGTTTAGTGACTGGTATACTGGAGAGGTTCCCAAAAGGTGTCCGGCTCCTTTTGGGACCCCTCCTCAAAAGGAGCCGGACACCTTTTGGGGGCTACGCAGACTACCGCGCTTACTTAGTGAAGGCGCTGCCCACGCAGGGCAAGGACCGCGGGGCGCGCGTGCGACTGGCGGATTATCTCGGCATCCAGAAGGGCTTCGTGTCCGCCGTATTGGGCGGGAACGCACACTTCAGTCTGGAACAGGCGTTTCGCGTGAGCCGCTTTCTTTCTCACACCGAAGCGGAGCATGAGTTCTTCCTCCTACTCGTCCAGAAGGACCGCGCAGGATCGAAGGAACTCGAGAAGCACTTCAAAGCGAAGATCGCCGAGATCCTGCAACGAAGACGCGAGATTCAGGAGCGAGTGCAAACCAAGGCGACTCTCTCCGAGACGGACCAGCTCAAATACTACTCCAGCTGGCATTACACTGCTGTGCACATGTGCCTCATGATTCCAGAACTCCGCACGCCCGCCGCGATGGCGCGTTACCTCGGCTTGCCGCTGGAGATCGTGGCGAAGACGCTCGAATTTTTCGTATCGATTGGCGTCGCGAAGCCGGAAGGGGGCGAGTACGTCGCAGGCCCCACACGCATTCATATTTCGAGGAATTCACCGTTCATCCTTCAGCATCACACGAATTGGCGCGTGCAGGCGATTCGTTCACTCGACCGCGCGACGGACAAGGACCTCCATTATTCACTGGTGATGAGCGTATCTGCCCAGGCAGTCGAAAAGATCCGCGAAATTTTCCTCAACGCCATCCAGTCGTCGGAGCCGGTGATGCAAGAGGCGAAGGACGAGGGGGTGTATGTGCTCAACCTGGATCTGTTCCAGGCGGGGCGGTGAAAAAAGGTGCCTGGCTACTTTCTCAGACTGTCTGAGAAAGTAGCCAGGCACCTTTTTTGTCCTTCCGGCTCCACGTGGAGTCGCACCTGAGCGATTGAGGCGGCTATTCTCCAGCGCTGGGGGTTGGGCCCCGGGGGCGCCTTCGTTGCGTGCTAGTGACGATGGTGCAGTGGGGGTTCAACGGGTCCGGCCTGTCAGGCGGCCTTCTTGACTCGAATCTCGGCGCGGTACCCCGTTGCGGCGAGGACCCGGATCATCACATCGGTGGAAACGCCTTGAGTGCTTCCGTTGGCGATGGCGGTCACGCGAGTTCGGGAGGTGCCAGCGGTCCTTGCGATTTGGGCGTGAGTGAGTGCCCCCTTTTGGATCGTCTTCACAAGCATTGCCGTGAGCTGTGACCGAAACTCCATTTCGGCGGTATCCGCCACTGAGAGGCCTAGGGCCTTGCCCAGTTCTTCTGCAGTCTTGATGGGGCCGATCGCTTTAGTCTTTTTCATTAGATACCTCGAATAGTCGTTCTCGGGCCGCCTCAAGTTCATGCTTGGGTGTTGCCTGCGTCTTCTTCTGGAAACCGTGGAATACCCATATCGAATCGGCCGTTTTCGTTACGTAGAACACCCGGACGGCTTGAGTCGCATCCTTCACTCTGAGTTCGTGAACCCCTGGCGCAACGCTCGGCATGGGTCGGCTCAGAGGCATTTGAAGGCGAATGCCACGTTGCAGATCCCGGATTGCTTCGCCCAGCTGACGTCTGATGCTGACCGACTGTTCTCGGATAAACTCCAGTGCACGGGGATGAAACCGTACTTCCTTCAAGGTGAGAGTATGTCCTAAATTTAGGACATTGGCAAGACGACCCTTTGTCATGTTGGCTCCGTATGACAAGGGCCTGTTCATACGGTGTGCCGATCCTGTCAGAGGCGCCCCTGGGGAAGTGTCTGATATCTCGTCAAATCTTAGGCCCAAATCTCAGTCGCTGGTTAGCTCCGGTCCGATGATAGGTCTCAAGGACCGGATTTGGGAGTGACGGGAGTAAAAGGCGCACAGCGCGGAAGCTGCCCCGCGCCGAGGCAGAGCCCACTCAGTCGATCTGTTTCTGCAGAATCTTGCGGATTTCTTCGGCGGAGTAGAGTCGGCCTTTGCCGATGCCTTTGCAGAAGGGGACGACCTCTTTTTCCCAGGTCTTCCGGTCCATGTTCTCAGGCCAGAAGGGCCAAGTGCGGCATTGGGTGGGGCGCGCCTCGTAGACGGTGCAGCCTTTCTGAGTGAGAAACGAGCAACTCTTTACGATGTCCTTGAGAAAGTAGAAGCCGTCTTCTTCGCCGCAGTAGGTGCGTGTGAATTTCCACGTGGGGAGCTTGAGGTGTTCCGCCATCCGACGGCGATCCTTGGCCGTGAGGTAGACGTAATTGTACTTGCCGCGGCAGGTGCAGCAGCATCCCATGCCCTGGCACTCAAAACGGATTCCCTCAGACCACCAGGGCTTCTTTTTACTTCCAGGCTTACTTTCGGCGTTCGGTTCAGCTGGGTGTTCCGCTTTTCGCTCGGGCTTCGGCATGGCGAGGAGTATTAGTCGCGCAGCCGGTAATTACAACGGGGAAACCGAGGGCCGCCAGATTTCCGGCGCAGAGTGCCTCTGCGGCGCGGGACTCTATCACATGGGATTCTGGGTGGTGTGATTCTGCGGCGCCGGAAGAATGAAGCTGATCCCCGAGGCGATGGTCCATCGATAAAGCTGCGTGCTGCTCTGAGTGTTGAACTGCGGATTCACGAAGAAGCGCAAAGGCTGCTGGGCGATCCGCGCGAGGTAGCCGAGTTGAAACCCGAGTGACACCAAGGTGAACTCGCCCTTCTTCCAGTTGTAGGTGATCGGCAGTTCGCCAAGCCCGATCGTCCAGCCGGGCGCGAATTGATACACGGCGATGGGCTGAAACGTCGAGAGTGAGATGCTGCTGCTGAAAAGATTCTGATTGAGCAGTCCGAAGCTCCAGTTTCTCATCGAGGTCAGCAGCACGCTGAAGACTGGGCCGGTTTGCACCGTGTCTGTCTCGGGCCCGCGGTAAACGCGCAAATTCACCAGGGGGCCGAGGCCCCAAAGTCCCCAATCGGTCTTGAAGCCGAGAAGATCGAATACCTGGACGTCGCTGAGGCCGGGCCCGAGTTCGGAGTGAGTGCGGAAGGGTACGGTGATGCGCAGCAGGTTGAGCTGATCCCAGACCTTGAAAGGGATGGAGGGGCGGAATTCCACGAAGTTCGACGTACCGGGGCGATTCCAGCGCGACGCGATGAAGACGTCACGGAGCGTGATGTTGAACAGCGGGGCGATGGATTGGGCCGCTTCGTTGGTGAGTCGAGGGCGTTCCGGTGGCGGCGCGGCGAAGGCGAAGTGACTCCCAGAAAGGCCCAAGAAAAGATTCGCGACAAGAGCGATGAGGAAAGTGGCGATTCGCACGACTGCGATGAAGCACTGGTCGTGCCAGACGGCTACAAGCCTAGCTCGACCTGCGACGCCGTCACGGGCAACGGGCAGATGAAGTTCAGTCCCGGGGCGTCGGAAGCGTGGGCAGCCTCACCGAGGCCGCGCTCGGAACTTGCGCCATGGGCGCCTTCACTTGGGCAAAGTGACGGCCGAGAGACTCGGAAGGCATTTTGACTTGAAAAAAAAACCTTCAAGTCGAGATTGAGGATCGTTTCGCCGTTGGGACCGAGGAGTACCAGCTCCAAGTCCTGCTCGGGTGGGAGCGGAATTCGGAACTCGTAGTACCCGGTCTTCTTTTCGGGCTGAACGTTTTCCAAGATGCGCTGGTCGCGGCTCCAGCGGAGTTGGAAGCGAGAGCTGAGGATCTGACCCTCGCTGAAGCGATGACCGCGCGCGCTGGCTGAGCCATCGGTATTGAGCCCAGTCCGCAGAATCAGGCTCTCGGTGTTCGTCTTGGCGTCGTAGGAGTAGCGGATCAGGTTGTTCTCGACCGGATCGCGCGTTTCGCTCAGCACGACTTCGAACACGTCGACGTCAGAGTAGGTGACGGTATTGCGGTGAATCCGCTGATTTACGCTGTCCCAGATCACCCAACGGTCTCCGGAGCGCTTGTAGCTCTCGACGAGATGGAAATTCGTCTGCTGAAGATTGGAACGGAAGAGTTCGTGCAGCACGCGATTCCGCTTCCGGCAGTTCTCCAGGATGAGCAGCTTCAGCGCTTGGAAGCGAATGCCCAGGTCGGCCGCGGCCTGGCGGGCGACGAGGGAAAAGTCTTCGTACTTCCGGACGAACTGACGCTTCTGCTCGGCGGAAGCGAGGCAACCATCCGGGTAGGGGGCTTCGCAGCTCAAACGCTCGAACAACCGATCGGCACCTTCGCCATGGGCCTCCGCAAACTGAAGCAGGATGGAGCGCACGCTGTAGCGGGTCACCTTGTCCGGCATGTACTTGTCGACATTGATCCGTCCGGCACCGCAACGGGCGACATCGAGAAGCGCGTCGGCGTGAGCTTTCGCTTCCGGCGTGTGTGTGACCGCGTTGACAATCGTAACCGGCATTCCCGTCAGATAGAGCAGCTCGCGCCTAAGCGTCTCGGCGTAGCTGCGCGTGGAGAGTGCGGCGAGTTCTTCTTTGGTGGGCAGAACCTGTTCTTCGACCGGATGAGCCTGGAGGACATCGATCAGGTTGTCGTTCGTCTCTTTGTATTCATCGAAATCCTGGCCGGCAGGCGCGACTTCCTCGAGCACCGTGATCTGACCGAAACCGTGCTGATACGTCTGGGTACCGTAATCCAGCAGTCCGCCGTCGATCACGCGGTTCGAGGGGCTCGTCGTGCCGTGATAGAAACCATGGGCGTAAGCCGAGGCGCATTGAGTGCCGAGACGGCGGGCGAATTCACGGAGTCCTTCCGCGACTGGAACGGCGGGCAGACTGTGCGCCAGCAGCCGAACCGCGGCAGGAACACGCGTAGCCTCAGCTTGGCGGTGATGGGCGTGAGCTTCGAGCACGTCACCCGGTGCCGCACCCTTCGCGATGAAATGCGCGGGACGGAGCGGATCTTCGCGGACGATGAGCGCGCGTGCCTCGCGGCCTCCGTCGCGCCAGTAGGTGTAAGTGCCGGTGTCGATGATCGCGATGGCGCGGTTCGCGCCGTAAGGCAGCTCGCGATCATTGAGTTCGCCCCAGATCGCCTCGGACATCGCTTCGATGATCGAAGCCCCGCCGTGCGCGTGGTGATCCTTCGCGTCCACCGCGACGAGTGGCGTTCTTCCGATTCCCTTGATCTGAACGAGGCCAGCCGATGCAGCACGGCCGCTGCCCCAGTTGCCCTCCAGTCCTTCGCCGCCGTAACGGTCGGCATAGAAAACGTGTTCTTCCGGTCCAAAAAGTTCGGGAGGATCGTGAGGCTGAGGAACCGCCCACCCGAAGGCGTCGAGCACTTCCTTCTCGAACTCGGGAGTAATGGCGGGAGGGACTTCGATGCCGTGCTCGCGCAACCAATCGACGTTGAGCCAAAGGAGCTTCGGCTGTGTCAGTTTGCGCGCGCGCACCTCGACGTAAGACTCCGGTGGCAACCGGTCTCCGTGAAGTGCTGGTAGTCCTTGAGTTAATTCCCCGACTTTCATGAGCTGAGCCCGATCATAGCGGAAGGAATTGCCGCGAAGAAAGCACTTTTCTTTCGAGATCCGCGATGGGAGCCGTGTCGAGAGCGGAACGGTAAGGCGCTCGGTCGCCCGAGCGAGTGAATCGTCCGATCCACTTTTCGCCTAAGGGTTGAGTGATTTCGCTCAGATGCGTGGACGCGATGGTGGTCTCGAGCTTCGCAGAAGTCGAGCGGCCATGGCCCACGAAAAATCCGCAGAGGAGGAGAGCGACTCGTACGCGGGTCGACGCGGTGTAGGTGTAGAGCGTCGTGGGCCGTCCGGCGTCGCGAGGTGGGCGCAAAGTTTCCGCGAACTTCTCGAAGAGTTCCAGTGACCACAACCCGGGGCATGTCTTCGGTGCGTAGAAATCGTAGAAGACCACCTCAGGAAGTGCCGGCAGGCGGTGGATCTGCTCTTCGAAGGGGCCAGTGTGGAGAGTCCATTGAATCGCGCCATCCGGAGAGTCCCAATGTCCGCGGGCAAGGAGTTCGCGCGCGGCGTCTGCGTAGGGCTTGAGAAAGGTGAAGCGCTCAAGATCAGCGAGGGCGGCTTCCAGGCCTTCCGGGTGCTTTTCAAAGCTGTGGATGTGCAGGGGGCGGGCCTTGGGGCCTGCGCCGGACTTCAGAAGTCGCTGACTTTCCATCGCGGCGATCGCATTGGCCGCGGTTCCCATCCCGACGTCGAAGAGGACCAGGGGCTCGCCGCCGTGCCTAAGGCGCTCAGCCACTCGCGACTGTTCCGCGTAAAGAAGGGCTGATTCCTGATCAGGCCCGATGGACGAGTGCATGATTTCGCCGAGCGTGAGATCGCGCAGCGAGTGAGTGCCGTTCGGGTATTCGATGGTTTCGAATTGGTGCTTCATGGACTGCAAATCGGTTCAGTAACCCCCGCACTGTAACCACGTCAGAGGGTCTACTCCAAGGGAGAGTTTGAACGGCACTAGTCCGATTTGAATCAGGATGACGCGCCGCTATACCAAAAGGTGGGGGCCACCTTTTTGTTGAGTCTTCCCGCTGGGTAGGGTATCCCCTCCGCATACTTCAACTTCGAAAAGGAGACTCCACATGCGAATCAGGGAGTGGGTGATTCTGTCCGGCTCTGCGAATCGTCCCTTGGCCCAGAAGATTTGCGAGAAGCTAGGCAAGCCGCTTGGTCACGTGGAGCTCAAACGATTCAGTGACGGTGAAGTTTTCTGCGAGATTCGTGAGAACGTCCGCGGTCGGGACGTTTACATCATTCAAAGCACCTGCAATCCGGCGAACGACACCCTGATGGAACTCCTGATCATGATCGACGCGCTCAAGCGCGCGAGCGCGAAGGAGATCACGGCGGTGATTCCGTACTACGGCTATGCTCGCCAGGACCGTAAGGTCGCGCCTCGCACGCCGATCAGCGCCAAGCTGGTCGCCGACCTGCTCGCCGCGGCCGGAGCCACGCGAGTAGTTTCGATGGACCTGCACGCCGGACAGATTCAGGGCTTCTTCAACGTTCCGTTCGACAACCTGTTTGCTTCGCCAGTGATTCTCGAACAGCTGCGGCGTGAGATGGAGACGGACGGCGAAATCGTCATCGTCAGCCCCGACGCGGGCGGTGTCGAGCGCGCGCGTGCTTATGCGAAGCACCTGCAGGCGACGGTCGCGATGATCGACAAGCGCCGGCCGAAGCCGAACGTCGCGAAGGCGATGAACGTCATCGGTGACGTGAATGGCAAGACGGCGATCCTGGTCGATGACATGATCGACACGGCGGGAACTCTCACCGAGGCGGCGATGGTTCTCCAGCAGAAAGGCGCGAAGCGCATTCTCGCCGCGGCCACTCATGGCGTGCTCTCTGGCCCCGCGATTGATCGCATCCGTGAATCCCAGATTGAGAAGGTCATGGTGACGGATACCATTCCGCTGTCCGCGGGCGCGTTGGGTTGCCCGAAGATCGTCGAGCTTTCAGTTTCGAACGTCTTCGCCGAAGCGATCTACCGCATTCATAACTACGACAGCGTGAGCAGCCTCTTCGTCTGATGAAAATCGTAGTCGGACTCGGCAATCCTGGCCCCAAGTACGAGACCACGCGGCACAACGCGGGGTTCCTGGCGATCGACCGCCTGGTGGATCAGCTTCGGGCAACCGGGCCCACGACCAAGTACGATGGCGAGGTTTACCAAGCCGACTTCCGTGGCGAGAAGGTGGTCCTCGTCAAGCCTCAGACGTTCATGAACCGTTCGGGTCGTTGTGTCGGGCCGCTCGTGACCTTTTACAAGTGCAAGCCAGAAGACCTGATCGTCATTCACGACGAAATCGACCTTCAGCCGTTCGTTCTCCGACTGAAGACAGGCGGCGGCTCTGGCGGTCACAATGGGATCAAATCTCTTGACGAGAGCCTCGGATCAGGACAGACCGGATATCATCGGATACGCGTGGGAGTGGGAAGACCGGACGGTGTGAAGGCTAGAATGTCGCCCGCCGACTATGTTCTGCAGCCATTCTCTGATGATGAATTGGCGCAGCTGGACCGTTGCCTGGACCGTGTGGTGGCGGCCACTGAGAGAATGCTTTCGGGCGACGTGCAGGGCGCGATGACCGAGTTCAATCGGCGCGAACCGGTGTCCTGAACGCCGAACAGTGCCAAGAAGTTTAGAGGAAAGGGAGTAGTAAAATGGGTTTTCAGTGTGGAATCGTGGGGCTTCCCAACGTCGGCAAATCGACGATCTTCAATGCGCTGACGTCCGCCAAGGCGGAAGCCGCGAACTATCCGTTCTGCACGATCGACCCGAACACCGGCATCGTGAAGGTACCGGATCCCCGCATGGCGGAGATTCAGAAGTACATTCCCACTGACAAGCTCGTGCCGGCGACCATGGTGTTCGTCGACATCGCGGGTCTGGTGAAAGGGGCTTCGAAGGGCGAAGGTCTCGGCAACCAGTTTCTCGGGCACATCCGTGAGACGAACGCGATCGCGCACGTGGTTCGCTGCTTCAGCGACCCGAACGTGGTGCACGTCGATGGCTCCGTCGATCCGATCCGTGACGTGGGCGTCATCGATCTTGAGTTGATCTTCGCGGACCTGGATACGGTGATCAAACGCTACGCGACGATCGAAAAGACGGCGCGCGCGGGCGACAAGAAAGCGCAGGCGGTGTTCGGCGTGCTCCAGCGTGTGCGCGGGGCTTTGGAAGCCGGCAAGCCGGTTCGTTCGCTGAATCTCTCGCCCGAAGAGCTGGCGCAGGTTCAGGACTTCCACCTCATCACCGCCAAGAAGGTGATGTACGTCGCCAACGTGGACGATACCGCGATCGGCTCCCAGGAGCCGAATGACTATGTGAAGAAGCTGATGGAGCATGCTGCGAAAGAAGGCAGCCCTGTCGTGCAGATCTGCGGAAAGATCGAGTCGGAAATCGCGGAGCTGCCCGAAGAAGAGAAGGGCGCGTTCCTCGCTGAGATGGGCATGGAAGAACCCGGCCTCAACCGCGTCATTCGCGCGGGGTACGATCTGCTCGGCTTGCAGACCTATTTCACCGCGGGTCAGGTCGAAGTCCGCGCCTGGACGATCCAGAAGGGCTGGAAGGCTCCGCAGGCCGCCGGCGTGATTCACACGGACTTCGAAAAGGGCTTCATCCGCGCCGAAGTGTTCCACTTCGACGACCTCATGAAGCACAAGAGCGAGTCGGCCATCCGCGACGCCGGTCTCCTGCGCCTCGAAGGCAAGGAGTACGTCGTCCGCGACGGCGACATCATGCACTTCCGCTTTGCGGTCTAAAGAGGTGCGTTCTTAGATCTCGGGATCTTCGGCCGGCTTGCTGGTCGGCGCGGGCAGTTCGCTTTGGACTTCCGGCGGGCCGTACATGTTCCAGAAGTAACTGAGCGGCTTGGCTTGCTCGCCCGTCAGATTCTTGCGGTACCAGTAATAGTTCCGGATGATCGAACCGACGTAGTCGCGCGTTTCTTTGTAGGGGATCTGCTCGATGAACTCGAGGAGGCCTTGCTTGGCGCGGCCCTCGCGAATCCATCGTTGAACGGCGTTGGGCCCGGCGTTGTAGCCGGCGAGTGCGAACGCGATATTCCCGTTGAAGCGGTCCAGTACCTTTCGAAGGTACTTGGTGCCCACGCGGATGTTCACTTCCGCTTCCGTCAGAGAAGAAATCGCGAGATCCGATTCCGTGTCCACTGCCGTGGCGGGCATGAGTTGCATGAGGCCGGAAGCCCCCACGTGGGAAACGGCGCCCGTGTCGAACGCGGATTCCTGCTTGATGAGACTCAGGACCAGGATCGGGTCCAGTTTGAACTGCGCCGCGTACTTCTGGATCAGCGGAAGATGCGGGACGGGGAAGACCATTCGTGCCACGTAGCTCGTATAGACCCCCTCATATCCGCGTTGGATCAGCTCCGTGATCATGAGGAAGGTGCCGAGGTGATTGGCGGCGTCGCTGTGCAGGCTGGCGAGGTAGAGCAGGAACTCACTTGAAAGGTTGTCGCGCGGCCTCAGGTCCTTCAGTTCGTAAATCGCGAGTTCGCGCAGGCCTTCGGCGACGAAGCGTTCCGCGCGTTTGAGGCGGAAAAGCTCGTGCGGAAGCAGGTGCGGGTCTGTCGCCGACGCGATCGGCAGGGCCGCGCTGACGTAGTTCTCCAGGCTCTTTCCGCTTACCATGGAGGCGAACAGCCCGTAATTCCCGAACGGCGTTTCGCGCAGGAGGGATTCGTACAGCTTCTGCGCTTTCTCGTGATCCTGATCGTGAGTCAATGCTTGCGCGAGCCAGAATCGGGCGCGGAAGCGATGCGCGGACTTGGGGAACTCGTCCAGGAAGCTGCGGAACTGCTGGATCGCTCTGGAATAGTCGCCCGCCATATAGGCGGTCATGCCGCCCTCGAAGGCCACCTGGTCGAGATCCGGAGCTTTGTAATTGCGGGTCAGGCGGTCGAAGCGAGGGAGCGCCGGCGCTTCGAGACTCTCCTTGCCCAGCGCCTGCGTCAGGGCCTTGATCTCTTCCGACTGCTTCTGGCCCGCGGCGGCGAAGCGGTTGATCCACGCCTCACAGGATTCGGCCTTGGAGTGTTTACAGGATTGCCCGTAGTTCTTGAAAGTCTCGGGCTTCAAGGTTGGCAGCAGGTTCTGCGAGAGCAGTCGCTGGAATGCGCGCTCATAGTAAGGGACGGCTTTTTTCCACTGCTTGCGAAGGGCATTGGAGTCGGCGATCGTCAACTCGGCTTTGACGAGTTCTTCGGGAACTTTCTTGAAGAGCGGTGAGTGAGGATAGTCCGATTCCAGTTTGAGCAAGTGGGGGATCGCTTTGCGTGCGGCGTCCGCAGCTTCGGCGTGCTTCTTGTTCTTGGTCTTCTTCAGCCCCTCTTCAATCCAGCTCGAAGCGGAGATGGCGGCCGCATAGTCTCCGAACAGGTCTGATGATTCGAAGCTCGCCGTCGCCTTTCGCGCTTCCGCCGTCTTTCCCTGCTTCAGGAGTTCGATCGCTTTTCCTACCGCACGGGCCTGCTTGGACTTCCGTGTTTTGAACATTTCCTCGCGGACCACGTCAATGGTCCGTGCTTTGGGCTCTTCTTTTATGGGGGCGGGTGTGGGGGCCGGTGTGGGAACGGGCGTAGTAGGGGTGTTTTGGCTGGCTATGGTGCGCTTGGTTCGCGCGGAAGCAGCCGATTTAGCGGACGCTTTCTCAGATGCGTTTGGCGACGCCTTTTGTTCGCGCTGTTTCCTGGAGACTTGCGCCGGCTTCTGCGTCGCCGCCGTCTTCTTTGTCGGCGCCGGGGTCGGCGGATGAGCGGACTTCGCGGCGGAGGGAGGCGCGGCGAGAACTGCCTGGGCGACAAAGGCGGAGGCAACCGCGAGTGTCACCGCGTATTTGAGGAAGGAACCTGGACCGGGGGTATCGCAAGGATCTTTGAGTGCCATGGGTTTTGTCATCATCACCCTTTGCCTCCGTTTCTGTCAAAGCTCTCGGTCAAGGACGCGCTCGAGTCCGTGGCCGTCCGGCATGAGACATTGCCGCCCGTTCGAGAGCCGGGGAGACGGGGAACCTGGAAGTCCGGTGAGTCTCAGGCTTTGTTGCGGGCGTTGATCTTCTGAACGATCTCGATGGCGTCTTCGAGATCGGGACGGGTTTCCGGGGTGGACGAGGAAAGAACCTTTTCGAGCTTGAAGAGAGCGGCCGAAGCGTCGGCCGAGTCCTCTTCCTTCTGACGGAGAACCGTCGCCATCGCCGAATTGAAGTGTTCGGCCACATCCTGGAAGTGGTCGCCCTTGCGGAGTCTCATGTCGGCGCGGATGCGGCCTTCGTGGACTTCCTTCAGGAACATCTTCACTTTGTGGATCGGGCCTGCGATCCGGTGGGAAACGAACAGGCTGATCAGGAAGGTCACGCACAGAAACAGGGCCTGGAGGATGACGAGCAGGATGAGGATCTCGTGCTTCATCGCATCCATGCGCTCCACGGGGATCTTTACTCCGGTGCCGATCCGCCCGATGAACAGCTCGAACAGCGAGTAGATGATCAAGGGGTAAATCAGGCTGAGTCCGACGAGCCACGAGCAGACGTACAGGGAATAACGGAGCTGGAACTTCGGATTGATGAGAAGAACGCTCCTCCGGTAGGGCATGCTAGAAGTTTACCCCTCTACGGCGAAAATTCAAATCAGGAATCGGATCAGCCCGGCCCCGGTGTGACCAGGAGGAGTGTCTCGATTTCCTTGCGGTGGTTCACCGGAATGGCGCTCGCGCTACGCACGAGTTGGACCAGTTGCTTCCGCAGATACTGATTCACCGGATACGGGCGCTGGCCTTGAATCAATGCCAGAGGTTTGGTTCGCTGCCATTCGACATAGTTTCCGAGTACGGTGATGGAGAATCGGAAGATGCCCTCGGGGTCGGTGGTGAGCTCGACTGTCTCTTGGTTTTTCCCCTCGAAACGAAACTCCGTCTGGTTCGGAGCCTTCATGGTCGTGCTGGAAAGCTTCAGGGATGCGCCAACCAGCTCCGGCTCGAAACAGGAGCGGACGGCCGCACAGACCAAGTTGGATGCCTCCACGAACTGCATGCCGGTGATGTCCGGAGACTTATGCACGACTTGGATCTTCACCGGAATGATGGCCTTTCCCACCAGAAGCTTGCAGTCATAGACCCGCTCGGGGCTGATGTCGGCTTTGAGAATGCCGCCCTCCACGCCCACGCCCAGTTCAGAGATGTTGACGACGCGGATCTCCGAATCGGAGAGTTCCGGGCACTTCAAGGTGACGCCGCGAAGCCGGTGATGAACGTTGGCGCGCTCTTTCCGGCGTCTGGACGCGGGGTGGTCTCGCTTCTCCATGGGGCTCATAAGATTCCTCGGAGTATTCAGGTTACCAAACGACGTGGTTTGGGTCCATGGCCTGAAATCATCGTGACCGCAAGAAGCAGAACGAGGCCGGCTGCCAGCTGAACTGGGGACAACCTCATTCCCAGGAAGACGGAGTTCAGCGCGACCGCGCCGATAGGGAAGAGCAGCTCCACGAAAGTCGCGACGCTGGCGGTCGTTCTCTTGATCCCCGCGTAGTAAAACACCATCGCGATCAAGCCGGGAAAGAGCGACATATAAATGACGGCCCGGAGGACCGGCCATTGTGACGCTGTCTCCCAGGGGATTGAGTTGCCGGAGACAGCGAACAAGGCGATCAGAGTCACGAGCGCGAAAGAGAAGCGCCAGAACGTGGCCACCGCGGGAGCGGTCTTCCTCAGTAGAATCTTGGAGGCCACGGTCGAAATCGCCCAAAGTCCGGACGCGCCGAGCGCAAGCAGTGCGCCGCGAAAACTCTGGCCTCCAGAGAGGGTGAGGAAATCGAAGCTCAGGTCGGGGAAGCTCAGAACCAGGCCGGCCACGAGCGCGACGGCTCCCCAAAGGTAGAATCGCTTTCGCGGTCTTTCGCCGAGAGCCACCATCGCGAGCAGGACGACGAACACCGGTTGGAGCTTCTGAAGCAGGATCGAGACGGAAACTTGCCGTGAAGAACACGGAGCCGAAGGCGGACCCTCCGATGCCGACGATCGCCGCGGCGGCGAGTTCGAAGGATGTCAGAGCGAAGAGGTTGCCCCGCTCCTTCAGAAGAATCCACGGCATCAGAAACAGCAGATCCAGGACGTGTTCCGCCAGAACGATGAAGACCGGATCCAGCTTGCCGAGCGTGGGAAAGCGAAAGAGCGCGTCCGTGGCCCAGAGCAGGGCTGCGATTCCGATGAGTAGTGGGCCCGCTTCTCAGACAGCATGACTCCACCATTCCGACATGGCAGCGGTAGCCTGTTTGGCCATCAGCTCGCGTGCCTCGTCCCGCTTGAGGAGCGATGCACCCTCGAAGTAGGCCGGATCGAGCAAGCCGAAATGCGCGTTGGCTGGCTGGTAGTTCTCGGCGTTAGAGCCCGTGACGTGCCGGAGAAGCGCGCCGAGTACCGTGTTGGCCGGCGGGGGACAATGAGTCTTTCCGACCGCTCTCTGGTAAGCGAAAAGCCCGGCAAGCAGTCCTGTCGCGGCGGATTCGAGATAGCCTTCCACGCCCGTGATCTGTCCGGCGAAATAGACGAGCGGATGGCCTTTGAGCGAGAGGTCGGCGCGGAGCACTTCGGGGCTTCTCAGGTAAGTATTCCGGTGAATGGACCCGAGACGGAGAAACTCCGCGTTTCTGAGTGCCGGAATCATCCGGAATACGCGCCCCTGCTCCGGGTACTTCAGCTTGGTTTGAAAGCCGACGAGATTGAAGGAGGTCCGAGCCCGGTCCTCGGCGCGGAGCTGAACGACGGCGAAGGGACGCTGTCCGGTCCTGGGATCGGTGAGTCCTACGGGTTTCATCGGCCCGAAGCGCAGACTGTCGCGGCCGGTGGCGGCGATCGACTCGATCGGCTGGCATCCTTGGAACAGGATCTCCTTCTCGAAGCTCCGAGGCGCAACCTTCTCGGCGGAAAGCAGCGCATCCACGAACGCGTAATACTCGATGTCGGTCATGGGGCAGTTCAGATACGCCTCTTCGGCGCCCTTGCCGTAACGGTTCGCCAGGAATGCGCGGTCCATGTCGATGGTCGAGGCATCGACGATCGGCCCCATGGCGTCGTAGAAGTACATGCCTTCGCCACGGGTATTGCGGGTGATCCACTTGGCCAGGTCATCGGAGGTGAGAGGGCCGGAGGCCAGGATTGTGACGCCTTGCTTGGCGGGAGCCGTGGCCTCCTCGCGGATCAAGGTGATGTTCGGATGACTGGTGAGCGTGCGGGTGATGGTCTGGGCGAAGACGTCACGATCGACGGCCAGCGCCTCTCCGGCGGGGACGCTCGATACGCCGGCGGCACGCAGGACGAGTGATCCCATCTGGGTCATTTCACTCTTCAGCATTCCGGCCGCTGATA
>CAYOWB010000061.1:16087-16734 GCA_964407515.1 uncultured Bacteriovoracaceae bacterium
GGAGACTGTGACTTCAGGGAGTTGCTGCAAACGAGTTCGGCGCAGAGATCGCTTTGGTGAGCCGGAGTCGCCTTCTTGGGGCGCATTTCCTGGAGCACCACGGGGATGCCGCGTTCCGCGAGGAAATAGGCAGCCTCGCTCCCTGCGAGGCCGGCTCCGACTACGTGAATTCGCACGGGGTTTGTGCCTGCCATGGACCGGTCTTTACCATAGGATGCCGCACCGTTACACTGAAAGTAATGGTGAGAGCGATCGAAGCATTCTTGGAGTACTTGGCCTCTCAACGGCGGGCCAGCCCGCACACGCTTCGCGCTTACCAGGGCGACCTGTTGGCTTGGAACGATGATCTTCGCGGACGCGGAATTCAGGACTTAAAGGCCTTGGAAGAACAGCTGGAGGCGCGCCATCTGCGAGCGTATCTGGCAGGGCTTTACGACTCCCATGAGCGTTCCAGTTTGTGCCGGCGGCTCTCTGCTATCCGATCGTTTCTCCGTTTTCTCCGAGTGAGAGGATGGATTCGCCGTGATGTCGGCGTACTGGTCCCGAGTCCAAAGGCTCAAAGGCCGCTCCCGAAGTTCCTGAAGATCGAAGAGGCTCGGGAACTCGTGGAGTCGCCGGATATCTCCACTCATCTGGGGCGCCGGGAT
>CAYOWB010000062.1:0-16307 GCA_964407515.1 uncultured Bacteriovoracaceae bacterium
ATCGCGATGACGAGTCTCTGCATCTTGTAGGCCTTCATGAAGTCCGCCGCGTGGAGTGTTACATACACTTCGGTAGCGGACTTCACCTGAAGGCTGCTGATGTACTTGAGCTTCTCCAGTTCAGGGAACTCTTCGGTACGGAAAGGCTCTTTGCCGCTTTCTGGAGTTTCAGTTTTCTTGATCTCCGCCACGTTGACCTTGGCGATGCCGGTTTCCGGGTCGGCGGGATAGTTTGTGAGGTGTTTGGCGATGTAGCTCATGATCATGAAGCCGCGCAGGCTGATGTCGTGGCGTTTCTTCGCCTCGAGAAGGTTTTCCTCGTTGTAGTAGGTGATGAACTGTTCCAGCAGATCGATATCCTGGAGCGTGGTCTGCGTACCCTTGGCGTCATCTCCCATCATCACGAGTCCCGATTGGGTGAGGATATCGAGGAACGTCGTGATCTTGGCGACCGGAATGCCCATGATCTGATTGGCGTAGCGTTGAAGCAAGCCGACGCGGATTTCGAGACCGGTGGAGAGTTGTTTTCCGTTGCGCGCGCAGACGAGCAGGAGGGCTGACGCCATTTTCAGAATGTCGGTCGGCGACATGAAGATGTAGTGAGCACCACGTTTGCCGTCTTTGTCGGAATAGTCGAAGGCCGTGCTGGCTGTTTCCAATTGCTTGATGCGCGTACTGGAGGCGCGCAAGCGTCCGACCACCGTCTTAAGCATGATCTTTAGCCAGTCCGGCATGTTGGACAGAACCGCCGTGAAGGTCGGGCCGGAGATTTCCACCAGCTCGCAGTCGGTGAGTGCTTCGCCCGATGCAGAGCGGGGATTACCATCGAGAAACGCCAGTTCACCCAGGATTTGCCCGGTATGAATCGTATCGATTTCGATGCAGGAATCGCCCTTCTTTTTGAAGATACGAATCATCCCGCTTTTAACGAGATACATGGCTTTGGAGTTCTCGCCCTCGGCGAAGAGCAGCTCACCCTTCTTCAGGAGCCTCTTGGACGGACCCACCGCCGGCTGGGCGGTCGGGGCGTTCTGATTCTGTGCTGGCATTCCCATACCTCACCCTATTTGCTGTGCATTTCCCAGCTACCATCCCAATCGGAATTGGGAGGTGTTTGTTTGAATTCTTTGCAACGATCCACGTACATTAACGCGGTGCCATCATCTTTCTTCAATGCTTCCTGAGTAAGTCGATTTGCCTCGGCGAAGGCCTCAATCGCTTGATCCCACTGCTGTTTTGTATACAGCTGGCGTGCTTCTTCGAACGTCTTGATTGCCTGGGCGGGATAGTCAGCTTCGAGCACGTGAATCAGCTCGACGGCGTTCTTCTTGCCTTTGACCTTCACAAAGTCGAGGACCCGATGCGGCGGCATCACTTCACCCACCTGTTTGATGGAGTCGAGCGTGAAGCGCGTCGTGACGATTCCCGCCCCATAGGCCTTGGTCAAACCTTCAAGGCGTGAGGCCAAGTTCACGTGGTCCCCGATCACCGTGTATTCGAAAATCCGCTCAGAGCCCATGTTACCGACGTTCACTGCGCCGGTATTCAGACCGACACCGATGTTCACGGTCACACCGTACTGGGCCTTGAAGCGTTCCCGGTGCTCGCTCAGTGCCTTTTGCATGGCCACCGCTGCATTGCAGGCGTTTGCTGCGTGCATCGGCTGGTCGAGAGGCGCGCCCCAGAAAGCCATGACGGCGTCGCCGATGTACTTATCGAGAGTCCCGTGATGCTCGAACACGATGTCCGTCATGATTCCCAGGTAATCATTGAGGAACTTCGCGAGCGCCTTGGCATCCATGGTCTCCGAGAATGAGGTAAAGCCGCGAATATCGGAGAAGAGGATGGTCAGTTCTCTCTTTTCGCCGCCTACGGACAGCTTCGTCGGGTCTTTCAGAATGGAGTCGACGATTGTCGGTGCGACGTACTTCGAGAATGCACCGCGGATGAACTTCTTGTTGCGCTCTTCCAGTACGTACTTCACGGCCAAGGTAAAGATGAAGATGACGAAGAGCTCAATATAAAGGAAGCTCGTATCCCAGTGGACGTTGTTGGCGAACAGCAGCTTCAAATCCACCAGGGTGAACCCGCCGATTACCGTGATGAAGAGCAGCAGCGCCGGAATGGATTCCAGCTTCTGAGTGGCATAGGCAAAGAGCAGGGCTCCTGCCGTCATGAGGAGAAAGAGCCAGACACGGCTGTTTGCCATTCCGTTGCCCGCATGGAGTGCATCTCCAGCAAGAATGTTGTCGAGGATGGTGGCATGGCCTTCGACACCTGGGACATTGGAGTCAAAGGGAAATGCACGCATGTCGTGGAGGCCTTGAGCCGACACACCGATCAGTACGACAGCATCTTTCAGAATGTTTGCTTTCGGCTCTGAAGCTACCTTTCGGTCGCGGCTGACCGCCACTTCAGCTTTGTCCTGAAGCAAGTCGATTGCCGAAACATAGGGGAAGGTAAAACCCTCGCCGCGAAAGTTGATTTCCATCACGCCCAGTGGACTTACGGGAAGTTTCCGTTGGGATTTGGCGAAGCCTATCGATTCGACTCGCTGATTCTTGTCCAGGGTGATCTCCAGATCCTCGTTCAGTACGACTCGTGCCATTTCGAGGCCCAGTGCCGGATACGGGATTCCGTTCGCTGTCATTACGAGGTTTGTTCTGCGGATATAACCATCCGGGTCAGGGAACGTGTTGAAGTAACCGGCATGTTTCGCGACAGCGTTGTACATATCGAGGTTGGCTATGAAGTCCGGAATCGATAGAAGGGGGCTCTTGCTTTGGTCAAAACCCGCTGGAGCGTTGAAGACGCTGTAACGGAACTTCTCAAATGCCTTTGGATAGTATCCGATAACCTCAGGATCCGTGATCGGGCACTCGGCCGGCGTCGCGTACGCCGGCTGGCAAAGGTACTCCGTCGACCAGCCGAGGATGAGACGATCTCGATACTTCGCGATCGCAGCCTCAAGTTGAAAGTCCGTTTCGAACTGAGGGATCATCTTGTCCAGGTTCCTCTGACGAAGGAGCTCAGCAAGTTCAGGCGAAACACGCGTGTCCGGCTCGGAGAAGACGATATCAAGGCCCACGACTTTAGCACCCGATTCAAAGGTGCGGTCAATGAGCGCGGCCATCCAGTCTCGATGCCAAGGCCATCGTCCGACCTGCGCGATGGAGTTGCTGTCGATCTCGACGATGACGACCTTGTTCTGGACCGGACGCGATCCGCGGAGCCGGAACTTGAGGTTGGTGAAGGTGCCCTGAACCGATCGCGCGATCGGAAACAGAGTTTCCCTCATGAAGTGGCTATGCAGATCCCCCTGGACGCCGGCCTCCATGATGTAAAATGCGAACGTGAAAAGCGCGACTACCGGCAGTTGAAACAACCAAAGTTTGTTCTTCATGGATTAGGCCTCTCTGGTATTTTTCTGGTAAACTCTTGGGCAGGAGCACGTCCTGCATGAGGTATCTCGACTACTCGATCCGCGTGTTGATCGTGGATGACATGCCCGCCATGCGGAGCATCCTTCGTGGCATGGTGGAGGAGATGGGGTTCAGCCGGATCGATGAGGCGGAAGACGGTGAAACGGCTTGGCAGCTGATGAACTCCGTTTCGCGTGAGGAGGCTTTCGGACTGATTGTCGCCGACTGGAATATGCCAGGGATGTCGGGCGTCGATCTCTTGCGTGCCGTCAGAATGGCTCCCGACACCTGCCATGTTCCGTTCATTATGGTGACCAGTAAGGGGGATCGGGCGGATATCGGTGAAGCGGCGCGCGCCGGTGTGACGGAGTACGTCGTGAAACCGTTCAACGGCGCTCAGCTGGCTGAGAAGATCCGAAGTGTTTTCTCGGCCTGAGAAGATCTCGCTCCACCCCATCCACGCGAATGTCGCGATGAGCCCAAGGTAAAACCCGAGCGTAAAAGGATTGTTTTCGCGCTGCTTTAGGGGCTCCTGCTCCGCCATCGTTTACCTATCGGCACAAAATGCCGGGAGCTTAATGGATTTTTCCACGGCGTGTCGCGGAGTTAACACGACTCCGTCCTTCAGAAACGGTGGTATTTATGAGGAGTGGAACTGAATCGTCTAAGTCAAATCGTGGGAGCTATCGAAGTCTGGCCGTCCGATATGTCGGGGGCGCAAGCTTTGGCCGATACCCTCCGGACCGCCCTGGGTACTCCAGCCGCCCTCGTCTATTCCGAGGAAGCCGGGTGTGCCTTATCCGTAAGTTCTCCCATCGATCCACACGAAGAGGACCGGTTAAGAAGTTCGGTCATTGAATGGTTGAGTTCTGAAAGGGAAACACGCGGACGGCTTCGTCCCAGGCAGTCTTTTCGTCTGGCGGATGGAACGGAGCTTCGGGAGTGGTCTGCTTTCTCGGTTTGCAGCCTGTCTTGCGGAATCAGCGGAAGAGATGCCTTTGGGGTTCCAGGGAGGGAAGGCGGTTGGGTTGCGGTCGGGACGCAGTCCCCTCTCATGGATCGTGAGGTGGCGGTTCTTCAGGTAGTCTGTCGTTATCTCTCGGGCTTAGCCGAGGTGACACGAGGGCAGCGTGAGATCAGTGCCCGGGATCAGTTCCTGTCCATTGCCAGTCACGAACTCAAGACACCGCTCACGTCGATTTATGGAATCCTGCAGCTCCAAGAACGCATGCTTCGGCACGTCCAGGCGGGCGACGAGAACATGGACAAACAGCGATCCTTTCTGAAGATCGTGCTGAGACAGGTGGAGCGTCTGAACGAGTTGATTAACGGGCTGCTTGATGTCTCGCGTTTGCAGAATAACCGGTTCTCGATCAATCCAGCGGACTCGGACATAGGTGGGTTGCTGTATGAAACCGTCAACTCCCGGCTCAATGTGATCGCGGAAGAAGCCAGCGTGCGGATTCAGGTCGATGCGCCCGAGAGCTTCAGAGCGTGGGTGGATCCCATTCGCTTCGAGGAAGTGGTGACCAACCTGGGAATGAACGCTATTCGTTTTTCCCCTGAAGGCGGAACGGTTTTCATTCGGCTGTTTGAGCAGGGCGGACAAGCCATCGTCCATTTTCGTGACCAGGGGCCGGAGTTGGCTGAAACGGATCGCCATCGAATTTTCCGCCCGTTTGAGCGGGCGCAACGGACGGCAAGATTAGGCGGGCTTGGCCTGGGGCTCTATATCTCAAGGCAGATCGCGCAGTTGCATGGCGGCGACGTGACGTTGATCGAAAGCGTGGCCGGGAAGGGAAACCTTTTTGAGGCTAGGTTCCCGTTGTTTCCGCCTGAGGGCGGGAAGTCTCGACCTTCGGCTTGAAACCATAGACCAAGCATGCGGCCATCAGGCCCCAGAAGATCCAGAACGAAGGGCTGGACGCCGAATGGAAGTTCACGCCCGGAAGCTTCAAGCCTTCGATGATGACTTTGGCGCCGATCACGAAGACCAGCATATAAGCCGTCGTTTCAAAGGTGGGGAACCGGTGCAGCACCTTGATGAAGACACTGGCGGCGAACCGCATGGTGATGACTCCCAGAATTCCGCCTGTGAAGACTACCCAGAATTTCGGTGTCAAGGCGACCGCGGCCAGGATTGAATCGACCGCGAACGCGATATCCGTCAGCTCGATCACCAGGACGGTTTTCCAGAAGTGCGCGGCTCCCGTCTTTTTGGCGTGGTGCTCGTGTTTGTCGCCGAACCAAAGATTTTTGACGGCGATGAAGACCAGGTATCCGCCACCCACGAACTTCACCCAGTTCATAGAGAGCAGCAGGGATACGATGCTGAGTGAGAGAAGTCGGAAGACCATCGCGCCGACCAGCCCGTATGTGAGCGCCTTACGCTGTTGCTCGGGTGGCAGTCCGCGAGCCAGTAGGGCGAGAACAAGCGCGTTATCGATCGACAGAATGCCTTCGAGAAAGACGAGGAAGAGAACCAGAAAAATGTCGTGTCCGGTGATCATGTGCGACACACCATAGCTCTTTTGCGGATAGGTGAAAAGCACCGTGAATGGCGGACGGCTGCACAAAATCCTTGATTGTTAACGATCGGGGCTCCGCGCGGCATGACCTGAAAAGTGCAAAGGAATTATTTTTTGATTTTAAGAGCTTATATCGCGATTTTCATCGGGGTCGCATTGACATCACTCGCTTCGTGAACAAATGACTCCTACGGGCTGGCGAGGGCAAAAGGAGCGAATCGAATGGAATGGAATATCAGGATTGCCGGTGCGGCCGGCCAAGGCATGCAGACGATTGCCGACTCGTTTGGCATGCTCCTGTGCAGGATGGGGTATCACGTCTACTCTCACACCGACGCTGAATCCAGAATTCGCGGCGGATTGAACTTCTCGCAGCTCAGGTGTTCTGACCGGCCTGCGCACGGCTATGTGGATCGCGTCGATGTGCTCGTCGCTCTTTCGGAGCCTGCCGTCCAAGAGTTCGGCCCGAAGGTCGGAGAGCATGGGATGGTCATCGTATCAGGAAAGTGGGATCATCCGTTCCGGGCTCCGTTCAGTTTGGATGCGCTCGCAGCCACTGCCGGATCGCCAAAGGCGGCAGGAACTGTCGCGGTAGCGGCGCTCGGAACGTTGTTCGGGGCGAGTCGCGAGGAGATCCAGAAGTCGTTGAGACATATCCGCATGGACGATTCGGCCCAGAAGGCAATCGACTTGGGAATTCAGGCAGTCCGGGATTGGAAAGCCGAAGGGCGGATGGGGCGTCCGTTGGATCGGACTGCCGAGCGGATGTGGATCGCCGGACACGAAGCGATCGCGCTGGGCGCTCTTGCGGGAGGGGTTCGTTATGTCGCGGGCTACCCGATGAGTCCCGCGAGCGGCACGCTCACCGCGCTAGCGAGGTGGTCGCATGAGACCGGGACCGTCTTCGATCAGGCCGAAGACGAAGTAGCGGCCATCAATATGGTGGCTGCCGCTTCATACGCTGGTGCCCGTTCAATGACTGCCACGTCGGGCGGGGGCTTCTGTTTGATGACGGAAGGCGTTTCGCTGCTGGGCATGATCGAGAGCCCTGCTGTGATTGTCTTGGCGCAGAGACCCGGGCCCGCGACAGGGCTTCCCACGAAGACGGCTCAAGGAGATCTTAAGCTCGCGTTGCATGCGGGCCACGGCTTCTTTCCTCGGATCATTCTGGCACCCAAGAACATCTCGGATTGCTACCCGGTCACGGCACGCGCCTTCGACCTTGCGGAGAAGTACCAGGTTCCGGTCTTCGTCCTGACTGACCAGATGTTGCAAGACGGACAGGCCGTCGTGGAAAGGTTCTCGGTCGCCGGACTGAACAGCGGCCGGCATCTCCTTTCGACGGAAGAGCTCGCGCGGATGCCGGCTTACCGGCGTTACGAGCAGACAGCCAACGGGATCTCTCCGATGGCCGCGCCCGGCGTTTCATCGCACGTGGTGGTCGCGGACTCAGACGAGCACGATGAGGAAGGGCATCTGACGGAATCGGCAGAGATCGCTGAACGAATGGCGAAGAAGAGGCTTATGAAGGCCAAGACTGTCGCCGCCGAGGCTCGCCTCCCGGAAATCGAAGGGAAGAAGGACGCCGAAGTGTGCGTCGTGAGCTGGGGGAGCACTTACGAGACCCTGAAAGAGGTACGCGAGGCGCTTGCTGCGCGTGGGAAACATTTCGCTCATCTGCACTTCACTCAGCTCTGGCCCTTGCCCGTCGATGATTTGAGAGCCGCACTCGGAAAGTCGCGCAGACTCGTGGCGGTCGAGGCGAATGTCGTATCGGAGCTGGGTTCGCTGATATCGGAGACGACGCAAAGGCGGATCGATGTGACGCTGAATCGCTATGATGGCCGTCCATTTGAGGTGGCAGAACTTGTCGCCCGTTTTGAGCAGGAGGTTTTCGGATGAATACGGTGAAACTGGAAGACTATGCCAGCAAGGTCGAGAACGCCTGGTGCCCCGGTTGCGGAAACTTCGGTATCCTCAAAGCGGTGAAGCAGGCGCTCGTCGAGCTCGACCTTCCGCCCGAGAAGGTACTGTTCGTGAGTGGGATCGGTCAGGCGCCTAAGCTGCCGCATTATCTGCGTGCCAACACCTTCAATGGGCTTCACGGCCGTGAGGTGACTTCCGCTTCCGCCGCGAAGACGGCGGCGAGCGATCTCACGGTTATCGTTCACGGTGGCGAAGGCGGTATCTATGGCGAAGGGGGCAACCATTTGCTTCATGCCATTCGGCGCAATCCCGACATGACGGTCATCGTGCATGACAATCGGACATATGGCCTAACGAAGGGGCAGCCATCCCCGACGACCGCTCCAGGTACGAAGGCGCCGTTGGCGCCTGAGGGGGTCATTATGGCGCCTCTCAATCCTCTGGCGTTAGCGATCTCCCAGAATTGCTCGTTCGTCGGACAGGGGATGTCGGCGGAGAATGAGCACCTCGTACAGCTCTTAAGGGAAGCTATCCGGCATCGCGGACTTTCCCTGGTAAACGTTCTTCAGCCCTGTGTGACGTGGGATAAGGTCCATACGTATCAGTACTACAAGAAGAACTGCTACAAGCTGGATGAGTCCCATGATCCGGCGGATCGTTGGGCAGCGCTCAAACTAGCGATGCAGGAGAGCGAGCGGATACCGCTTGGAGTGTTTTACAAAACACACAAGCCGGTCTTTCACGAGCAGGCCATGGGGCAAAATGCACAAACGCTCCGCGACCGGCTGGTGGAGCCGAGTCGGGCGGAGCGCTTGTTTGCAAGGTTTCAATGATTCTCCTCGTCGGAGGAGCGCTTAGAACGCGGGCGATTCGCAGAGGGCGGGTTCGCTTCTACGAAAGCGGACCTCGCTCTCTTTCGTCTTCATGACGTAGCCGGCGCCATACACTGTCTTCAGGGTATAGTCGGAATCGTTGATCTTCTTGCGAAGAGAAACGATGTGCGTGTCTACCGTGCGGGCGGACACGACGGAGTCGCGCCAGATCGCCTCGAGCAGCTGAGATCTGCTGACCACGCGGTCGAGGTTCTTGGCGAAGTAAGAGAGAATGTTGAATTCAAGAACGCTCATCGGGATGACTTCATCGTCGATGCGGACCTCGATCTTTCCGAAGTCGAGTGTCATGTTGCCGCAGTGGAGGCGCTCGGTGATGTTGTTTCGCTCTTCGACGCGGCGGACTTTAGAGAGAATGCGGGCAACCAATTCCTTCACGCGGATCGGTTTGGTCACGAAGTCATCGGCGCCTTGGCTGAACGCTTTCGTTTTATTCTCGCTATCGTTCGCGGCCGTCAGCATGATGATCGGGATATCGCGAGTCGCCTGGTTGTTGCGGAGAGCCATGCAGGTGGCGAGCCCGTCCATCTTCGGCATGGCGATGTCGAGTAAGATCACCGTGGGCGATTCCTGTCTCGCCAGTCGCACGCCATCCTCGCCGTTGGTGGCGATGATCGCCCGGAATCCTTCGGGAAGGATTTCTTCGATGAAACGGCTATGTTCCAGCTCATCGTCAATGATGAGGACCTTGTGTTGATACCCGGCTTTCATAAACGGCTTTACCTCCGTGCAAGTCGTCAAAACCCTGTATTAAGAGGTGACTAGGTTACGAGAATAAATGTCAAAAGAAGGTGAAGTTTACCAGTGGAATATGAAGACGCCGGAATTTCGCATTTCTTAAAATATCTATCACAGAATAATGACAATTGGCTCGGTAAGGGCTGTCTGCTAATTTTCTGGGGGGAGCCATTATGAATTCTGAATCCACCGTCCTGCACTCGTTGATGAACTCACTTTCGATCACGCACGGCTTGATGGAGCGAGCCCTCGAGATCTACCAGGAGGAGCGTCCCCAGTCGCCCGGTGTTGAGAAGTTGGAGCGGGCGTTCAAGTCACTCGAGCGGTCAATCAATACCATTAAGGAGCGGCAGCTCCAGATCTCGACGGGTAAGCACTAGGCTGATTTCCGTCGGGGATTCTTCAATTTTACTTAAAGACCCGTGAACCTTCTTTCCAAGCAGAGTTTCTATTCTAATGAAGAATGGAATTTCAAAAGACTCTGCTGATCGTTGAAGACGATCGCGACACTCGGCTGTTTCTGGAGAGAATCCTCCTTCCCCAAGTCCATCGAGTGGTCTTGGCGGAGAACGGCGTTCAAGCCTCCCGTGTATTGAGCAACACCAGCGTGGACCTCGTTTTGAGTGACATCACGATGCCAGACATGGACGGGTTGCAGCTTTTGAGAGAAGTCCGTTCCTCGGGCGTCGATCTTCCATTCATTCTCCTTTCGGGATTCGCGGATAAGGACAAGGCGCTCGAAGCGCTTCGGCTGGGAGCGGCGGACCTTCTGGAAAAGCCTGTTGACCGAGAAACGTTGATCGGCGCCGTCAAAAAGGCGCTCATGCGCCAGTCTCAACAGCGAGAGGCGGAGGGTGCCATTCGGCAGCAGCATCAATTGATCGCAGCTTCGGCTCCACTCTTAGCGTTAGGAAGGATGGCGGGCGGAATAGCACACGAGATCAGCAATCCGCTTTCGGTGATCTCGGGACGAATGGAACAGCTGCGAGATCTGCTGGGCAACACGGCCGTATCCGACCAAGAGCGCGTGAGAGCTCATCAGCTCCTCGAACGCATGGAGAAGACGGTTCAGCGGATCACCAACATTATCAGGAGTATGCGAAGTCTCGCTTTGCAGTCGTCTCAGGAGGCGATGGAGGCCTGCTCCGTGAGGTGCCTCCTTGAGGATGCGGTTGAACAGTGCCTCGAGCGGTTTCAGGCCAGCGGAATTGAGCTCCAGCTGGTCGATCGGTCCGGATCCTCCAGGATTTGGTGTCGGCCGATCGAGATCAGCCAGGTGCTCGTAAACCTCCTGAGCAATGCGCATGATGCGGTCGTTGATCGCGAGGAGAAGTGGGTGCGGCTACACGCCGTGGATATGGGGCATGGTGTTAGGATCTCGGTCACCGACAGCGGCGACGGGATCAAGGCGGAGTATGTTCAGAAGATCTTCGAACCCTTCTTCACTACGAAAGCATCGAAAGAAGGCACGGGACTCGGACTCAGTATCTCCCGTGGGATCATTGAGGCTCATCAGGGTGAGCTCTTTCTTGATCCCACCTCGACAAACACCTGCTTTGCGCTGGAGCTCCCAAAGCAGCAGCTTTCCGAGGAATCACAGCAGGACAAGCCCCGCCTCGCAGGAAGTGAAACCTTCATGAAGAAAATGAGGAATCCTTCCTCCAGGCTCAAGAGCTGAAGCATCCCACTCGATGTATGCAGCATGAGCGTGCGGATAATTCTGGAGAAGGATTACGTCCTCCTTGAGTCATATGGAACAATGTTTTCAGATGATGACGCGAAGAAGTGCCTGGAGCTTCTGAAGCAAAGCCCCGAGGCAAGGGCAATCATCGCCTTTTCACTGCCGGACGCAGAGGGTGTTTCGCATAATGCGCTCCGCACGCTCACGCGTGCTTTCAGCTCAGCAACGCAAGGTGAAACCCGAATCGGATTCATCGCGCGCCCAGAAGTGGCCAAGTTCGTGCGTGAACAGGGACTTGAGCGCATCTTCCGAAACTTCTCCAGCATGGACGAACTGCTGGAAGCTTATGGAAAGGCGCCCGGACGAAAACGGACTCTCGAGTTTCTAAACACCACTCTCGAGGCCACGATCAACACCCTCCAGGTCTCGACGAACACGAAATGCGTCCCGGGGAAGACGTTCAAGCGCGGGGAGTCCTCCACTCCGCAAATCGCCATCGCCGCCACGGTGGGACTTGTCAGTGCGCCGTTTCACGGGGCGCTGATTCTTGCTTTCCCTGAGCCCACTTATCTGAAGCTCATGTCTCGGATGCTTTCGACGGAGTACACCGAAATGAAGCCCGAGATCCGCGACGGAGCAGCCGAGTTGCTCAATATCATTCTCGGACAGGTAAAAATTTCCCTGAACGAGAAAGGATTCGCGATCAAGCAGGCAATCCCGACGGTTGTCCACGGGAAGGAACTTGAGGTGATGCCCTCCTCGGCAAAGCCGTCAGTCATCATCCCGTATACCTCTGACTCAGGCGATTTCTACATCGAGTTGACGACTGATCCGGAAACGAAGGCAGCCTGATGGAATCGTGCGGGAGGTGTCGCGGATTTGTGAAATCTCCCCGGAGCCCGAAGGTTTCTCATGACGGTGCCGATGTTGTCTCTGAGACTGAAAGGATGGATGGAACTTTCTTATGACGAGTGAGAATGACTTTTTGCTCGAACTGCAGAAGGGCTTTCTCGACGAAGCGGCGGACCTGCTCGCGGCCGCCGAAGAAAGTTTCATCAGGCTCGAGTCGAACCCGAAAGACGACTCTTCAAGAGAAAAGATCCTCCGACTCTTTCACAACATCAAGGGGTCCGCCGCAGCGGTTGGTTTCGAATCACTTTCCAAGCTGTGCCATCGCGTAGAGAATCTGCTCGTACTGGTCGCCGATAAGCGCATTGAACTGTCCGGCAAGAATGTGGACCTGCTCCTGCGTTGCAACGACACGGTCGTCAAGTTCGTCGCTGCGCTTCTGCAGGACCGGAATGTCGCGTTTGACACCGGAGCCATTGAGCAGGAGGTGGACCAGACGATTGCCTCCGGAAAGTCTGACGACGCTCCGGCTCCAGCACCTCAGGCCGTGATCATTGACCAGGGACTTCTTCAAGACTTTGTATCGGATGCATCCGATCAGCTGGAGGTGATGGACACAAATCTCCTCGCGCTTGAGCGAAATGCATCGGATCTGGAGGCACTCAATGCGCTCTTCAGGGCCTTTCACACGGTGAAGAGTGCGTCGGCGATCATGCAGTTCACCGGTCTTGAGCGTCTCGCGCACGCTGTCGAAAATGTCCTGGATCAGCTCCGGGAAGCAAAGTCGGCATTCGAAGGTGATGTGGCGGCTGTGTGCTTCGACGCCGTCACGGCGATTCGACGCATGACCGATGAAGTGCGCCAGGGCAAGAGTCCGGATACGCCTGAAGCAGCGAAGCAAGTGGATTCACTCGTGGCCCGGATTCAGGGGCAAGAGCAGACCGGCACGGTCAAAGCTCCCTCGCTTACACCAGAGGCGCGACCCGGAGCCGAATACGATCAGAGCCAAGCCGTTGCGGCGGTGGTGCGCGACGGAATCAAGGTGGATGCCGAGAAGCTGGACAGGCTGATCGACGTGATCGGTGAGATCGTGATTTCCGAAACCATGGTCGCTCAGTCCGCGGAGCTAAAGGCGATTAGCGCCGGGCAGCTGATCTTCAAACACCTGGACCGGTTGAATAAGCTGACCCGGACGCTCCAAGAGATTGGAATGTCACTGAGGATGGTTCCGATTCGTCACACCTTCCGAAAGATGAGCCGCATCGTTCGCGACGTCTCCAAGAAGCTCGATAAGAAAGTCGAGCTGAAGCTTCTGGGCGAGGACACGGAGCTGGATAAGACGGTCGCCGATAAGATCGGGGATCCACTGGTCCATATGGTCCGTAACGCAATCGATCACGGGATCGAGAAGACAGTGGAGGAGCGCCTGCTGGCCGGGAAGCCCGAGCACGGCACCGTGGCGCTTCGCGCGTTCCACAAGGGCGGCAGCATCTGCATCGAGATCGAGGACGATGGCCGAGGAATTGACCGGAACAAGCTGCTCGCCAAGGCGGTGGAGAAGGGAATTGTCTCGGCGGATGCCCAGCTGACTGACCACGAGGTGCAGATGCTCGTGTTTCATCCGGGATTGTCCACGGCGGAAAAGGTGACCGATGTCTCGGGTCGTGGCGTCGGAATGGACGTCGTAAAACGAAACATCGAGGAGCTTCACGGACAGGTCGACATTCAGAGCACGATCGGAAAGGGAACGCTCTTCAGCATTCGGATTCCGCATACACTCGCGATTATCGAGGGAATGGTCGTCGCCGTCGGAAGGGAACGCTATGTGGTTCCGACGTATTCCATCATCCGCTCGGTTCGCGCCTCCGCCGCTCAACTCGTGACAGCCTCCGGAAAGCGTGCGGAGATGCTTAACCTACACGGCGAGATACTACCGCTCTTCCGGCTGGGCCGCTTCTATAGCGTGCCTCAGGCTCAGGATGACCCCGAGAAAGGCATCGTGATGGTCGTCGAGGAAGATAATCGGCGCATCGGACTTCTGGTGGATGAAATCCTGAGACAGCAGCAGTTCGTCATCAAAGGGCTTGGCGGGTCGATGAAGAACGTGCCCGGGATCTCCGGCGGAACGATCATGCCGGACGGCAATGTCGGCCTGATCCTGGATGTCGGGGCCGTCATCAAGACTTTGTGTGCTTAACCAATGAAAGGGGACGAGGGATGAGTGAGTTAACAGCGAAAACAGAAGGTGCGCGGAAGGGAGGAACGACCATGGCAAAGCCGGGGAAGTACCTCACCTTCAGACTTGCGGATGAGGAGTACGGGCTGGAGATCCTTAAGGTGCAGGAGATCATCGGAATCATGGGGGTGACTCGTGTTCCACGTATGCCGGCCTTCGTCCGAGGCGTGATCAACCTGCGCGGCAAACTGATTCCGGTAATTGATATGCGGGCGAAGTTTGCGCTGCCCAAGCAGGAAGACACGTTGAAGACCTGCATCATCGTCGTGCAGGTGCGGCTGTCCGACTCGAGCATCACCATCGGCGTCATCGTCGATAATGTATCGGAGGTCCTCGATATCCAGCAGGATCAGCTCGAAGCGGCACCCTCGTTCGGAACTCAGATTAACACCGAGTTCATGTTGGGAATGGGAAAAGTGGGAGAGAAGGTCGTTATCCTTCTCGATATCGATTGCGTTCTCACTGGGGAAGAAACGGCGCAGATGCTCTCTGCCGCCGGACAAACTGAAAAAGTCACGACTGCGTAAGGAAGGAAAGGAACGTCATGTTGAAAACAATGAAGCTAGGCGCGAAGGTATCGGCCGTTTTGGGTGTCCTCATGGTGCTGATGGTGGCCATCGGCGTGATGGGGATTCGGGATATCACGAGAATCGACGAGTTCGACACGATTATGTACGAGCGAAACGTCATTCCGCTCGGAAAGATGTACCAGCTGGAGTCCGACTTTCAGAGACTCCGTCTGAATCTGCGTGACATCGCGCTAGTCAGCGACAAGGACAAGCCGGAATACGCCAACCGAGTTAAGACGCGCCTGTCGGAAGTCCGTACAGGCTTGGCAGAGGTCAAGAAGGTCTACACCGGCGTCGTAGGCGCTGAGGAGCTCGTGAAGCTGATTGAAGATACCGAAAAGCAGTTCGAAACGTATTCTGAAGGCGTACCGACGATCACCAAGGCCGCCTTGGAGGGCAAGACGGCAGTGGTATTGCATGAGATCTATGCCAGTGACCTTTCCAAGATCGCCCGTGTCGTTCAGGAGAACCTCGAAAAGGTAGCGACTACGGTAATCAAGCGGGCGGACCAGCGCTCGGCCGAAAACTCTGCCCTCGCGAAGCGGTCGAAGACCACGGCAGTCATTCTTCTGCTCGTTGCAATTGCCATCGGGCTGGGGGCGGCGTTCTTCCTCTCCAGGAACATTACGAGCATCGTCTCGTTCTTGCTCGCAGAGATGAAGAAGCTGTCCGAGTCAGCGAAAGCCGGCCAGCTGAAGGCCAGAGGTGACGCGGAAAACACGAATTTCGAATTCCGCGGAATCGTCCAAGGGGTGAACGAAACTCTGGATGCGGTGGTGGGGCCGCTGACGGTCTCCGCCGAGTATGTCGACCGGATCTCCAAGGGTGATATCCCGGATAAGATCACGGACAACTACAACGGTGAGTTCAATAACATCAAGGTGAACTTGAATAAGTGCATCGACGCCGTGAATCGCCTGATCGAAGACACCGGCGTTCTGGCGTCGGCGGCGGTGGAAGGCCGGTTGAACACTCGTGCCGATGCTTCGAAGCACGAGGGGGCCTATGCGAAGATCGTGGATGGCGTGAACCACACGCTCGATGCGATCTTGCAGCCGATCAACGAGGCCGCGAAGGTCCTCGAGAAGATGGCGGAGCGAGACCTCACGGCTCGCGTCACCGGCGAATATCGGGGTGACCACGCTGCCATCAAGACGAACGTGAATACGGCGGCCGAAGCGCTTCAGCAGGCCCTGATTCAGGTATCGGAATCGGCGGAGCAGGTCACTTCGGCGAGTACGCAGATTTCCAGCGGAAGCCAAAGCCTTGCTCAGGGAGCCAACGAACAGGCGAGCTCGCTCGAGGAAATCTCGAGCAGCCTCGAAGAGATGGCCTCGATGGTGAAGCAGAATACCGACAATGCCAACCAGGCCAACGTGCTGGCAGGCAATGCGAAGAGCCAAGCCGTGAAGGGCAACGAAGCCATGTCCGCCATGAGCGACGCGATTGGGAAGATCAAGGCGTCTGC
>CAYOWB010000063.1:0-992 GCA_964407515.1 uncultured Bacteriovoracaceae bacterium
CTCACGCAGAACCACGACTCACGCAGAACCACGACTCACGCAGAACCACGACTCACGCAGAACCACGACTCACGCAGAACCACGACTCACGCAGAACCACGACTCAGCCGAGCCCAAGCCCCCCATACCCCGTGCTTACACCCAGCGAGGACCCGCGCGGGCCCTATTACTCCGCGCCCGCGGTCACGGCGGAATCGCGCAGCCCGCTCAGACCTCGCACCCAGCGGAACGCCGCGCGTACCCAGCGATAAGGCGCTCGGACACGTCGGAGTTTCCAGCCGTATCTCATGACCTGCATGCCTGGCTGCCTCGTGTCGCCCACCGTACGAATCCGCGCCCACTCAATCAAGCCAAAGACAACAGCCGCGGCTTGCTTGGCCCGAATTCCCCAGGTGGGAACTCCATACAGATCTTCGTACTCCCGTTCAATCCGGTCCACGAGCTCCGTGGTGGCGTCGTTCTCTGAAAGAATCCGCGAAGAGACCATCAACAGGCGCAGGTCGCCAGCCAAGACAAAGCTCTTCTCCCGCCGGCGCACGCGCGCGTCCGCGTGATTGCGGCAGTAACGCACGCCCATTAGCGTCGTCATGGCCGCGCGCAGGAACGAAGCACCGTTGGTCTCGTAATCGCGACGGAATGCCGCGCGCAGGATCTCTCGGGACTCCTCACGGCTGAAAATATCATGGCGGAACCAGATCTGATCCTGCCCGTGCTTTTCCTCGTACGGGATGTTTTCCAGAATCCGGCCCTGGCGCTCGTAGTCCTCATAGAGCTTCGTGCCCGGCATCGGCCCGAGCTGCATGAATTGCAGGTAATCTGGGTTCACCGAAATCGCGAAGTCCGCGTCTTCCCAGAGCGTGACGTGGTCATGATGTTCCAGGAACAGAATGGCTGACGCCATCACGCTGATGCCCCGGACGCGAAGCGAACGCACGAGCCAGTGGAAGTCGACACCCTTGAGCGCGTGGACGCTGCCGTACCACTTCTCGATC
>CAYOWB010000063.1:1002-3181 GCA_964407515.1 uncultured Bacteriovoracaceae bacterium
ACACCCTTGTTCTTCTCGTAAGCCTCGCGCCGCGATTCCATTCCGATCCAGACGAATTGGACGCCCATGCGCACCAGCAGATCCAGATCGCCAAGCCCCGTGAGCGTTTCGGCCGAGCTGAAGATGGCGAATGTGTAGTATTTGTCGTGCTCTTCCATCAGCGCGACGAGCTCGCGCGCCCGCTCGGGCTTCTTCAGGAAGTTCTCGTCCAACACGCCGAAGTCCGTCACGCCGAGCTTGCGCTCGTACTCCTGGCATACGTCGAAGATCTCACGGCCCGTATTCAGGAACCCCGTGTAGTCCCCGAAGAAATGGGTCGTGCAGCAGAAGCGGCAGCGATTCGGACATCCCACGCCCGGAATGATGACGCCCGACGTACGGGGAAGCGGTACGCCCAAGACCTTGCGGTCGAACGAACTGTGCATGATCGGGTGCTTGACCGGGCGGTCGGTCCGCTCCCCGAAATACTTCCGAAGGAACGAAATGCCGTCTCCGCGGCAAATCGCATCGCAGGGGATCATCTTCTCGATGTTCGGGATGTTGACCCCGTGGCCCCCGAGGATGATCTGCGTTTTGGGATACCGGGCGCGGACGTACTCCGCCATGCGCTTCGCCTTGGCGAAGTTAGGGACGATAAAGCTGATGCCGACGTGGGTGTACTGGCCGTTCGCCAGTTCCTTCTCGAAATCCGCGAACTTCGGAAAGTCGAGGACCGTGGTAGGCACCTGGAGATTCTCGGCCAGCATGTACAAACCGTAGCTGTGATGATGAAAGCGGTAGGAGAACACGCCCTGCTCGCGCGTGACCTGATTGTGGAAGAGCTCCATCTTGTTTTCGCTGCGGCCGTAGGCGTCATCGACGGCGTAAGGTCCGAAAACGGCGGTCAGTAGGAGTCGGGGCTTCGGTGTGGGCAGAGTCGTAGGTGTCATAGACCGGATCGTACGGCTTGGACGCCCGCCCAGGGGTAAAAGAACTGTAAAAGGCAGGCGCCTATGCTCAGGGCGGTTCACTCCTGCGTAAGAAACACCGCACCTGCGCCAAATCGCTCACCCGCGAGCCCCCGGACGCACGTCGGACCTCCATGCGCTCCCCGCGAACACCCGCACGCAGCCCGCCTCGCACTCAGCGGGCCGAAAACTCCCGATAAGCCTCAAGCGCCGCCTCGGCTTCTGCCGCAGTCCGCTCGATGAACACGCCGTAGGAGTGAATGAACCGCTCAAACTGCCAGGCCGTCACGCGGTCCTTGGCCGAAAGCGCCGTCTGTTTCGCCCGGATCGTGCCGTCCGCCAATGCGCGGCGGTAGCCGTCGCGGGCTGCGATGTAGCGGTCACGCCAGATCTCCAGGCTCTTTCCGAGCGAGGTGTAGCGCGACTCCGTGTAGAAACGACGGAACTTCTTTTTGTAGCCGTTCTTGTGGACATCCGGGGTGGGCGAGAACCACGGCGCATCGTTGTCCAGGTCGAAGACGTCATTGCGCGTGTTCTTGGGAATGAAGTCGACGACGACGCCCGGAGTGGGAAGGATCTGGTCGAAGAGGTCGATGCCCTTGCGTAAAGTCGGGTTGCGGAACGCGGACCACCAGTCGAACTCCGCATGGAACGCGGCGTCCGCGATTGCCACGAGGTCGTCGAACGGCGCGCTCTTGTCCTTTAGCCGGAACCGCTTTCCGGTGCGCTTGGGAGGAACAAGCGAAGCGGACGCCAGCGTGTTGTGCGTGAGATGCGAACAATTGTCCGTGACGACGTTCCAGTGATACTCCGTCTTACGAATGCCGTCATTGCGTGCGTTCAGCCAGTCGCGCATCTGTTCAAGAGAAGTGCGATGGAGCGGAATGCGCAGGCAGTAGAGTGAGCGCTCGTGGTCCATGGCGTAGTCGGCGCCGAAGCCTGAGATGAACATCGTGTCGAAGTACTGCTCGCTTTTCCTTCGGCCCACATCGGTCTCATCGTGACGTTCTCAAATACACGCAGACGGCGGATTTCATCCTTCAGTCGACGCATCGACGCTTCGGTGATGCGTCCGCCTTTCGGTACACCGCCGTGGAAAAAGATCTCGCGTCCCGGAGTAGCTGACACGCCGATATTCTTGAAGGCTCCGTCGGCGCTAAGTCCGACGCCGGTATGAGCGAAGTCGGGAGCAGGGAAGTCGCCATCGCAAAGCTTCACTCGTGGATAGGAAG
>CAYOWB010000063.1:3198-5519 GCA_964407515.1 uncultured Bacteriovoracaceae bacterium
GTCTTTGCAGAGTCCTTTGACGTACATCACGGAGTGTCCGCCCGGTCCCGGGATCACTTTCCAGATCCAGTTTGTCTGGAGCCAAGGGCCGGCGCAGAGCTCGGCATAACCCGGGAAGTACTCTTCGTAGAAGGCTTGGTCGCGGGCGGGGAGACCCGTGGGCGTTTTCACGCGCACATTGGCTTCCGCCATCGTCCATGAAACCGATAGTAGAGAAAAGAGACCGATGATCCTTAATAGTCGACCCATACGGTTCGGTATAGTCCGGTCCCCCGGAAAAGGCAAGCCGCCGTTTCCCGTCGGTCAATAGAGCATCGCCCACTGGAACTCGAACTCACTCGCGCCCACATCACTGAAGGCGGTTACCGCGGACCAGCGGGAGGTCAGGCGGTAGCTGAGGCTGACTCGGTTCGCGGCCTCGGCTGTGGCGGACGTTTCGAGGCTCCGGCCGTATTTCACAAAGAGCCGTGGGGACAAGTACTTGCCTACCTCGATTTGGGTCGTGGTCTGGGTCGGGTCGTACTGCGAATCCGTCGTGGGGCGTTCCGTTACAGCCAGAAGGTCGATGGGAAGTTGCGGTCCAAGTCGCTCTGCCAGCTGACCGAGGAGGAGCCCTGCGGCCGCGCTACCGAACGCTCCGGAGGACTCCATCACTGGGGCGTCCGCGCCTTCCGGGTCGCCTGTGAGCAGGGCTCGTAGTGACTCCGCTTCCGAGTAACCCGCGGGTTCGCTGCTCAGTCGGGCCTGCGGATCATGGATCGGGCCGTTCGCCTCAAGCACGACATCGCGCGCCAGCGTCGAGTGAACCGCGGCCGCGGTAATGGAGGCGTCTTCCGGAGGGCCGGAGAACGTGGCGCGCGCGTAGCGGATGTCCATTCGTCGATTGAGGAAGTTGAAGTATCCCTCGAGTGCCTGCGCAAAGCCTTCGAGATAGACCTCGCCCTCGCGGTCGAGTCCCGGGGCCAGGTCCGCGCGTAGTTGCACGCGAGCGTTATCTCCTCGCACCCACGCGTTCCGCGGCGCCGAGACTCGGAGCATGCCCATGAGTATGGCGTCGTCGTCTTCGGGCGCGCCCTTGTGTTCCAACACCGGGACTCCCTCGATGCGCACGTCTTCCAGGGGGTCGAGTGATTCCACGGATGTCTTGGCGCTTCCGTCCCGGAGACGGATTTCCGCCGATGAGGCGAAGACGTTTCCGTCGAAGCGGACCGGAGCAGGACCGTCGGGCTGATGCTTGAGAGTCAAGGTTCCGCGTCCCGTGCCGGCGATTTCAAGCGTCGGCCCTTCGTAAACGGTGAAGTTCTGGAGACTCACGCCCAGTTCATCGGGAGTTCCTTGCGCCACGAGCGTTCCTCCGTGACGCCAGAGGGTAAGGGTGATCCGCGGCGCAGGAAAACTCTCCGTGACGGCCAGCTCCGCGCGGTCGTAACGAATGAAGGCGGATGGAATGATGATATCGCGCGCGGAGAAAGTTCCATGTCCTTCATAGGTCCACTGTCCGGAGTTGCGAACCGCGCGGAAGTCGCCCGAAAGCAGGCCTTCCCGCATTCCAATCGACTTCTGAAGCGAGTTGACCACCGGGGCGACCGGCGCGTCCGTGGCGCGGACTTGAAAGACGGTGATCTCCGGATCGTGTTCGAGCCGGAAATGCGCGAGCTCCACTGCCCTGGGCGTGCCCAGTGTTCCTGTGCCCGCGATTCTTGGATGGGCGAGCGTTCCGTGTCCGATCCAACGGCCTTCGGTCGCGAAGCGCGAGATTACCGTTCTGGGCAGTCGTGCGCTCCATTCCAAGGGGGAGTGAAGAACCGCGTCGGGTCCGAGTTCGAGGAGGCGTGCGAGAGGAAGCCGCATTCGGGCCGTAAAAGTCAGGGGATGAGCGACGAAGACACGTGCGTCCTGGAGTCTGAGGTTCGCGCTGGCATTCATGATGCGGGAGTCATAGATCGCGCCCGCGCGAAGCACGGCTTGGGTGGCGGAGGTCGGCTGCGGGAATTCCGTGGGCGCCTTGAGTCGCGTCGCGTTCGCGTCCGCCTGCATCTTCCAACGGGATGTGCTGCCCGTGAGTTGAAGGTCCGCGCGAATCCATCCGTCCCAACCCTCGGGGGAGGGGGTTCCCGTCAGTCGCGCGAGATCTGGCACGGAAATCCCGTTGGCCTTCACGCGGAGGGCGAAGTCCTGTCCCCGTGCGCGGGTGTAAGTCACGCGGAGTCGGCTTCCGTGGAAGCGCGCCGACCCGACGGGAAAGATCTCGTTCTTCGGAAGAAGGAGTTCGGCTGGTGCCGCGAGAGCGAGGGTGAGAGCTCCGGACTCGACGGACGCTT
>CAYOWB010000063.1:5529-11076 GCA_964407515.1 uncultured Bacteriovoracaceae bacterium
GCCGGCCCTCACGGACTCCATGGCTTCCGGCAGGACCAGCGCCGAGCCCTCCACGGCGATTTTGGCCACGGCTGGCTTCGCTCCCCGTGTGGCTTCGGTGGGAGGCCCCTGGGGATAGTAGGTCGCCCGTGCGCCGGTAACATCGATGCTGTCCACTCGGATGCGCGGTGGAAAGACAGAGGTGATTTCATGGCGGGTGACGACTTGGTCCGCAAAGGCATCGAGCTTTCCGTCGTCGGTCTGGACCCGGATCTCGCTCAAGATCAGCGAACGGAGCGGATTGCCTTCGATGCGTCCCACGGCGACTCGCGCTTCCAGCCGTTTTTCAAGAAGGCGGCTCAGGGCGCGGCTGAAGAACGCCCGTCCGGTATCCGTCTCCACGAATATATAGAGGGCTGCGCTCAAGATGATGAAGAGCAGAAGAAGCACGAAGATCACGCGCAGTACGAACATTCCCAAGCCACGACGAATCATCAGAACGCCTCACCGAGCGTGAAGTGAAATGCAAATTGGCGCCCCGGGTCCAGCTCCTGAAGCCGATTGAGACGCATTCCGGCGTCGAGGCGCACCACGCCGAGCGGAGAATCGTAACGGATTCCTGGGCCGAACGAGTAATGCAGTGGAAAGCTCAATCGAGCGCCCTGCGCAACGTCGCCTGCGTCGAAGAACAGCGTTCCGATGAGCCATCTTCCCGAGAGGCGCGTGAGCCAGATCCGCTGTTCCACGGAAAGTTGCAGGGTCGTTTCACCGCCGACCGGAATGGAGCGTCCGTCCTGCAGGGCAACCTGCGGAGAGAGTCGGTGGTAGTAGAAACCCCGAGCCCACATGTCGCCGCCGCCGTAGAAGCGTTCCGTGATCGGTGAGGCATTGACGCCGCTCTCCGAGCCGTCGCGGCCTGCGAGGGCGATCAGACGTCCGTAAGCCGCGCGAAACGCGAGGACGGACCTTCGGCTCGTCATGAGGTAGGCGCGTGCCTCGGGAAAGAGCCGAAGGTAGGTGAAGGAACTCCCTAGGACAGGAAAAGACTCATCCACCGGCATGACGAGATAGATCCCGTTTCCCGGCTCGAACTGGTTGTCACGTACCGTCCAGGCGCGATCATCCCATTCGATGCGTTGATGGAGGAAGCCCAGGCGGTAGTTTCTGGCGAAGAGAAGTTCGGGCGGAACCGGGGCCGTGGCCGAGGGAACGAAGTCGGTCGGGACATCGAAGAGGGCGAAGTAACGGAACTGGTAGCCCAGGCTGAGGTTTGCCCGTCGGCTCAGCACGCGGGTCAGCTGTACTCCCGCATGGGGACCGAGCCAGCGGTATCCTTCCTCGAGATCCGAGGTCAGCCCGAGTGTGATCGATCCGATTTGTCGGCGATGAAGGAACCCGGGCTGAAAGAGGCTCGTTTCGAGGATTCCCGACGCTCCTGATTGCTCTAATCGCCAGAGCGAGGGGAGAAAACTGTAACGTGGTTCGGCCACGACATCGAGTCGCCGGAGTCCGCCGCGGAAGTTGCGGTGCGACCACTGCGCGCGGAAACGAAAATCCTGTCGCGAGTTTTCGATCCGGAAGCCGATGCCGAAGCGCAGTCGGCGCAGGGGGCGCTCAGCGACATGAAAAGTCGTGTCCACGCGATCACCCACGAGTGTCTCTTTCGTCGTTACGCTGGAGAAGACATCGAGCCCCTGGAGGGCACGCGAGAAATCCTCCGCGGCTTCCGGTGAGTACAGTTCGTCCGAAGGGGACGGCAAGAGGCGCGCGACATCGTCGCGGGTGACTCGGTCCACTCCTTCGAGCTGGAAACGGCCCTGCTTGGCGCGGATGCCGGGGTCCACCTTGAAGAGCAGGCTCGTCTCGTTCGTTTCCGGTGAATAGATCGCCTCTCCCGTCAGTAGCGGAAAAGGATATCCCTCCATGCGCAGCGTGCGGGTGATGCGGTCCTTGCTGCCGAGGTACTGGTCGTGATTGAAGCGTTGTCCGATGCGTGGACGGACCTCGGCGATCAGTGCGTCCGGGCTGACGGACTCCGGGGCGGAACGCGCCTCCGAGCGCGGCATGCCGACATTCACTTTGGTCACGAGCGCGGGGCTGTTCTCTTCAATCCGGTAGAAGAGGCAGACGCGGTCACCGTTACAGGTGCGTGCCTGTACCGACGTGACGCGTGCTTTGAAGAAACCGAGCTTCTGATAGAGTCTTTCGATGCGTAGTCCGTCGTTCTCGAGTTCTTCGGGCTGATAGAGCTGATCCTCCGTGTTTACGATCGCCTCGCGCAAACGATCCCCGTCCACACGAGCGTTTCCATCGAAGTCGATCCGGTCGACCGTCCGGTCGACCGTCAGGCCCTCGGTCGCTGCCGCCGGACGGGCGATCCAAAGGGCGCCCAGCGCGACGAGCACGCATGGCAGCGTGCGGATCCGAATGCCGATGAACATGAATGGCGAGCTAGGAGGACGAGCCACCCTGTAAGGAGGGGACGTGATCCGGCGATTCGTATTCGTGCAGCCGGCAATCCACCAGTTTCACTCCGGGCACTTTGGAGAGCCGGGCGAGCAGCGTTTCGGTCTCGTTGGTCAGGATGGTTCCTGTCAGGATCAGGGTCCCGTCCTGGGCGGTGACGTGGATCGTGTGCGGGTGACTGACGCATCGGCCGAGCGCGGCGCGGGCGCGGGCTACGAGGATCTCATCCGGTACGCGTTCCCGGAATCGTCTCATGAAAAGGATATCCCGGCCCCGGGCGAAGAGTCCCTGTGCCCGATGGGCGATATCCCGCGAGGTCGACTCCAGAGTATCGGAGCCGGAATGAAGGATGTGATCAGTCCTGTCGCGCAACAGGGCGCGTCTCCGGCGGCCACTCACGCGATCGAGAAAGAATACTGTAAGCGCTCCAAAACCGAAGCTTCCGGCCAGTGCCAGCGTGCGCCGCATTTTCATGGGGTCGTCTCCTTGTCCCGTGGCCCCGATATGCAAAGGGTATGCAAAATCGCAGACTGAAAAGGAGAGACTTACACACTCATTACGAGCGCGGAGGAGGGGGCTGATCGCCCGCCTTGTAGCGATGCGAGATGATGCCGTGCGTAGGGTCGTAAGGGGATACTCCGACAGTCACACGGTCGCCGACGAGAATCTTGATTTTGAAGTGCTTCATTTTGCCGCTTAACCGCGCGTTGATCGTGACACCGTTGTCGAGCTGAACTTTGTAGGTTCCGCCCCCGGTCGCATCCACTACTTTACCATCAAGCCGGATCAGGTCTTCCTTAGACATGAGGGGAGTTTATCGCTGTTTTTCGGCCTTTGCAGCAGTAAAAATGATCTTCCGAGGTGAAGCGCCGCGCTGTCAGTCGAAGGCCCGGAACTCGGCGATCACGCCCGGTTTGGTCTCGGAGTTCTTTCCCGGGACCTGATGCAGCTCGAAGCGCTCGATCCTGCCCTTTTTCATCGTGAGAACATACTTGCGGCGGTTGTGAAGGGGAGAGTCTTCAAGGTCCCATCCCTGGCAGTGAAGCCGGGACTTTGAGGTCTTCTGGCACTTCACGTCGAAGGCCGACAGGAAGAGAGTGTTGCCTTGCGCTTCGAAGCGGATCGAAATATCCCAAGAATTCCTGCACAGTTTCGCCCGTAAGCGGTCGTTGGTATTCCATTCCCGTTCAGTGACACGGACCCGTTCTTCGTAGGCCTCATAGCTTTCTTCGGAGTACTGCCTCACGTACTTGCGAACGTCGTCGATATTGGGAAGGTGCTGACAGCGAGTGAACTGCATCGTAGCGAGCTGCGAGCCGATGTAGATGTCACTGAGGGTGCCGGGGAATTGCTCCGGCCTTTGAACTCTGAACATGCCCTGCGCCGCGTAGCCGTCGAAGCCGGACGCGATGGTCGCCAAGGCCGCTAGTCCGATCAGGAGGGTGATTCCGGTCCAAAAGTTTTTTCTCATCGTTCAAGTCTCCAGCAAGTCTCTGGCGCGCCGATCTCGGCGGCGTCCTTCCGAGCAAACGTCGTGCCTCCGGCTACGTGCGAATAAGTGGCTGATATTGCGCTCTTTGGTGGAGCCGACAGGGGCGCCCTACTGTCGAAGGTTTGGACGATCGAGAAGTGAACGCGACGGGAGTCCTTACGAACGCCGGTCTCTGAGTGCGCGGAGCAGATCCCGGAACGGGATCGTATTGAGGACATCCGTTTTCTCGATCCAGGCCCGGCGGGCCTGCCCGATTCCGTAACGGATCTGCGCCAGGTCGTGCACGCTGTGCGAGTCCGTCGAGATGACGAGCCTTGCGCCGACATCCTTGACGGTCTTGCACGCGATGTCATTGAGATCCAGGCGCTCAGGGTGGGAGTTCAATTCGAGCGCGCAGCCCCGTTCCTTCGCGCCCAGAATGACTTGTTCAAGATTCACCCGGTAGGGTGACCGTCCCCGGCTGCCGGCGGTGGACGGAAGAAGGCGTCCAGTCGGGTGGCCGAGGATATGGACGTAGCGGTTGTCGAGCGCGCGTAGAATTCGCCCCGTCTGCTTTTCCTCCGAGAGGTCGAATTTCGAGTGCACGGCAGCAACCACGACATCCAGTTCCTGAAGAACGTCATCGGGAAGGTCCAGACGGCCGTTCTCCAGAATGTCGACCTCGATGCCTTTGAGGACGCGAAAGCCCCGAAGCTTTGCGTTCAATCGGTCGATCTCCGCGAGACGCTTCCGAAGACGCCTGGGGTCGAGGCCATGGACCATGGTGAGGCGTTTGGAGTGATCCGTGATGGCCAGGTACTCGTAACCCCGTGCGCGGGCGGCGGAGACCATCTCATCCAGGGTGTTCTTGCCGTCCGTCGCGTCGGTGTGCGCATGCAGGTCTCCCCTGAGATCCGACTCCTCGATCAGCTGCGGCAGACGATGTGCGCGTGCGGCGTCGATCTCTCCGCGGTCCTCGCGCAGTTCGGGCGCGATGTAGGGGAGCCCGACCGAAGCGTACACCTCTTCCTCCGTCCTGCCCCCGATCCGCCGTGTTCCTTTGAACACTCCGTATTCGTTGATCTTGAGTTTTCTTCTCACGCCCAGCGTTCGGAGCGCGATGTTGTGGGCCTTCGAGCCGGTGAAGTAAGTGAGTGCGGCGCCGTACGAAATCTCCTTCACCACGCGCACGTCTATTTGTAGGCCGGAACGAAGCACAACGGCCGAACGTGTCTCGCCCTGGGCGAGCACCTGGGCCACCTGGTCGTAAGTGACGAAGTGTTTCATGATGGAAGCCGCGCCGCGCTCACCATCTCCGGCCACGATCAGAATGTCGATGTCGCCGACGGTCTCGGCGCGTCTCCGAAAACTGCCCGCGATATCCGACCGGTGGTGCGCGGGATGCTCGCGCAGGTATTGAAGGAGGGGTAGGGCTTCGGACTCCGCGTCGGCCAACGGGATTCGCTTCGGAACGGCAGCCAGTGCTTCGAGGATCCTCCTTTCGGTCTTCTCTCCGAAGCCCCCGATCTTGCGCACCTTGCCGGCCTCCACGGCACTCTTGAGGTCGTCGCGGTTTCGGACGTGGAGGCGCTTCTTCAGAACGAGAATGCGTTTGGGGCCAAGTCCGGGAA
>CAYOWB010000063.1:11086-16248 GCA_964407515.1 uncultured Bacteriovoracaceae bacterium
CGAGGTCGAGAAGCTCACCGAGTTCCGGCGGTACACGCTTTTCGGTTTCCTCCAGGGCATGGAGATGTCCGGTCTTGAGAACCTCCGCCGTCTTTGCGGCGAGATCGGCTCCCAATCCCGGAAGACGGGGCACTTCCCCGGAGCGCCGCACCTCTTCGGCGAGAGAGGCCGGCCAGGCGGCAATGACCCGAGCCGCATTGCGGTAGGCCCGGACACGAAACGGATTCGCGCCTTCGATCTCGAGGAGGTCCGCGAGGTGGTTGAAGAGCCCCGCGACATAGCCGTTTTGCACTGGCATGTCTTAAGCCAATTCAAGAGCCATGCGTGCGGGGCCGCGGCCTCAGAGTTTGCGCGAGTAGCGCACGACTTTTTCCTCTTGAGCGGTTTTGCCGTCGGCCTCGGCGCTGAGCACGATCCGGTATTCGCCCTCGGGGGCGCACTCGCCGAAGCGGTAGCTCCAGGTGGCCGTACCCTCGGCATCCGTGGTGCCGCTGTGCTCGCCCATGCTTCCATCGGGGTAATGTAACTGCACGACGAAGGGCAGGCCGGTCGCCGGCTCGCCGTTGAGAGCGACGCGCACGGACACGGACATCTCCTCGCCCCCGAGGTACCGATCGCGATCCGCGAAGAGCGACACGGAAGGCCCCACGGGTTGCGCGACGAGATACGATCCCTGCGCGGTCGCGGTGTGGATGTTTCCGGCGGATGACCCGGTCTGAACGCCGAATGCGTAATCCCCCGGCTGCGCGGTCGCGCTCGATTGAAGCTCGATCATGCTCGTGCCGCTGCGCCCGGGCGCGACGTTGACCGACGTTCCACCCGAGCCGGCGAAGCCGGGCGGCAACGTGGTGGCGACGCTGAACTCAGTCGCCGTGCAGTTGGCGTTGTCGTTGTTTTGGATCGTCACCGTGTAAGGAACCGGAGTTCCCGGTGCGACCCAGGCGCTTTGTGACGGGGAAAGTGTGACGGTCGGTGCGGCTCGGGCGCACGTAGGAGGAGCGCCGTCGATCGACACGTCGACCGTGGCTCCACCTGAAGCTCCCGTGACGATCGAGACCAGCGAGAGAGTCGCTTTCGCCAGGCTATCAGTGAAGAGCTGTCCCACGTTGAGTGCCGCCTGATACCAGGACGAAGTCTGGGCATTCATGTTCAGCAGGAGGCTGCTGTTCGCGTTCGTCGTCGATCCGGTATGCACGAGCAATCCACGCGTGAGGTTGTTCGAATACCCGATGCTCGCGAACGTGGCGTCGTAGCCGACTGGCTGCCGGTACTCCAGGTAGTAGAACGAGTCGGCGGACTTCTTCACCTTCAGGGCCTTGACCCCCGAAGTCTGTGCCGCGTACGGCTCCAGGAAGTAGGTCCCGCTGGTCGTGACCGTCGTGATCGGTGGCGAACGGTCGTAACCGAGCCACCCCAGGCGTTCCTTCTGAAATGCGTTGAAGTGGGCCGGGACGCGATTTCCCATCACGTCGCCGGTGTCTCCGTACTCGATGGTGGAGCAGGAGGAGCCCAACGTGGAGGTTCCGCAGCTCTGGGCGTTCGAATGGTAGAGGCCGAGATTGTGTCCCAGTTCGTGAGCCACGGTGAACATCGTGAAGGAGCCGTTGATCCAGGACTCCGATGGGTTGCCTCCGATGTAGCCCAAGCCGAGCCATCCGCATGCGGAACTGGGGAAGACGTACATGTACTTGGAGTAGCGCGAGAGGTCGACTCCCGCATTGCGGGCCGCCGTCTTCGCGGCGGCGGCAAGCGAGTCAGGGCTACATGTCTTGCTCGAGAGCGCGAGGTTGTATGGCCCGAAGGTCGAGCCGGTGAGCCAAGTCTGCTGAAACGAAGCTTCCTTGAAGTAATCGCTGACTTCACCGAAGACCACGCGATTCGAGTCCGCGACGGTGTAGGGGCAGGGCTTATCCTGGAAACCCACGAGAATGACCGCGGTGGACTGAGCTCCGAATGTCCTCGGGACGACGGCGGTAAGTCCGACCGGCGAGACCTCTTCGACGACGAACGGTTTCAGCGACGTTCCGGTGCGATGGGGCTGCGCGACGCCGCCACAAGGCAGGAGCACGCCCGTCGCCCTGATCCGGGAGCCCGTTTCCAGGCGCGGGTATTCGCGTGAGAAGTAGAGCGCGTACTTGGCGCCGGACTCTTCCGTGAGCGTGAAGTGGAAGGAGTGCGCGTCTTTGCTGTCGACGACCAGTGCTTCGAGAGTTCCTTCCAACGTCAGACGCTGCTCGATGCATGCCCGATGTTCCGTGGGAATCCGTCTGGAGTGGACTGACGAAAGTGCGGTCCGGAGAACCAGCTCCGGGTCCGAACGAAGCAACGTCACGAGTGCTTGCGAGCGTTCCTGAATCCGGTGTTTCAGTGTCGTGCCTTTTGCATGAGAGTCGGCAAGAAGCAGGACTTCTTGAGTGAGCTTCGCGATGGAGGCGGGAGCCGGGAGACTTTGCTTCGTCATGAGACGAACCGAGGAGTCAGCGTGGCAGCCCAAGGCCACAGGGGAGGAAGTGGACTCTCCCTTACATGCCGCGAAAACGAGAGGCAGAATGAGAGCCGGAAAGACGAATAGCGATGCACCCCGCAGGCGCGGGAAGTGGCTCGGGTGGTGCGAGCCCGCGCGCGAACGCGGCGCGCGAGAAGGACAGCTCATGAACGACTCCTTTTGTTCTCGGGACTCACTGCGAAAGAGACTTTGTCAGTGTAGGAAAAACGAGGTGGAGCGCGAAACGGAAAAAAAACGGCCGGCTTCAGAAAGTTCCGAGTGGGTTGGACTCGTGTGTAGCATGGGGGTTGCAAGGCTCGCTCACGTCCGTCGTTCCCGGATGTGGACGACAGTGACATGGGGAGCACCATGCGAGGCGACTGGGCTTATTGGGCGGGCGGGTTCGTGAGGGCTTCCCGGCCCGCACTTTCAAAAAGTTCAGAAGGCTTCCCGGAACAGAATGTAGGGGCTCGCCCCCGACGCGCTGAAACCCAGGTCGATCCGAAGGTTGATCTTTTCCTGGCGATTGAGCGCATAGCGGATTCCGCCGCCGCCGGCCCACTTCAGGCCTCCCAGGCGGAGGGCCTCCAGATCGGGAGCGACGTTGCCGAGCCCGGCAAACGCGGCGCCTGAGAACCGGCCCGAGATCGGAAACCGGTATTCGCCCTGCACATGGGCGGACGTCTTGTCTTTGAATCGGTCGAAGTGAATCCCGCGCAGCAACACCGGAATCAGCGAGTTGAAGGGCACGTCTCCCGTTCCGGATGAAATGAGCCCTTGTATGGCGAAGATGTGGGCCGGCTTGAGCATCCAGAACTTCCGACCGTCGAGCGCGGTTTGCGTGAAGTCGAAGTCACCACCGAGCGACCGGCGGAAGAAGACTGAACTCAGTTTGGCGTAGCTTCCCCGCGTGGGATAGAACGGGTTGTCACGCGTATCCCATTCGAACACGGGTCCGATGCCGATCTGTGTACCCCCCTGTGCCCCGAAGGGCGGATGGGTTTCCATGAGCTTACCGGGCTCCGTCTTCACGAGGTCCGTACGGCCCGCGTGAACGGTGGCGCCAGCATGAAAGGACGACACCAGTCTGCGGTTGAGCGTGATGCTGCCCCGGATGCCTCGAGCCGTGAAATCCTCGCGGCTGTCTTTGTGCGTGTTCGGGCCCACGCCGTAGTACCGTTCCGGATAGTAACGGCCGGAGAGAGTGGATCGCAGGCTCCAGCGGCCCTCGTCGAAGTGGATTTCCGGATCCACCGCGAACATCGCCTGTCCCCGGAAGGTCGCGAACAGCATCGCCGAGATCGTGTCCGCGCGTGCGGTGCTGGGAAGCCCTTCTGCCCGGTGCGTGGCCAGTAGAATGCCTCCGCCGCCGAGACTGGTCTCAGGCGTGAAGAATCCGAAAGGAAAGGCGTTCAGCATCCAGCCGGTCTGTAACCGCTCAGTAACGGCAGCCGAGTCGCTGGTTGTTGCTGGTTCTTCAGCAGCAGCGAAGGGGATACCGCCCGGGAGACCGAGGTCCACCGCAATCCAGACGATCCCGCACAGCCAGCATGAAAAGAAGAGTCTTTGCAGTCGACGAAGCATATCAGTGAGAAGTCCGTGGAATAAACCGGGCCACCTGGGGCGATTTGAGAATTTCCCAGGTTCCCGTCACGTGATGGAGAGCGGCTGCCGCCTCCAGATGAAGCAGGGCGATGCCGCAGTCGAGACGTTTGGAGATGCCGTGGTCACGCTCGTTTCCTTCGAACGAGACCGTGATGATGTCTCCCTCGACCGAAAAACGCCACGGTTGGCGGTTGATCGCGGAAGGCGCCAGGCGGGCGGCTTCCACCGCGTGTCCCATCCATTCCGGCCAACGGATGATTCCGGCAAGCCGGGTTTCCGAGGTCAGAAGCTTATCCATCGCCAGCCGGGTGTGCGAGCGCACGAAAGACTTCATCAGTCGCTCCACGACTCGAGGAGTGTCTGCCGCGTAACCGATCGGGGTGACGGCCACGACCCGTTCGTGCTCGGACGCACGGACCAGTGTCGCGGTCGCCGCGGCATCGAAGAATCCTCCGACCCAGCAGGTGCCGAGTCCCAGTTCCGTCGCTTTCAGGATGACCGCTTCGCCCAGATAGCCGATCTGGGTCTCGTAGTCGTGGGCGCGCGTATCGGCGATGAAGGCGGCGAACGCCCGCGTGCCTCTCAGTTTTCCGTAGGAGCCGACGAGTCCGGTCATGATCGTGTCGCAACCGTGCGCGAAGATTTCCACTCGGGCGCCCGGAGTCTGGCTGAGTCCCGCCCGGTGCCGTTCCGCGCAGAGGCGGATTTCCTCCAGGAGTGCATCGGAGACCGCCGCGTCCGTGAAGGTTCTTGCCGAATGACGTTCGGGAATCATTCGGGCCAGTAAGGCGAGTTCGGACTGCCGGACATCGAAGGTCGAGTTTTCCATGACCGTGAGAATAGCAGTCTCAGCGCACGAGCGGAAGCGCGACGACCTTTGAAACGATTTCTTGACCCGGGGTGTCCAGACTGATGACACGCGCCAAGATGGCATGGGCGTCGATTTCCAGGATCCCGACCGAGCGGGGATGGCCGCGCCCTTGCGTCGCGCTCCCCGGATTGACGTAGAGACGGGCCCGGTGTCCGTCGTCTTCCACCTCGATTGCCGCGCGATGGCTGTGGCCGAAGATGA
>CAYOWB010000064.1:0-5627 GCA_964407515.1 uncultured Bacteriovoracaceae bacterium
GATTCTGAAGCGCTGGGTATTTCTGCTCGATGCCGAAATGGTGCATGAACGAGCGATTCGCTTCCTGAAAATCGGTATCCTTCTCGGAAATGTACCGCTTCGCGTTGCAAGCGGACACGATGAGCGGAAGCTCAAGGGCAATCGCCCCGAGGTCCTCGGAATGAAGTTCGCCTCTCGTCTGGGACTGGCGGCCGGTTTCGATAAGAACGCCGAGGTGGTGCGAGCTCTTCCCGCGCTCGGATTCGGCTTTGCTGAGATCGGGACGGTGACTCCCCGTCCTCAGCCAGGAAATCCGAAGCCACGGCTCTATCGCGATCCAGCGACGTCATCCATTTTCAATCGGATGGGGTTCAATGGTGCCGGGGCCGAGGTAGCCGCGCGTAACTTGATTCAGGCTCGTGCGAAGCTTCCTGAATTCTTCCGCGTGGGGGTGAACATCGGGAAGAACAAGGATACCGCCCTCTCGGATGCCGCCGCCGATTACGAGCGTGCGGTTTCCTATTTCGAAGGTCTAGCGGATTTCATCGTAATCAACGTGAGCTCTCCCAATACCCCTGGGTTGAGGTCTCTCCAAACCGTCGAGGCGCTCAAGCCGATCGTCGGTGGGGTTCACAATCGCATTTCCAAGTGGGGGCGCAGGCCGCCGCTGCTGCTGAAGCTCGCTCCTGAGGTTCGGGGCACGGACCTCGCTGAACTGATCTCGTCCTGTGAAGCCCTGGGCATCGATGGTTGGGTGCTGACGAATACTTTGGCCGGACGTTGGGAACGTGGGCTGACCATTGAAGGCGGTTGGAGTGGTGGACTTTTGACGCAACCCTCTTACGATCGGTTACTCGAGGCGCGTGCTTTGACCGCAAAGCCCATCATCTCGGTCGGCGGAATCGGATCTCCCGAAGAAGCCTTGAGGAGGCGCCAGGCCGGAGCCGATCTGGTGCAGTTCTATACGGGCTGGATCTTCGGAGGGCCGGCGCTTCCCGCGAAAGTTGCCGATACCCTATCTGTGACCTAAAATAGTCTGGAGTGCGCTCAATTTTCAGATGGCTGCCGTTTGCCGTGGTCTTCTTGTTCCTTTCGGGGGTAACGCCCGCGTATTCCGCGCAGGATGGCAGATCCCTTTCCGACAATACGCCCATCTATGAGAAGCCCGATACCCGAAGCACCTCATTGTACTGGCTGGCACGCGGCGAAACGATCCGCATGAGCAGCAGGCAGAAGCGTGGTTGGTACCGCGTCCTGCTGCCTCGCGCTGTAGGCTCGCTGCGATTCGGATGGGTCCGATCTGATACGGTAGCGCCCGATACGATGAAAAGAGATCTCATGGCGGCCGGTATCAGCCTGGCCGATCCGGTGCCCCGAGTGACAATCGGGAACAATTGGCTGCTTTCATTGCATGTGAATGGACATTTCGCTCAACCGTCTGCTGTCCAGTCACGGTTCGCTGACTCCGGGGGCTTCCTCATGCCTGGCTATGGGCTCGCTTTCGGGTTTCGTCCGGTCTCTTCCGTCTCGTTGCAGGCACTCTTGCAGCTGGATCGCTTCTCAAGGACGCCTTCCGCGGCGCTTTCTTATAATTACTCCGGAACGACGCTGGCCCTCCTGGCTGAATGGTCCTTCTTCTATAATGGCATGTTGAGGTTTGGCGTGGCGGGGGGAGGCGGCGTTTCAGTCGGAAGCGCGATCGAGGCGACTTCAACCCAGACGGTGGGGAGCAGAACAACGACGACCACTGCCGATACCGGGACTTTCCTGATGCCGGAGGGGATCGCGAAGCTGACCGGACGTTGGTATGTTTGGGAGAGGTTCGCGGTAGGTCTGGACGCTGGATACCGCTATATGGCCAAATCGGCCGTGACGTTTTCTGGAAAACCGTTCGACGTGAATCTCAGCGCGCCTTTCGTTGGCGCGGCAATTCAGCTGGAATTCTAAGAAACAGTACGCTGAAAAAACAAAAGCCCCGGGCCGAAGCCCAGGGCCTTTTAGAAAACAGAAAAGAGCCGCTTACTTCTTCGACTTCTTCTTCGCGGTCTTCTTCTTTGCAGTCTTCTTCTTGGTGGCCTTTTTCTTGGTCGCCATCGCTATTTTCCTCCAGTTGTGTGTTGACTAGTGCATCAACACTCTACATCCGATGTTACATTGATCTCTTCGGAGATCAAGAAGAGATGACACGAATTCGAAAAAAATTTCGAGAGACGATTTCTTCTCTCGTGTCTTCTCTTTCTCCGAACTCACGCGCGCGGATCAACGTTTCATGTGCGCTGAATATCGTTTCGGCAAATTTTCGCTGATCTGCACGAAAAAAATCGCACGTTCGCAATGCAAATCGAAACGCGTGCGATCCTCTCGTCGTTGGATTTGCTGAACTGAGAGCACAATCTTCGCGATCATGCGTTTTGATCTTCATCGAGGAGTGCCGGGCACATTGTGAACGCATCATCGATTCACAATCTCGCCTTGAATGTGTCGATGAAGACCCAGTTCGGGGACTGATTTTCAGTCAAGGTGTGAGTGTTAATGTTTTTTAGCCTTTTGAAGACGTCGGATTCCGACCGTTATCTGGCGTTATAACCATTTGAAATAACTATGAAATAATCGATTGATGATTTCTGTTGAATCGGCCCATGTATTAGACATGTGATAACGCGGCGCGTAAAATAGAGCTATGGGAAAGGGTTCGCTGACTTTGCATCGCTGTGCTCGGACTTCACTGGCGTTCGCGCTGTCGGCCTGCCTTGTGCTCATTCTTGGCGTGGGTTGTGAAACACAAACGCAGATCCTGGAAGAGGGCGAGACGGATATCGTGATTGAGAGCCCGCAAGACGTTACGCCACCTCCGGTGGACAGCTCCCAGACTGTGTGCGATCCGTTCGCGAACAATCCTTCCTACCCTGCCACCGGCAGAGATCACGGCATTGTCAGCCGACTGTTCTATCTGACCAACGATCAGCCTCGCTATAGCCGCGTGGCCGACTATCTGGCGAACGGTCATCATGTCGAGGCGACCCTGTTCCTCAGCCAGATCAACGTCCCGACGCGTAAGTTCGACATGGGCTTCGTGACGGAGAGCGGTGAACTGCTGACGAGTCAGAACGGCGACAAGCTCTACGAGTACTTTGGCCTTCAGATGGAGAGCGTCATTGCTTTAGCGCCGGATGACTCGCCTGGGGAGTATCAACTCGGCTTGCTTGCGGATGACGGAGCCATTCTCGAAGCAGACTTCGGACAGGGTTATGAGGTGCTCGTGAACGATGATGGAACGCATGCCACCAAGATGGCGTGCGCTCCAAAAACCGTGACGATGGATCACAATACCCGTATTCCGGTTCGGGTAAGCTACTATCAAGGCCCCCGCTACCATATCGCGCTCATGACCCTATGGAGGAAGGTCGATCTGGCAACGCAGTCTTTGGCGGATCCGACCTGCGGAAAATCGGGAAATGATCTGTTCTTCGATTACAACGTCGTGCCCTCTGCTCCGAAGAAGGCCTATAACGACCTTTTAGCGCGCGGTTGGGCGCCCATTCCGGCGAAGAACTTCCAGTTGCCGGATAGCGTCGCTTCCAATCCGTGCACCTCTCCGACTCCGAAGACGATCGTGACGAAGGCGACGCCTGAAATGGGTCTCACCAACCAGAAGACGGTCACGGTAGAGTTCACCTCCAACTACGATACCGCGACGTTCACTTGTTCATTGGATGGCGTCGCGCCTGTTCCGTGCACGTCTCCCATGACGTACTCCGGACTTTCCGATGGCGAACATAAGCTGATGATCCGAGCCTTGAATCAGGGGCGAATGGATCCAGAGGGCGCGCTCGTGGTCTGGAAAATTGATACTGTCGCGCCGATTGCGACCACGGTCGTGCATCAGGCCGGCCGGACTACCGCGACGATCACTTGGGTCACGGATGAGGCCGCGACTTCGATGGTACGTTACGGAATCGGTGTAAATCTCACCTTTGCCACCGCTGAGGACGCCGTCTTAAAGACCAGTCACACGGTCATGTTGACTGACCTTCTGGCCAATACGATCTACTATTACTCGGCGCAGGGACACGATAAGGCCGGAAACGCTTACGAGTCTACTCCTCGGGCATTCAGAACAAGCCGGTAGCGGCAGATCGCCAGGTAACCCGTGATCCAAAGAAGTGACCAGAAGACTGTGGACCACGGTCCGTCCTGGTCTTTGGTTTGCGTGCTGCCGATGCCGCATCCGCCAGAGAGGTGGAATTCACTTTCGGCATAGGGAATGGTGATTTTCGAGACCTTAGGGCTGGGCCCGGCTGCACCTGCCGTGGTGAGTGTAACCTTGAATCGAAGGTATCTAATGTTCCGGTGGTTCAGGGCCCTGATGTCCGGGTTAAAAGGCGTGAAGATGATTCCGTCCGCCGACCCGCTGTAGGCAATATCGAGTGCACCGCCGTTCGAGGTCATGACGACCGTCGGCGTTTCGTTAAAGACGGCGTTAACTGTCCCTAGGTCGTAGACTCTGCTTTGAACGGAGTAGGATTGCGCAGCAAGGACATCCATCGTGGCGAATCCGTTGCTCCATCCCGCGGGAGATCCCGATGCGGAGTCGCCGCGATAGACGCCGGGGTTCCCCGCTACTCCGGCTGCGTTGCAACCGTTGTCGCCTCCGTTTCCTCCAGAGATGTCCGGTGGCGATGGAGAAGAGATCGATCCAAGGGCTTGCAGCCAGACCACGCCGCCGTGTCCACCCGCGCCGTCGCCAGCGCAGGCGTTGGGAACGCCGTCTTTGCCTCCGTTTCCTCCGTTACCCCCTTTTGCCTCGATTGGAGCGCCCAAGGAGATATTCCCGGCGGCGACGACTCGGATCATGCCGCCTCCCGCGCCGCCCCCTCCGCCCGAGGCATAGTTCCCGTTCAAACGACCGCCCCCCCCTCCGCTGCTGGAGCCGCCGTAGAAGTCGCTGGTGGCATCTTCAAAGAAGTCCGCGTTGGATGGAAAGCTCGCACCGACGAGTCCGTTCCCGCCGCCGGCTGCTCCGCCGGTTCCAGGATTGATCGTGCCGTCGTAGTCGCGGGCATTTCCCCCCGCGGTTTGGGTTCCGGCGGTCGCGGCGCCACCCGTACCTCCGGTCGCTTTTGAAGCGACAGCGACCCCGCCCGGTGTCGCTTGTTCCGTGGCGGCGTTGTCATTGCTGCCGTTCGCTCCGTTGCCCCCGTTCACTCGAATTGCCGGAACGATGTTCACGTTTTTCAGGGACCGGATGACCAGCGGGTTGCTTCCAGTGACCGTGATTGTCCCGCCTGTGATGTTCACCGATACGAAAGAGTACCCATCCGGATGCGTGTCCGTATTGAAGGTGTAACCGTTGGTCGACTCCAGCACGCCATCGTGGCCGTCGCCGAAGTCGAGAGGAGCACATGCCGGAATGATGGTGTTGGAGGCGCATCGTTTGGCTTCCACAGCTCCGCTTGCGACATTCCAGAACCCCGTGGAGTTCGCCAAGTCAGCTTTCTCGAGCGTGGAGAAGTCTTCTACAAGTAGTCCATTGGATACGGAGTAGGCTTCAGCGGAGAGAGGGATAAGAACGACTAGAGCGAGTCGAAGCGCCATGTCGGCGCGAAACAGATGGACCAATCCGTGACGGAGGTGTCCTTGGGCTGAGA
>CAYOWB010000064.1:5670-16137 GCA_964407515.1 uncultured Bacteriovoracaceae bacterium
CGATTCTGACGAGACTCCATTCTCCCCACAGCTTCCCTTCCGTGGCGAAGTAGCCCTTCGTGGCTAAGCCGCTGAAGGGCACCGCGAGCGACACTCCGGTCGTCACGGGCCGTAAAGCAAAGCCCTTCTCATCAAAGTTTCTCACGAGATGGGCCACGGGTCCAAGGGAGAAGGCCCCGTGTGCCGACACATCCAGGGCCGCGGTCTTCATCCAGCGATAAGACCGATCCACTCTCGCGCCCAGGCCGAATTGCCACCGCTCGGCAGAATTTGCCCGGTTTAGGAGGTCGAGTCGGATGGCTAACGCCTTCTCCTTCGGCAGGGCCGCGTTCTGAAACGATGCAAGATCCGCCTCGAGGAGCGCGATCCATTCACGCTGGGTGGAGAATCCCGCGGCGGCGCTCACTCGTTGGCGGACATAGGGACTTATGGAAATGCTTCTGAGGTCCGGCTCGCCGCTTTTTTGGGTCGTCTTCGCGATTCCCCCGGCGATCGCCCCCTGAATAAACCAGCCTCTTCGGAGTGGAACCTCGGGCGATGGTGCATTCAACACCGTCTTCGGGGCAGCATGCTGCACGCTCGCAAGCACGGGGACGGAAGTCGGCGTCGGCGTCGGAGCCGAAATCGGAGCTTTCGCCGGCAGCGCCTGAGCAACCTCATCCTGATCCACAGCGCTGTACCTCTCCGGTTTCGAAGCCTTCTGGGGCGGCTTGTTCCTTGCCAGGATGGATTCCGGGATTTGAATCGCCTTGGGCTCGGAGAACTCTCCGACGACACCCTGGTCATCAATCGAAGCGACGCGATAGAAGGCGCGGCCCTTGCTGTTCTCCATTCCGGGGCGGTATTTCCATGTCCACGTGGGCTCTGAGGTCTCGGCTTCGGCGAGAATGTTGGCAAAGGACTTCTGACGTCCCACCTGAATCTTGTATTTTTTCACGCCCGGCACCTCTTGCCAGCGTAACCGCATGTTGTAAGTCCGAGCCGGTTGTTGTGCCCAAGCAGGGCTGATGATCCACTCCACCCACGCGTGGGGCAGTGAGCGGGGCCTTTTTCCCGTCTGCTGTCCCTCCGGAATGATCTCGGGTTCCATGAGCTGCCCGGGGGGTGGTGGCGGCGAGCGCTTCTCCTCCGGAGCTGGCACTGTCGGTGGAGCTTCTGCCGCTTTTGACGCTGCCTGGACGATGAAACTCCGTTCCGTGCTCCAGGGGCTGACCGAGCCGTTCTTGAAATGAGCTCTGACCTGCCAGAGGTACTCGCCGCTCGCGAGCCTACCGGTGCGGGCTGAGCGTGTGGGTGCCGTGATGATCCGTTCTTTGCTGTCGGGCCCGTCTGGCTGACGAAACCGGATTTCGTAAGAGAGAGGCTGTTCCGGAGTTCCTGATTCGAAGGACCAAGCCAGGTCGACATCCGAGTCCATCGCTACTTGAGTCGATGGAAGAGGAATGAGCGGTTTCGGCACGGGCTCGGGTTGCAGCATGAATTTCGAGACGGCGCTCAGGCGCTGATCTCGAAGCGTCTTCACGCGCCAGTACCAGGGATCCGTCGCGTTCGCCTGAAGCTGAAGTTTCGCCTCGAATCGCTGCAAGGGAGGGGATGCCGCGGCGATCGTCACTGTCTTCACGCGCGTCACGAAAAGCGGGTCAGGACTGACTTCAATCTGAAGCGGAGTCTCGCCGGTCTGCGCCGGATCGACGGTTCCTGAAAACGAGACCGGTACGATGCCATTGGCCCGGATCGTCTCACCGTCCGCCGGCGAGGAAAGAATGAACGCTGCCTTACGCGGAACAGGCGGAGCGCTTGATGCCACGCTTGCGACTGATACTTCATCCCCCTGGGTTGCGCGGATTTCCCCTCCGGAGCTCTGAACCTTCGCTTCCCCGCTATGTACGAGGATTTTTGCAGCGGTTGCCGCTTCCGGAGTCAATGCGACTGTGACTTCCGCTGTCGGTCCTACCTCTGCGTTCGCGTTTCCAGCTCGAATGACCAATGCCTCCGTCGATGGCTTCGCTTCGCGGCGGGCGCCGCCGGAGGATTGTTTCTTCCTGATTGCTCCACGCAGTAGAGTAATGACGGTTCGTCCGCCGGAGGCGGCATCGTTCCGCTCGATCTGCACCAAAGAGTTTTCTTCGATTACCAGGCCAGCGCCGTCCAGAAACGCGATTTCTGCCTTCGAGCGCTCAAGAGTAAGCACCGATTCGCTGCGACGGAGGATTTGTCCGCTGATGGCGTTCTCCCAGACGATGTCTCCCGGCGCCTGAACACGGACGGAGTTCGTTTTTTTGACGATTTCGGCGATCATGGGCCCCAGTCGCTCGACCGGCCTGCCATGGTTCGTATCCGCCAACGGAATATCGTGAACCAGGAAATAGATCTCGACCGCGAGGATCACCAAAAGAAGGAGTCCAGACAATCGCCACTTTGCGCTACGGGAATAGGCCGATATACTGATAGAAGGCATGCCCCTTTTTTGATTTTATTGCTTCTCGGCTCAGATTTCCAATTCGCGTGAAGCTTTTCCTTCTGATCGCCATCGTCGTGTTGGCGGCTTCTGGGCTCTACCTCGGCCTCGCTGTCCGGCTTTTCAAGGAAGATAAGGCCCAGTTGGTCTATGAGCTGAACGGCAACAACGTCAAAACATTGTCGGCCCAGGTGGAGGCGACACTTCAGAAGTACTCCGACAAGGTTCGCCTGCTCGCTCAGGGGCATATGGATGAGCGATGGGTCTCCACGGTGTTCGAGGCCGAGCCAGACCTGGTCGCCTTCACTCTGTTCCAGCCGAGCGCTGACCCGGCTGGATGGCGCTCAGTGGTTTCTAAACGCAGCCAGGAGTATTTGCGTTTGTACGGGTTGCCCCCGGACGAGATCGAGAAGATCCGTGACCGCATTCCGGTTCCGTTCGCACGCGTGCTTTCCCAACATGCGATGGCTTGGAACTCGACATTGCCCGGTGGGGCGCCCGTCCTCAGTCTTGCCGTCGCCTTTGAGGTCAAGGGCGAGGCCACGCCCCGTGTCGCTGTTGTCGACCTCCGTCTGGATCGCATTCTAAAGATGATCTCGTCCGCGGGAATCTCGCAGGTGTTCGTTGTCGACTCCGAAGGACGGATCGTCGCGCATTCCGACGCCGCGCAGGTCGCGGCGCGCAGCGCTTTGTCGGATCACCCTTTGGTACGCGAGGCGGTCGACTCACCCCTGGCTTTTCAGGTTCGGGCTTTCGAATGGCGTGACGAGAAATGGATCGGGGCCTATTCGACGGTCAAGGATGGCGGCCTTCGCGTCATTTCACAGGTGCCGGAGAATCAGACCTATCGCGCGTCGTCCCGCCTGATTCAGAAGTCGATCCTCTTTGGCGCGATTGTCGTGACCACCGCCCTGCTGCTGGCCGGATGGCTCGCGGGTACTTTCACTGACCCGATTCGCCGGCTGCTTGCCGCCACGGAGAAACTCTCGCGTTGGGAATTCGGAGAAACGATCCAAGTCGGAACGCGTGATGAGATTGCCGGTCTCGCCAAAGCATTCAATACGATGGCGAGCGATATCCAACGTCAGCATCTGGAGCTTCAAGGACAGGCGGAAAAGCTCGAGATCAAGGTCCGTGAAAGAACCGAAGCGCTGGAGACCGAGAAGAAAAGGCTGGCTGAAGCCCAAGAAGCTCTGGTGCGCACCACTCGTCTCGCGTCTTTGGGAGAGCTAGCCGGCGCTGCCGCGCACGAGATCCTCAACCCCCTCAACAACATGAATATCCGTCTTGAGAGATGCCGTGGCAAAGGCGCCCAGGCGGAGGCCGAAAATCTTGCGCTGGCGAAGGAGATCCTCGCTGCCTGGCGGAAAGCCTATGAAAAGGGCGGCTGGAAAGAGCTCGAGACGGAGCTTTCGCGTCCGGCTGATGATGGAAGTCCCCTCTTGCTCGAGGATCTGGGGAATCTTGAGTCAGTAGTCCAGGAAGTGATGAGCCGACAGGCCGAGGGGCGCGAGGATCTGGAATTTCTTTCGAAGGAAATCACCCGTGTGACCCGCATGGTGAATAACATGCGGCAGCTTTCCCGTGTGGGCGGCGACCGAAAGCGACTGGACATTCATGTGCCTCTGGATGACACCGCGACCGCGCTCGGCGACCTTCTTGAGAAGCGGAAGATCACCTTACAGAAGAAGTACGCTCAGGCAGCCGGAGAGTCGCTGGAGATCATCGGCGATCGCGACGAGCTGATTCAGGTGTTCTCGAACCTGATCCGGAACGCGCTTCAGGCCGTGAGCGCCGCCAAGCGTCGCGCCGGGATAATCACTGTGGAGACGCGCCGGAATGACGACCGCATCGAAGTCCGCATCATTGACAATGGTACCGGGATCGACCCCATGCATCTCGACCGACTCTTCGAGCCGAACTTCACCACCAAGTCGATGGAGGAAGGTACCGGCCTCGGATTGAGCATCAGCCGGCGCTTCGTCCGGGCTTTTGGGGGAGACATCGAACTCGAAAGGACCGGCGTTGGCGAAGGAACCGTATTCCTGGTTTGGTTCCCGTCCGCCGATCAGGCTAAAGCAGAGGTTCAGGCATGATGGAGTACAACAAGACAATTCTGATCGTGGATGACGAACCGGAGACCCTGAAGGGCTACTCCGAATTTCTCAGCCCATCAGCTGCTCCTGCGGTGAGAAAAAGCTCGCGGCGCGAGGCGGGTGCGGCGTCCGCGGCACCGGCGGTGCCCACGGCCGCGGATGATGGGTATCGCCTTCTCCTCGCCCCCTCGGGTGAAAAAGCGCTCGAAATCGTGAAGCAGGAGTATGCGTCTGGACGCCGGGTCGCAGCGGGATTCTTCGATGTCAAACTGGAGGGCGGAATGGACGGTCTTTCCACCATCCAGGCGATCCGCGCGCAGGACAAAGATCTCCATTGCGTGATCGTCACGGCTTACCACGACCGGACGGTCAACGAGATACACGGCCTGTTCGGAGAGGACTTCAAGGACCAATGGGATTACTTGAACAAGCCGTTCACGCAGGGTGAGATCGTCCAAAAGGCCCGGCAAATGATCGCTGCCTGGAACCGTAAGAGACAGATCGAGTGGATGAATGCCCAACTCGTTCGTTCCGAGCGATTGGCGGGCATCGGGCAGGTCGCTCGGGGCGTGGGCCATGAGTTCGGCAACATTCTCCTGCGGATCATGGGAAAGGCGGATCTCGCCATGGGCGAAAGCGACCTGGCGAAGATTCGTGACCACCTCAAGGTGGTTCTGACGGCGGCGGAGCGTGCGGGCGTGATCGTCAAGAATCTGCAGTCCGTCTCGCGCAGCATGAGTGCTCCGACGAACTTCAGAAACGCGCTGCTCACCGTTCCGGTTGAGGAGGCGCTTTCCCTGGTGAATCATGAATTGGTAAAGAGCTCGATTCAGCTCGAGAAGAACATTAAGCCAACGCCAGATGTCCGGATCGACATCGGCGCCATGGGGCAGGTCTTCCTGAATCTCATGATCAACGCCACGCATGCGATGCCGAGCGGAGGCAAGCTGCATGTGACGGTGGAGTCCCTGGAGCTCGAAGGCAAGGCGGGTGTCGCGGCGGGAGTCCGTGATACCGGAGCTGGTATTCCCGAGGATGTCCTACCCAGGATTTTTGAATTCGCCTTTACCACGAAGGGCGAGAAGGGAAGCGGTCTTGGCTTGGCCATTTCCAAGGAGATCGTGGAGTCGCACGGCGGAAAGATTCTCGTGAAGACACAGATGGGGAAGGGAACCGAGTTCACCGTCTGGATTCCGGTTCCATGAGGGAACGGAAGTAATCAGGCCTGGAATTGATTATGGAAGAAACGCAGCTTCATTTTATCGTGGCGGATGACGACGAGGCTTCTCGCGAGACTGTCGTCGAGTTTTTGCAATCGCTCGGATACCAAAACATTACAGCCGTGAAGAACGGGGCTGAAGCGCTTGAGGCCTTGAAGCGTGATTCGTCCATCAACTTCATCATTTCGGACTGGGACATGCCGGTCATGAATGGTTTGGGATTGCTCCAGGCCGTTCGCGGCGATGCCGCCTTCGCGCATTTTCCTTTTCTGATCATTACCGCGCCCGTGTCTCATGAGGCGGATAAAGTCATCATGGCCGGGGAGAATGAGGCAAGCGCCTATCTGATCAAGCCGTTCAACCGCCAGTCCTTCAAAGACAAGCTGGAGCAGGTGATCGCTTCCTATACGAAAGCCGAGGAGTTGGTCCGAAGGTATGTGCTTGTGGTGGACGACGACCCGGACGCGCGAGCGATGGTCGAGGAGTACTTAGCTACCTGCGGGTTCAAGGATGTCCTGACAATGTCAGATGGCAAGGCGGCGCTCGAATACCTTTCTCAGAACGCGTACAAGGTCTGTTTGATCGTGTCGGACTGGGAAATGCCGCAGGTCACCGGTCTGGAGCTGCTGCAAGCATGCAAAGGAAGCCCGTCGCTGCGCGATATCCCGTTCCTGATGATTACCAGCCAGACGTCGATGGAGCAGATGAAGATCATTCAGGCGGGACAGTCCGACGTGGATCAGTACCTGTTGAAGCCCTTCAACATCGCGGAGTTCCGTAAGCGCATCGAGCTTCTTATGAACCGCTCGCGCGATAAGGAAAAGACCGAGGAACTGGTGGCGAAGGCACTGGAACACGTCGAGCATGGACACTACCAGAGCGCCAAGAGGTTCCTTGAGCAGGCCGTTCGCCAGAACCCGCACAATGAAGTGGCCCTCAGGACCATGGGAGACTGCCTCGCCAAGCTGAATGGAATGGAAGCGTCACTGCCCTATTACCGGAGGGCGGTGGACGTGAATCCCATGAACCCAAAGACCATCATTAAGCTGGCCTATGCCTACGAACACATCGGCTGGGTCGACAAGGCTATCGCCTTGCTGACGCAGGCGAACCAGAAGATCAAGGTGAGCGCGGAACTTCATTTTCAGCTCGGGAAGCTCTACGCGAAGAAGGGCGAGGGTGAAGCGGCCAAGTATGAGCTTCTCAAGGCCTTGGAGCTGAAACCCGAGCTGACAGAGGCCCAGCAGGCTTTGGACGACATCAATTCCCCGAACGCGAAGAAACCTAAGAAGAAAAAGTGAAGGGGACTTGCCTGCTCTAAATGGGTGCGGCATGTAAATGGAATGGACCACGGCGATCAGATTCAGGTTCCGCCACTGCCTCATCGAGAGCGGAAGAAGCGAAAGCGTGAATGGATCGCAGTCGGTTTTCTAGCCGTCCTCTTCATTCTCTTGACGGTCGCCGAGTTCCGCCTGACGAAGATCTCGACCACGCTTCCGTTCGTGAACTCGATCTTCTTCTTCGGTCTCCTGAATATCAATATCGTCATCCTGATCGCGCTGGTCTGGCTTGTCTTCAGGAATATCGGAAAGCTATTTATCGAGCGCCGGCGCAAGGTCCTCGGTTCGAGGCTCAAGACCAAGCTGGTGATCGGATTTCTTTCGTTTTCGATCATTCCGACGCTCGTTCTTTTCGTCATTTCGGCGATGTACATCAACTCGAGCTTCGACAAGTGGTTCTCGATCAAGATTCAGAACACCCTTCAAGCGTCGCTCGATATCACTCGCATCTACTATCGGAACACCTACGAGAACGCGATGCACTTCGCGAATCACATCGCGGGTGGGATCGGCCAGCATGTTGCCCGCGGCGCTGTCCGCCCGGTTTCGACGGCGGGGCCTTTGCCGGGTTGGGTGCGGGAGTATCTCGAAACGCAGCGTGAGCTGCTCGCGCTCGATGCCGTGGAGTTCTATTGGGACCCGCTCGACGACCGGATTGTCGCCCAGAAGGATCCTTCGCCGGACATGCCGGTTTTCTATCCGCATCTGCCGCTCGACTTGCTCGATCAAGCGTTTGCCGGAGAGGCGGTTCACGTCACGCAGCACATCGGCATCGGTGACATGATCCGATGTGTCGTTCCCGTGAAATCCAATGGCGTCACTCTGGGTGTCCTCGCGGTTAGCCGGTATATCCCGGTCAGCCTGGTGAACAAGGTTGGCGAGATCGCGAACGTCTTTGACGACTACAAGGAAACGAATCCCCTGAAGTACCCGATGAAGACCACCTATCTCGTGATCCTCATCATGATTACCCTGGTGATCATCTTCGTTGCCATCTGGATCGGTCTTTACATGGCGCGCGAGCTGACCGTTCCCGTCGAGCGGCTGGTCTACGGCGTTCAGCAGGTAGGTGCAGGTAACTTGGACGTGAATATCATCGGCTCAGGGCACGATGAAATCGCCGTGCTCGTTGAATCCTTTAATCGAATGACCCGCGATCTCCGTGAAAACCGCGAGCGACTCACTCGTGCGGGTGCGGACTTGGAGAAGAGGCGACTGCAGCTTGAGGCCGTTCTTGCCAACGTTGGAACCGGTGTTATCGTCGCCGAACGGGGCGGTGAGATCACCACCTTTAACCGGGCCGTATCCAAATTGCCGGACGTGGATCCCTCTGCCGCTCGTGGACGCAGCTACCGGGACGTCTTGGTGCAGGAAGCCGCCCCCCTGGTGGAAGTAATCGACCGGGCATTGGGGCTGGTGCCCGATTCACACGATGAACGGCACGAGGTCTTTCAATGGAACTACCGAACAGGCGACCGGGTCCGGACGCTTGCTGCCGTCGCAACCGCGCTTCGTGATGGACCCGATTCGCCTCCCTGGGGCGTCGTGGTTGCTATCGATGACATGACTTTTCTGATCAAGGGACAGCGTGAAATGGCTTGGCGAGAGGTTGCGCGCCGTATCGCCCACGAAATCAAGAACCCCCTGACTCCGATCAAGCTGTCGGCCCAGCGGCTGCAGCGCCGCTTAGGACATTACCTGGGTCGCGATGGCGCGCTTCTCAAGGAGTGCACCGACACCATCGTTAAGCACACGGACGAACTCAAGGAAATGGTAAATGAGTTCTCGAGCTTTGCTCGCTTCCCCGAGGCCTCGCCTGCGCCTCATGATATGAACGATGCGATCCGTGAAGTCGTAATGCTCTTCGAACAGGCGCATTCGGGAATTCAGATTCGTTTCGAAGCAGACCCCAAGCTGCCCGTGTTCGAGTTCGACCGTGACCAGATCAAACGTGTGATCATCAATCTGCTCGACAATGCCGTTGCCGCGCTGTCCACTTTACCTCATGGAGTCCTGCGGTCGGTGCGGATCGAGAGTCATTTTCACGACCATCTCCAGCTCGCAATCATTTCCGTCAAGGATAGCGGGCCTGGAATGGCGGAAGAGATCCGTGCCCGCGTATTTGAGCCGTATTTTTCGACGAAAACCGGTGGCACGGGGCTCGGCCTCGCGATCGCCAAGCGTATAGTCAACGACCACGACGGGTTTATCCGCTTGCAGTCGGCACCCGGCGAAGGTACGCAGTTTCTCATTGAATTGCCCACGGCCGTGAAGCACCGCGTAGTGGATCGCCGGCCGGTGGATGGCGAGACGTAAGATCGCCGGGAGAGCTAAATGTCCAGCTTAGTACTCATCATCGATGACGAAGCTTCCATCCGGCAGTCCCTAGAAGGGGCCCTTCAGGATGAGGATTACCGCGTCAAGACAGCGGCCTCCGGACACGAAGGCCTCGAGATTCTCAGGGCATCCCGTGCGGACATCGTATTACTCGACATCTGGATGCCTGACATGGACGGCCTGGAAACACTCAAGATCATCAAGACGGAGTGGCCCGACCAGACTGTCATCATGATGTCCGGACATGGAACCATCGAGACCGCGGTTCGGTCGACCAAGCTGGGGGCTTTCGACTTCATTGAGAAGCCGCTCTCCCTCGAAAAGCTGCTGGTTCTTCTTCAGAATGCATCCGGAGTCCAGGATCTCGCGCGCGAAAACCAGGCGCTTCGCCGGCAAGTTCAGAAGCAAAAGGTTCTGATCGGAGAAAGCCCCGCTCTGAGGCAAATCCAGGAGATCATCCGGCGCGTGGCTCCGACCACGGGCTCCGTCCTGATTGCAGGCGAGACAGGCAAGGAACTCGTCGCTCACAGCATCCACGCGCTCTCACATCGGTACAACAAGCCTTTCGTCGAGGTGAACTGCGCCGCCATTCCCGAGGAGCTCATCGAGAGCGAACTTTTCGGTCACGAGAAGGGCGCCTTCACGGGGGCGACACAGCTGCGTCGTGGTAAATTCGACTTGGCTAACGGTGGTACTTTGTTTCTGGACGAGATCGGCGACATGTCGCTCAAGACTCAGGCCAAGATCTTGCGCATCCTCCAGGAGCAGAAGTTCGAGCGCGTCGGCGGCTCACAGACTATTAGTGTCGACGTCCGCATCATCGCGGCGACCAATAAGGACCTCAAGACCGAGATTCAGAGGAATCAGTTCCGCGAGGACCTTTTCTACCGTCTCAACGTGGTGCCGTTCTATGTTCCGCCGCTTCGCGAGCGCAAAGACGACATCCCGCTGTTGGTGAAGCATTTCATGAAGGAGTCTTGGGCCGCGCAGGGCAAGCCCCAGAGGCAGATAACGCT
>CAYOWB010000065.1:0-1277 GCA_964407515.1 uncultured Bacteriovoracaceae bacterium
CGAAATAAAAAAGGGGCGCGACACTCGTCACGCCCCAAGTATTTTCATGTGATGAACTGACTTACTGAGCTTGCGGAGCGGGCGCCGACTCCGGCGCAGGAGCCGCATCGCCGCTCGGAGGCTGCGTGACGTCGCCTGAGACCGGCTTGCCCTCGACGCGCTTTCTAGCGTTGTGCTTCAGACGATGAATCTGTGCGCTAGCCCGGTCCTGCATCCTCTCGATGCGGGCCTTCTTGGAGTCCGTGACCACGCCGTCTTTCTCGGCCACTCGCTCGGCATTGCGAACACGATTCTGCTGCGCTTCGATCCGGCGCACTTCACCATGGGTCAACTCGCCGGACTTCACGCCTTGAGCGACGCGAGCCTTCTGACGGCGTTGACGCTTGTCATGCCGGGCCGCTTGCGCGGATTCGGCCACGAACACGGCGCCGACCAGCGCCGCGACCACTGCGATCCAAAGGGATTTCTTCATACAGTCTCCTCTCGTTTCTAAGGTAATATGTGCCAGTATACAGAAACAATGACTCAAAGAGGTTCGAAAAAAGTGAAGACCGGAATCGTCATTTCATTGTCGCTCGTGTTGTGTCTGTCCTCAGCATTCGCCGCAGAGGTCTATTCGGCCGAAGAAGAAGACAGCACGGAAGAGACCACGCAGGAAACGCGCAAGGCACCCACAAAACGCCCGAGCTCCATCGGACTCGAAGTGAGCGCCGGAAACCAGAACGGATATCTCGACGGCGGACTCAGCCTCAAGGTGGGCATCGACCCGACCTGGCGCGTTCTGGCGGGCGGCAGCACTTCCTCGAGTGACGGCTCCATCACGACCGAGGGTCGCGGCGGCTTTGACTTCCGTGTCTCCCCGGATGTCATCGTAGCGGTCCAAGGTTTGTATCGAAAAGAGCCCGACAATCTCAGCGCGGCCGGAGCCGAAGTCGGGGCCGACTGGGTCATCAGCAGCCTGTGGAACGGAGAGCTGCTCACGACGCTTTCCCCTGAAGTCGCAGTAGAGCGCTTCACTCAGACGACGGCACTCACTTCACGAAGATCCACAACATCGAGCTACAATCAGACTCGCTTCACGATCGGCGCTTCCCAGGAACTTCCGGCATCGTTCACCATCGACATTAGCCACAGCCGTTACGCGTACGGCGGAGAAACGACGACACTCAGCGCCCCGGCCATCGGAGGAAAGAAACGTCCGATCGCTGTCGCGTCCTCGAGTGGCCTGAACGACGGGAACCCCGAGACCGACTCCCGCGTGGCACTTTCCTGGGCCG
>CAYOWB010000065.1:1320-16063 GCA_964407515.1 uncultured Bacteriovoracaceae bacterium
CAGAGCACGGTGAACTCCCGAACCGTCGGCGCCTCGATCGCCTACGCCGGCTTCAGCGACTGGACACTCTCGGCGAGCGTCAGCGGCACCAAGACGGACAACCAGGAAAACGAAGGGGTCCTCGGTCTCGGCGTCGTCTACTCCTGGTAGAAGCGCAGATCGATCACGCGGTAGGCGGGCACGTAGCGCTCGGAGTAGCGCTTGCCGTGATGGTACGCCGGATACCCCTGCGGACGAGCTTCGTCGATTCGCGCACGAAGGGCTTGCGCCACCTCGGTCTCGCCCAGCTCCTCAAGAATCCGGAGAGCGCTCTCCCGTCTCGCGGTCATCCTTTCCGCATCGCCCTTCACCGTCGCCGCAGTCTGGACCGCGGCCTCGGCCAATCGTTCGAGGCTCCCGCCCGCCGCCAGAAACGGCCGCAGATTCACCCGAACGAGATCCGGATCGGAGCCCAACCGATCGTAGCGCGGCTCGGGCCGCGATTCATTCCAAGGTTTCAAAGCTGAGGTCTCCCTGCGCAGGTAGCGCAAAGCAGCCTCGGCACTCGGAATCAGGTGTCCCGGGCCAAACACCGACTGGTGCGTGAACTTGTACACGTCTGCTGCTTCGTGGCCTGGATAGGAGGCCAGATGCTCGCGAAGGGCCTGCTCATAAAAGCCATTGGCCGAGCCATCCCCGGCACGCGCAGGCGGAGCCGTCACGCAACCTCCGGAAATCAGAATAGGAAAGAGAAGCAGTGTTTGAATGACCAGTGCGGATCGCTTCATGACCGGGTGTTTGTGCCGCACAAGACGAGGCGAAGCAACCCAATCCCCCGGAAAAATTCAGGAATGACATCGCGCATCACCTCCGGTATAAATCGGCTCTCAAGAAATCTCTACGGGGTAAACCGATGCTGAAGACCACACTCCCACGCCTGCGTTGCCCGAGCTGTGGTGACCCGCTCACGCTTCCCGCGAACGCCCCCGCCGAGGTGCGCTCCGGCGAACTCACCTGCACGGCCTGCGGCGCTCGCTTTCCGATCCTCGCCGGCGTCGCGATCCTCGTGGAAGACGTCGAACAGTATCTCCTCGAACACGTCAAAGGAATCGCACGCCTCGTTCAGGACACCGAGATCCCAGCCGAGTATCGCGAGGCGTACCTGGATGCGAAAAGCGAGCTTGAAACCGAACATATCGAGGAAGACCTCGAAGCCGAACGAGTGAACGCCCTCTACGTGATGACCCATTACCTCCGGGTCGGCGACGGGAAGGAATCCGAGCGCTGGTGGGCACCACTGACCGGAGACGGAAGTCCGCTGATCGACAGCCTCATTCGCGAGCACTGGGACCATGGTCCCTTTGAGCGGATTCAGAAGTGGGTGGCGACCCTCGCGACTCAGAGGCCACCCGGCGCCTTCCTGGAACTCGGCTGCGGAGTCGGCGGACTTTATCGGATGCTGCGGCCGAGCATCCAGTCTTACCTCGGCGTCGATAGTTCCTTCGCAAGTATCGCCCTTGGACGTCACTTTGCGCTCGGCATGCCGTATTCGGGAACCGTGTGCTTCCCGACGGACTTACTGCTCGGAACCGTTTCGCGTGAAAGCACGATTCCGGCCGCGGCGCCCGCGGACGGCCGGGCGGACCTCATCGTCGGTGACGCCCTGAACCCTCCCGTCCAGCGCGACTCCTGGGACATCTGCGCGACGCTGAACATGATCGACATGCTCCCGGAGCCGCAGCAACTCCCCCAGGTTCAGCACTCACTTCTCAAGCCTGACGGAATCGCGATCCAGAGCTGCCCGTATGTCTGGCATCACGAGGTGGCAGCCGGGTTGCGCGAGATCCTGCCCGAGGGAATCCGCGATTCAGCCCAAGCAGTGGAATTGCTTTATCAGGAAGCCGGCTTCGAGATTCAGGAGCGGCTGACGCAGGTGCCATGGCTCTTCTTCAAGCATGTGCGGCAGCTGGAAATCTACTCCACGCATCTGCTTCTTGCGCGTAAGGCCTGAACGGCTGGATTGAGCCGCATCGTCGGAAGACGCCGTTCTCCGGCTTCAACTCCGAGCCTTCGTAAGCGCGCGCAATGTTCCTGATTCTCTCCACCAGTGTCCGGTTAGCCTGATCAGAAAGCTTCTCGCTCTTCCAATCTGACGTCCTGTGATGGCGGAGGCCAAGTCCATCAATAAGGAAATCGTGCCGGATCGATATCCGCGGCGATCCAACTGAAGTAACTTTCTTGACGTTACTTCGAAAAATTCCAACTGATGGTGCGCGTGCCTTCCTGATAGGTTCCCGAGTGGGTTCGGGCCTTCGGGTCGAGCATCGGACCATCCGCGCCAATGCCTCCAAACGTCATCGTCTCGGGTCCTGAGTCATTGAGTCCTTCCATGCTCACTTTGACGGTTCCGACGACGTCGAAACGTCCGACATAGACCGAGAACTTATTTCCCCCCGAGGGACCGGCCGAGGCGTTGACCCGGGTTGAGCCGTTCGCCTGTCTTTCAAGCGTCGCCCCGTTTCCGGTGAGCAGGCTCGAGTACGCAACTGAGCACACAGTGTCCGGACCTTTGACATTACAGCTGATGGAAAGATCGGACTTCGAAGTTCCGCCTGGTTTGTTTGGGTCGGAGTTCTGGAAGGTCTCCGAAGCATGGTCTTCGATCTGGATGGTTCCGTTCCAGGGCTTCTCTTTGCACGTTTCCCGGGCTAGCGCCTCGCCTAAAGCCCCGACCGTCTCGAGCAGCTGATCGCCCTTGCCGGTCTTCGTCGCCGACGCGATCACTTCGCCCGTCGCTAGATCGATGAGGTATACCGTCGCGATTACGCTGCCCTCGGTGATCGTGATTCTTCCATGCAGCATGTGAGTGGGTTTGATCCAGCGCGGTTTGACACGATACTTTTCATCGAAGTCCGGTCGTTGCTGGAGGTTGATCTCGTCTTCCAGGTGGGCGCGGTGCTGGGGATCCGCTGTCGCGACAATGACGAAGGAATGATCATTGCCAGGGTTGCACTGACTGCCGTCCAACCCCATGTCAGTGATCACGATGTCACGCATTCCGCGATTGAGCCACGGCATGTCGTCCGCACCGGTGACAATGAAGTCCTCGGAGTTGTAGCCGATCGCTATTCCGTGCTGAGGCGGGGTGAGGGGAAAGTCGTTCTTGTTGTTTCCCGATGAACGCTTCTGGTTCTGCATCGACAGCTGGAGCACCTCCTGGCCGTAGAAGCCGGTTGCAGCCTCAAGAAACGTCGCAGGCGATCGACTGAAGTAGCTTGCGGTCACCAGTAAGTGAGTGTCCTCGGCCTCGAGAGAGTGGTCCTGCCAGGCGTTTTGTCGAACGGACGCAGCCATGACGCCATCTTCGACCCGAATGGCTTTCAGAAACACCTTGTTCTTGCGTGCGCCCGAGGGCAGCCCGTTGAGGCGGATTGAGAGCTCAAGAGGCTCGCCGTCGGCGAATACCGAGGTCATCGAGAGGAGGGCCGATAAGAAGGTGAAAAAGACGATCGTTCCTCGGATGTTCATGGGAAGAAACGGTTTCATTCTAACTCCTTTGATAACATGCGCCACAGCTTCCAGTTCACGATACTGACCGTAATCCGCCGATGGGAGAGACCATATACCGCGATGACTCATTGCGGCAATCTTGATTCCTAAGGCTCTTGGCCGTCTTCAGGCCATTCCAGTTCAATGGCTGATGGGCGGACCAATGCGACCAATCCGTTGCGTTCTTGTTGGGGGCTATTTGGCCGTCAATTACTTTGAATTATTAGATTTTCTAGACTCAATGAACGAAAGCACCAGGAATCTTCGCGTCTTCCGGCCTCATGGTTGTTCCCCTCAAAAGCGAACTTAAAAGGCAGACTGAAGTCTCCGGTGCCATTGGCTTTAGGCGGAGCCCAAGGGGGCAATCTCCTCAATTCAATGACATATTTGGCCGATAACCAGATAGATGATGAGGCCGCTCGCCCGGAGCTTGCAATTTAGCCAAACAAGATCCTGGTCCCTTGCCGCCTGGGCGGGCCTGTCGCTCTCTGTCATCTCTCCTACTCACGCTCTTGCAGCGGGCTGTCTCAATGATTCCCTGATCAAGGTGCTCGCCACCCTTCGGGACGACTTTGCGACTACCGAGCGAGAGATCAACGAAGACCTTCAGAATCTGGCCGAAGCCTATCGGGAACTCGACATGACCTTTGGACCAGAAGATCGCGCTCGTTACATGGAGGCCAAGCGCCTAGCCCCTCTCTTTGAAAAAGGGATTGTCCAGGAAGCGATTATCGACGAGATGTCCGTACGCGGGTTTACCACCAAAAGGAACGTCGACGCCATTCTGCACTCCTTCAAATCACTACCCATGGAAGAACAGCTTCACATCGTGGACGGCGTCGTCGATCGACTGATCCTGAGCTTAGATGACGAGATCTCCTTAGCGAACGTTAAATCTCAAGCAAAGGCAGCAAAGAAGGCCGGCATGTCCATTGAGGAGTACGGCCAGTTCCTCTCGAACTGGCGGTCCTTTGAGAAGGACGGCTACCAGGAAGTGAAGCTCATCTTGGCCATGAAGCTCATGGGCAAGAGCCAAAAGGATGCAGCCTTCTTGCGATCGGTCTCGAAAAACTCGACTCGTCTAGCTCGGTTCAAGCGATGGCTGTCCGGCCGTTCCAAGGCGCGCCCGATGCCCACTCATCCGATGAGGAAGCCCACTTCTCCCGATGCACCCGAATATGCCCACGAGATTTACGACACCCAGAAGATCTTGGACTTCGCGGCGCAGGCGGATCCAAAACTGGTGGAGAGCTTCTTTCGGGAAAACATAGATAGTCTCTCCTTCTATCAACTGACTACGATACTCCAACAGTCCAGCCCTCTTTACAAAAAGCTCAGTCCTTCAACTCTAAAAGCAATCAAAAGCCGGAGAACCGTGTTCTCCCAGCTTCAGGATATCCACCAGCAGCTGGCAAACTTGGACCGCGTGACACAGGTACCAGAGGGGATGAAAGAACTGGAGAAAAGCATCACTAACCACCAGCTCATCAAAGATTCAATTCAGCAACTCGAAGCCCCTGGAAACGACATTCTCGGGCTAGCCACTTCGAGCGTGGACCACTTCCCAAGCCCGGGAGCCATGAATCTCGAAACCCTGATCCAGGCGAGGGTTGCATCACCGTTCTTGGAAGAGGCGCTGCCATTCCTCAATCGGACTCAGCTCGAAAAGTTCATCAAGAGCGAGGGAATTCACAAGCTTCCTTTGGAGCTTCAAGAACGAATCAAAGCGAGATTCAACGCTTTGAGGCGGACTCATGAACAGATACTGAAACTTGAGGCGATCGACAAAAAGCTGGCAGGATCGTCAGGCTCCGTAGCAGAGCTAACGAAGAGGATCTCGGAGCTGAAGAAGCACCCGATCGAGATGCCCGAATCTGATTTTCGAAAGTTCCTAGCCAAATGTGCCTCGGAAGTGCTTTGGGAGCAGCCCAAACTGGAGATTCGCAATCACTTCTACCCGCTCCTCCAGGAGTCGGTCGGCAGGCTGTCCTCAAGACAGTACCGCGAACTCGTTTCAAAAATTCTCGAAGTCGGGCGATTCAAAGTTTTCCACTACGACTCCCATCGAGTGGCAACGATCCAAAACATCAAAAACTTCGCAGCCCAAGTGCGCTACTTAGCCCCCAGCGACATCGCTGCGATACGACAGGAAATTGTTTCTTTCAGTGATTTCGTCAAAGCTCACGGCAAACATGAACAGGGCGAGAAGATCAAATTGATAGCGACCCCAGCCGGCTGGAATGGAATTCTCACCAGGCCGGTCCCCGAAGAAATTGCGCACATGGAAGCCGAGCTAAAAGTCCTGACAGAGGGCACGGAGAAGACCTCATCGCAGCTCGCCGACACTCGCCGTCAGTTCAAGCAGGACCTCGAGCAAATGACCGCAGACCTGCAGTCGAAGCAGCCCCGCCACTTCGACTTCAAAAAGACCCGTGCAGCACTAGAGAGCAGTGACGCGCGGTTTATCGAAGAACAGAAAAGAATCGATGCCCGGAAAAAGGAACTGATGGAGGCACGGAAGCAAGACTTAGCAGAAAGAACTCGAATCCCAGCTCGCCGCAGGAACCTCGGACATCAAGGCGCACCGTGTCCGCATTGCTCAACAAGAAACTGACGAGGCCGCTCTGGAACGATCCCTACTCGCCGAGGCAGAAGAAGAGTTGGAGCAGGAACTCCAGCAGGATACGAAACCAAGGCCCGCGCCCGCGACTCTGCACCGCTAGCCCTCTTTGTGCCGACGTAAGCCCAGCTCGGCCTGATTCTCCTCCGATGCCCGGACGATGCTGAAGTCCGCGTCCCAAGCATCCATTTTTCGATTCGACTCCTTCACTGAGTGTCACCGGACGTGCCGACTCAAACGCCGGAAAACTTTTCGAAAACGGAAATCGGCGCTGCCGGCTCCCCTTTTCATTTTTACTTTCCAGTAGTGCCCCTGGGACTTCCTCCTCCACAGTCAAGGAACCCTCACAGCCCGCCGCCTTCAGCATCCACACCAGAAGTCCGATAAGACACTGTGACTTACGTGTGCAAACAAGCTCATCTTGCCCTTTCAGTCCTTGCCAGCGTCATGCTGGTACCCCAGCCTCTTTCGGCTTCGGGCTCTGCCACGATTGCCCCGCGGTGCCAGGGGGCCGTTCGAACTTGGCTCGCTCCCGACGCGTGATCGCGGCGGGCGCGTCTATCGACGACAGCCGTTTTCTCCGATGAAAGGTGGAACGAAGAGGATCGACCCTCGAAGTGACGGGCTGTCAGGACGCACGACTGGAGACCCAGAAACAAAGCGGCAGCTGCCTCTAGAAAGCAAATGCAAATCAACGCGGAGCGAGGGGCGCATCTGAGGGCGAACAGCGCCTATCTACTTCATGGAGTGAAGATTCTCGAACTTGCGTCAGGAGCTGGGCGAAGCTTGCGAGCGATTGGCTTAGGGCCGAGAGTTTGTTCAGGAGTCTTAACCGTGGACTCCGCCGGCAGACGAAGCGGCGCGGCAAATTCGGGCGATCGCGGGAGTGGGGCGAAAGTCCTCAAGATTATGCTCGGCCTACATTATGTTTCCAAACTGATAGCTCTAAGCGCAATGGGGCTGTCGGATCATATCGACGTGGTGTTGGGGAAGTGAGTGCTATTTTGCTGAGGGCGCGACGGTATCGGGCGACTTCACAGAAGCCTTCTCGGCGCCACCGGGGATCTCCCGCTTGGGCTTGGTTTTCTGTGAGATGCTAGCCTTCGGTGGAACCGAGGGGCGCCGTTCTTCCAGGCGCCGAATCGCCTCGGCGATCGTATCCGGCATGCCTATGCCGGCCTTACCCGGCAGAGCCGAGCCCGGATTGACGATCATGTGCGCGGTCTCTTTCGAAATCTGTCGACAAGCCGCCGGATAGCCCCGCGGTTTACTTGGATCCCATTTTCCCGTCTTCGGGTAGAGATCCGAGTCGGTGTTTTCTTGGAATGCGAAGATTTCGTCCAATTGTCGCCGGCCGTTAACGACAGGGAATCGAATACGTCTGCCTAGAGGTCCGAGACTCTCATACAGAAAATTCGCCTTCTCAGCCACGTTGATATCGGCGGAAGGGAGAAGTCCATGCGCATCGTTCCAGCGTCGGCGCCACTCGTCCGGCTTAACCGAATCTGGGTCCTCGGGGCAGAGTAACTGAAATCTCTCTTTAAGGCGGGTGGACTGAACTAAATTGGAGAGTTCAGTCTGACTTAAGAAAAGCTCACCGATACCGAATACATTAAACATTGCTACAGACAGCCCTATGGGAGGCCAATCGGCTTTATCCCAAAGGACGGCAGTAGCCTTCTCGATGTTGTCTTCCCGTTCAGTCTTCGACCATGGCTTTAGTCCGTGATACTTGCTCGCCTCTTCCGCAACATGAATCCAGGCGCGAACGGCTTCGTGAAGCCAGGCTTGTTTGAGCTGGAGTGGGGACATCTTCGCGAGCTTTGATGCGGTCAGATACACGTGAGTCTGTGTCTGATGAATCGGCTGTTCCTCTCCCCGGGCGCGAGGAGCGAACTCTTGTTGAGTGAGCACCCAGGTGTGGTCATCGAAAACCTTTTCGAGCTCGACTGAGAACCTTGGGAAAGTTCTGTCGATCTTTTCGAAAAGTGGCTTGAGGCTCCCGTAGATCCCTAGGTAGGATCGTGGGTTGATCTGGGTCGGGAGGCCTACGGTTCGAGGCAAGACCGGTTCAGTAGATGATGAAGAGGTCGTATCTCCCGAAGAAAGATTGGGGGTAGGCTGTGGGTTCGTTGAAGCGGGGTTGTCGCGTTCGAACACCATATTGAGCGCTTGGTCGGAGTACATCCCACAAATTTGATTAGCTTTGAGTGTCAGCGTTTTCGGATGCCCCTCCTGTTGGGAGTTGTACCATTGTCGGAACTTGTACCATTGATTGAACCACTGGCTTCGGTCGGCATCAGGAGAGGTGCCGCTGAAATATCCTAAGAAATTGACGCTTAGGTCATAAACCAAATTCTCGAGCTCACCGAAGACCTTCGAGTTGTTGAGGACCTTGGGTAAGGTCTTTCCGTGAATACTCCGGGCGGTCCAAGATGCAAAAGGTTCGTGCAGTTTGCCGGCCGATGGCCTTTTGCCTGCTAAAAGATAGAAAGCTTTGCGATAGCGGCGAAGCCAATCGTCCTGCGAGAGGCGCTTCGAGGGGGGAGGACAAAGCTCTTTGTAGATCTCCTTGAGGCGAGTTTTGCGTATCAACGCATTTGCGGTGACTCGGTCGACGAGTTGCACCGGGTGCTCAGGATTGGAGTACTTCTTCAGAATCTGATTCAGCGTCGCGCTGAGTTCAGGTGCGGGGGTTTGAATCTTTTCGGTGATTGCCGCGGCAAGCTCCCGTGCCAGCGGTGGAAGTTTGTCGTTGCCGAAGGGACCCCGTTTGTCGAGCCAGAATTGGACAGCCGCTGTGACCCATGTTCGTTTGAGTTCCTCGCGTGATGCCTTAGCAGCTTGGTCTGCCCTGAGTTTGAGGACTCGATTGAGAACAAATTGGATTCTTACCGGTGTGGCCTGCTCGGCTGAAGTAGTTGAGGTCGAAGGGGTGATGAGCCAAGGGGTAGATTCTGTGGAATCGGATAAGGCCTTTTGAAGATCGGTCCCGAGATATGGGATTTTCTCATCCAGTTCCGAGAACAAGGGGGCTAACTCCGGATAGATGCCTTCGAAAGTAGTGGGATCAATCGGAATACCCTCGGTTTGGGTCTGGAAGTCGGTGAGGGTCATCGATCCTCGGATGACGTTGGTTCCGCCGTCTGAACCGCCGCCTTCTCCGGCTAAGCCTGTTTCTGATAGGCACGTGATCCCGAGTAGAATCGCGAGAAGAACAGGCGTACTTTGCGAGCTCAAGAAGCGGTTCATGGAAATCCTCGGTAATCCTATTAATTGCACACTTCGGACCATTGGGAGGCCAATCAGTTCAGAGGGTTTCGCTACTGTGTATCTGGTGACATAGAAGCAGGCCTGTGCACGTGTTGATTATATCGGCAAATCTTTAGTTCGTCAGGGGCCCGGGCTACTTCTCGATCGAAATAGCCCGGGCTGGCTGGCGAAGATTAGTGAGCCATTTCAGCGTGGCTCGTTGAGGAGCTAGCTGCGTTGGATGGGACTTCGATGCTTGTCGCCTTGAAGGCGCCTTTCGCGACTGCCCCGGCCTCCGGTGCGGTATTGCCCGGGGCCAGGAGGTCGTTGCACATGGGGTGCTCCTTCTTGACTAGCGGTAGGGCGACTTCACGATTGGTCTTCTGGAAGAGTCGCACCAGATTCTTGAAGCCAGGATCCAACTTGGTCAGGGAACGTCGCAGCCCTTGGTCCTCGACTTTTTGTGCTAATTCGAGGGCGTCTGCAATTGTCGCCCCTTTGATCTTCCCGGTGATCGGATCCAAGGTCGAGCAGACCGGGATCATGGAGGTCATCTCAGGACCGCAGCTTCCGGTGGAATTGCCCGAGGTGCAGTGCGTTCGCCAGTTCTGAACCTCCGTGCAGAGGGTAATGGTTTTGGACCGCATAGAAGAAAATGGATACGGTTCGATGATGTTCCGCTGAATGCGTTTATGGACGAGCCACGCGGGCAGAAACCAGGAGTCTTCAACGTCAACGGTGAGTAAGTGAGGGTGCTCGATCTGGGCATGATTAACGGCAGCGACGAGGCTCTCCATTCCGTCGCTGCAGGATTTCGGGTCCTCGGAGCTTTTGCAGGCTCTCAAGAGGGTCCGCAGCTCTCCGGTCACATACTGCTTCTGAAAGCTTCTCAGTACATTGAGCTGCCTCTCAAGCGGCCGCCGCAAGTAAGCTTCCCACTGAGATTGGAGTTTCTTCAGGCTCTGCGCTTCATCAGCGAGGAGCACCTGGCAGTAGTTCGCCAAAGTCTGCTCGCCGCCGTTGCTCGTGGACGAGGCCATCGCCGGGGACGTGAGGCTCATCGCGATCAAGATCAACGTCGCTTCGGTTCCGATTTTCGTTTTCATAGACTTCTCCTTCATCGTTTGGGCCTAACCATCCCCTTTGAGTTGAGAATGCCCGATGAGTCTGGTCAAATATAGGTGAATGTAATAAAATAGACCGGAGAAATGGTGATTTCTGTTACTATTGATGGATAACTGGCGGCAATTATGAGGCTTACGATCTTCGAGTATAAGTCCTATAAGTGCTATCTGAACGAGTGGATTCGCTCAAACCCCGGAAAAGGCCGGGGAATCAAGAGTGCGCTCGCGAAGGCGGCGCAATGCCAGACGACGTATGTCTCGCAGGTCTTGAATGGCGACCGGCACTTCAGTGCGGAGCAGGCCGAGCAGATCAATCTCTTCATCGGGCACACGCCGGACGAGGCGCAGTACTTTCATTTGCTCGTCTCGCACGCGCGAGCGGGAAGTGCGGCGCTTCGGAAGCGGCTCGAAGGGGAGATGCATGGGCTCGTCGAGAAGCACCAGAACCTCAAGAACCGCCTGGCGAGTCAGAAAGAAGAGCTGAGCCCGGAGCACCAACACCGTTACTACCAGACCTGGTACATCACCGCGATTCACGTCTGCTTGAACGTGGCGGGGCTTCGGACTCCGGAACAGATCGCGCGGGCGCTCGCGCTCCCGTTGGAGACGGTGAAGGAGTCGCTCGAGTTTTTGCTTTCGTCGGGGCTGGCCGCACGCGAGGGCGGTGAATATCGGACCACTCAGAACGTCGTGTTCGTGGGGCGTGACTCGCCGAATCTGCTGCGCCATCACGTGAACTGGCGGCATCAGGCCATCCGGTCGATTGAGTTGCAGCGCAAGCCGGACCTGCATTACTCGGGCGTCGTGGCGGTGAATGCCGAGGATGCGCCGAAGCTTCACGCGATCTTCACTCGTGCGATCGAAGAGGCGCGCGCGCTTTGGAAGGCGTCGGAGAAGGAAGACTCGATTCACGCGATCAGCGTGGATTTCTTTAAGCTGTCGGCGTGAGGTGGGGCCTTGCGCGGCGGTGTGCTTTGCAGCGGTGGATAGTAAATTTAACCCACCTCTCGTTGCGGGCGGAAGGGGCTGGCCGGGACTGGGGAGCACCACTGTGGATATGCGGAGTTACTCCTCGGCGATGATTTCAGCCCTTCTGGGCCGCCGAAGGCGGCGCCGGAGAAAGGATTGGCAAAGGTTATGATCTGAATGGCTCCCGGGACGGCTGGGGTTCCTTGATCCTGGCTTTTCCGGGTAAACGGACATTTCAAGCAGCCCCCCGGAATCACACAGATTTATGGGTTGTACCCAGAAAGCTCCGTAAGGCCGTGTAATTGAGCCCGTCCAGGGGGCGGATCTATTCGTCTATAAAACCGGAGCGCGGGACCGGCTGGAGCCATTACTTTCTGTGTCATTAGACTGACACGCTTTGTGTCAATCACCATTGATTCAGACCGCATCGCGTCATATAGATCCGGCAGCACATGGGGCTGCGCCTCAGAATCGCCAGCCTCCAAACCTGAAAGTGATCTTTCAATCTTCATTGAGGAGAGTTTTATGCGTACTAATTTTGTTTTGGTATGGTTCGGCCTACTGGCTCTTTCTTGCCCCGTGGCCAGCTTAGCCGCTGATTCGGTCAGCTGCGAAGCCCGCAACGAGAACATCTCTTACGGCATGGGCAGCGGCATTCTAGTGATGGATGTTTATGAGCTCAAGAAAACAGCTCCGACCTCGTATTCACTGGCTCTCTCGGTCGTGAAGACGGACTACTCGGGTCGACATCTGGAGACTCTAGGAAAACGGATCGTCGCGAAAGATCTGGTCTGCGTCTTCAACAATCAAATGAAAGAGCTTTTTAGCTGTTCGTCGAGGAGTTCGAGCCAGATCCGGTCTACTGCGACTCTCCGTTTCGAGCGCATGACCGCGCTTGAGGCGGAAATGACCGCCGAAAGAACAAGAGAGGCTTTCACCCTGACAATGAATGACCCTCTTTTGATCGGCGTGAAATCAGTCAGCTTCGAAAAGATGGATTGTCGGGTGACTAGGTAGCCGTGCTTCAAATCGGCGTACAACGATCGACGAAGATTCCCGCCTGGTGATTCTTCGTCGATCGGAAGAGAGAAAACCAAAGTCTTTTCCGTGCTTTATTTGTATCCGCTCATTGACACACTTTGTGTCAAACTGAGTTGACTCACAACATCCTTCAAGGCTATACCCACCTCGACCTATGGAACCTTTGTTTTACAGAACTTGCATAACAACAGAGCTGTCAAGACGCTGCGAACGGAATCCGCGGTATTCGCTTCGTGCCTTTGCCCGTTCGCTAGGCTTTGAACCGACCGTAATCTCGCAAATCCTTTCGGGGAAACGCATACCCTCCTATCAGACCGCCGAAAGACTTGTCATCGCGCTCGGGCTGAATCCAGAAGACAGCGAACGCTTCTATTCGTCACTCGCGCATGTACAAAAACACCGCGTTCTCAAGCGCCTCAGCCCATTCTTCCGGAGCTTCTCCACGAATCTTGCCCCCAATCCCCAGCGGGATCTCAATCTTGAGCTCTTCAAGATCATTGCCGACTGGTATCACTACGCGATCCTCGCACTCACTCAGACCAAGCATTATCAAAGCAGCCCCCGTTGGATCGCTTCGCAACTCGGTATCTCGCAAGCCGAAGCAATGCTTGCGATCGAGCGGATGACACAGCTGGGGCTTCTCAAGCAGATTGACGGGCAGTTGGTCGCCGCCGATGACGGTTTTACCACGGCGGACAAGACTCTCACCAATGCGGCGCTCAAGCGACGGCAGAAGCAGATCCTGGAGAAGTCCGCCACGTCCCTTGAAAACGATCCGATCGAACAGAGAAACCATTCCGCCATGACCATGGCGATCGATCCATCCCTGATCCCCGAAGCGAAACGACGCATAGAGGCGTTTACGCAGGAGCTTTGCCAGTTCCTAGAGGCGGGCCAGCGGACAAAAGTGTATGAAATGCAGATTTCGATGTTTCCGTTACAGCGGGCAGCTCAGCCCCAAGAAAGCGCTGGACAGAACTTTGATAACCAAGGAGATCAGCCATGAAAACTAATTCACGCATTGTTGTGCTATTTGCCTTAATGGGCGTTTCAACACCAAGTTACGCCGGATTCGGTTCTCATGGAGGTGATGGCGTCATCATTGGAAAGAAGGTCTTTCTCTTTGACCTGTTCGAGCAGGGAATACACGAATCGCCCTCTCTCAACGAGGATCTTACCCCGAACCCTCTGGTTGTGGATCGGGTCAAAGCGGCCTTGAGTGCAATCCCGGTATCGCCCGATCTGGTCGCAAAAAAACTGCAGGCGATTCGGAATAAGAACGCCATCACTGCGGCAGCGCTACTGACCGCGATCGAGATGATCAACTGGCGCGGGGTGAATAGCCGTTTGAACGATATCGACGATACCGATGGAAGCGACCTTGATTACCGGAAATACTCACTCGTCCAACTTGCAGCGCGCTCCTCGCGCTCCGTAATGATCGATTTGAAATGGTTTAACAAACTTTCGCCCGGCAATCAGGTCGCTCTGATTTTTCATGAGGTCGTTTACGCGCTCAACAGCAACGATAGATTTCGTAATCCAATCAATAAAACGAGCAGGGTGGCACGGGAATTCACTGGGTATCTATTTTCGTCAAGATTTGAACTGGACGATGGGTCCGGTCTTATGGCGATGATCAGTGAGGGTAGATTGCCGTTCGTTCCCCAGGAACCATCGGAAGTAACTGATGACTGGAGCTTGTGCACAGCGCCTCGTCAGACTCAGTTTGAGCGCTATCGCATATGCATCAACCTTGGCTGGGCCGCAGACAATTCCTCACTTTCAGGGATCAATTGGAGCCAATACGAGCCGTCTTATCGTCTATGACGGGGTTACGATTGGAAAACGCCCTCTCATTCCTCTTGATTCGTGAGCGCAACGCTCACAAATGAGCAAAGAAAAGATGTAGGGAGATCGGTCTCACGCCGGTCTCCCTGTTGTTTTTCTAACGGCGCCTTTCAAAGCTCGTCTTTGTGAGACTTTCCCCGGCCGGGGCATTTCGTTTAGTTTTTTAAACATCGGCGTTTAATTTTCTAAATATTAAACGTTTGGAGCCTATCGTCTCTCCCTACGATTTCAGCAAAAAGAGAGGCGAACTCCGCCTGACTTCAGCAGCTTCCATGTTTTGCCACGGTTGAGACCGAGAAGCGGCACACTTTGTGGTGTGAGCCATTCTGCATGAAGCGCAGAGCATTCACGGCAAGGC
>CAYOWB010000066.1:0-242 GCA_964407515.1 uncultured Bacteriovoracaceae bacterium
GAGCGACAGCCGTGCCTTACCGGTCTTGTACAGTCCCTCGAAGGCGGCCAACTTCGCCGGCTGGAACTGCGACACCATAATGGCATTCGAGTGCCCCGACCCCAACTGGGCCAGACTGAACACCGCACCCAGAATCAACGCTCCCGTGAAAGATCGCTTCGCGAACTCCAGGTGCCGGCCGCGCAGAATGTAATAAGCCGAAATACTCATGATGAAGAACGCGCCCATGATGAAGGCGCCGA
>CAYOWB010000066.1:279-3402 GCA_964407515.1 uncultured Bacteriovoracaceae bacterium
GGATTGAAGACGAGCTTCCAGAAATCGACGATCTCCGCGCGCATCACGGGTGCGCCGTTGACGATCCACGGCACGCCATCCCGCAGCATCGGGACAATATGATGTCCCGCAGGAGTCTGCTGCCAGCTGTTCGCGACGACAATCCAAATCGCCGAGAACATGGAACCCAGCGCGACCATGAGAGTCGCAAAGAAGTGAAAGCGCGGGCTGACCTTATCCCATCCGAAAACGAGAACCGCCAGGAAGCCTGATTCCAGGAAGAAGGCGAAGATGCCCTCGGCCGCGAGCGCCGAGCCGAACACGTCGCCCACGAAGCGCGAATAAACTGACCAGTTCGTGCCGAACTGGAATTCCATGACGATACCGCTGGCTACGCCGACCGCGAAGGTGACGGCGAAAAGCTGCGTCCAGAACTTAGCAGCTGTTTCGTAAATCGCCTCCCGTTTCCACAGGAACATCGCCTCGAGATAGACGAGCACAATTCCCATTCCGATCGTGAGCGGTGGAAACAGGTAGTGGAACATGATGGTCATGGCGAACTGAATGCGAGACAGCGTGACGACATCGAAATCCAAAGCAATCCCCTCCGGAAGACAGTTGACCCCTGAAAGAGCAGGCAGGTGACTTTACCTTAGCCGGACTTTGACCCAATGTGTAGTCACATCCTGTCATCATTTGACTCACCTGAGGGAACCCGGTAGACCAAGAGCGTGGCAATCCTGGTCAGTGCACATCAGCTTAACAAATCCTTTGCGGCCCGCCCACTTTTCGACGGACTGACGTTCTCCGTGGAAACCGGCGAGCGGATCGGCTTAATCGGCCCGAATGGGGCCGGAAAATCAACACTGCTGCGAATCCTCGCAGGGCGGGACACCCCGGACTCCGGCAATCTTTCGCTCCAGCGCGGCCTGAAGGTCGGCTACCTGGAGCAGGTCCCACAGTTCAAAGACGGTGCGACGATCGGCTCGACTGTCATTGAAGGCACCGCGAACCCACACGACTGGGAATGCCTCGCAAGAGCTCAGGAGGCACTCTCCCACCTGGCACTCGCTGAAGCCGGACTCACGCCCGAGACGGAAATTCGAAACCTGTCCGGCGGCTGGAAAAAGCGCGTGGCCCTCGCTCGCGAGCTGGTGAAACAGCCCGACTTGCTTCTCCTGGATGAGCCGACCAATCATCTGGACGTCGAAAGCATTCTCTGGCTCGAAGAACTCATCGCCGCATCGACCTTCGCGACCATCACGATCACCCATGACCGCGTCTTCTTGCAGCGCGTGGCCAATCGGATCGTCGAACTGGACCGGAGGCTGCCAGGCGGCCTGTTCAGCGTGACCGGGCACTACGTGGATTATCTGGAGAAGCGCGAACTGCTCATCAGCGCACAAGAACGGCGAGAGGTCATTCTTAAGAACACTTTGCGCCGCGAAACCGAGTGGCTCCGCCAGGGAGCCAAAGCCAGAACGACGAAACAGCAAGCCCGCATCCAGCGCGCCGGAGACCTCAAGAGCGAGGTCGATGAGCTGAATTATCGGAATCAGTCCCGGACAGCCCGCATCGAGTTTCAAAGCACCGACAAGAGCCCGAAGAAGCTGATCGAGGCGAAGGGCATCTCCAAGACCGTCCCAGGGACCTCCTCGGGACGCGCTCTGTTCCGCGACGTCGACCTGATCCTGACGCCCGGCACGCGGCTGGGATTACTCGGACCTAACGGCTGTGGAAAATCGACGCTGATCCGGGTTCTCCTGGGTCTGGAACAACCCGATAGCGGAGCCGTTTTCCGCTCGGATCAGTTGGCGATTTCGTACTTCGAACAGAACCGCGAGGCGCTCGACCCCACCCTCACCGTCGCAAAGACGATCTGCCCGGTGGGTGACTTCGTCCACTACCGAGGCAATCGCGTCCATATTCGAAGTTACCTCGACCGCTTCCTCTTCACTCAAGGGCAGATGGACATGGCCGTAGGCAAGCTTTCGGGCGGCGAGCAGAGCCGCTTGCTCATCGCGCGGCTCATGCTTCAGGAGGCGAACCTCCTGGTCCTCGACGAACCGACGAACGACCTCGATACCGCGACGCTGGCGGTCCTGGAGGAATGCCTCACCGAGTTCAACGGCGCAGTGATCCTCGTCACGCACGACCGTTACTTCCTTGACCAGGTGGCCACCCGCATCCTGGCCTTCGACGTCCGCAGCCAGCCTCCGGGAGAACTGATCTCCTTCGCGGATCTCGCGCAGTGGGAGCGCTGGTACAAAGAGCGGGAAGCCGCGCTGAAGAAAGCCACGCAGGCCGGGGAGCGCCCGGCCACGACGGCGCGAAAGCAGAAACTCAGCTTCCGTAAGCTGAGCTACAAAGACCAGCGCGAGCTGGATCAGATGGAAGAGACCATTCAAAAGGCCGAAGCTGAGCTCGCCCGCTGGACCGAAGCCAGCATGGCGCCCGAAAACGCCACCAACGCGATCAGAATGACTGAGATCGCGCGCGCCATGGCCGCGGCTCAAGAAGAAGTGGACCGCCTTTACAGGCGCTGGGAAGAACTCGAGAAGATGCAACAGGAGACCAGCTCATGAGCTTGATCTGGCAGGCCTACATCCATTCCTCGATCCAGCACCCGTTTATCGCGGCGGCGATCCAGTTCGCGCTACTGGGAACCGCCGGGGAAGCCCTCGCCACGATGATGCGACGCCGCCGCGGACAATGGCCCTTTGGAGCCGCCAAGACCGGACTCAAGGCGATGGGCTGGGCCGCTCTGGGAGTGTACATCAAGGTGATGTTCCTGACTGCCAGCGGGGCGATTCCCCACTTCACGGACTACGGGTTCGCACCGGCTTCGGCGCTGAGCGTGGCGCTCGCCACCTCGGTTCTTATGAACGTCATGCTCGGTCCATCGATGATGATCATTCACCGCCTCGGCGACAATCTGATCGACCGGGTTCTCGGCGATGCGCCGGCCGGCTGGAAAGGCATCGAACAGTCCCTGGCCACGTTGCTCTGGCTTTGGATCCCCCTGCACACGTTCACGTTTCTTCAACCGAAGGAAGTCCGAATCGGGGTCGCAGCCCTTCTCTCGATGCTTCTTGGAATCGTCATGGGAGCGTTCAGCTCACGGAAGGAAGCCAGACGTGAACG
>CAYOWB010000066.1:3491-8040 GCA_964407515.1 uncultured Bacteriovoracaceae bacterium
AGCCTCGTTCCTTCGTCGTGTAGAACGGATCAAAGATGCGCGGGAGCATCTCTTCCGGAATCCCGACACCCTCATCGCGAATAGTCGCCTCGACGTAACGCCCGGAGTCCATGACTCGCTTATGCAACCCGACGTGAATGGTTCCGCCGTGAGGCATCGCCTGGCGCGCATTCGTCAGAAGGTTTTCGAAAACCTGAGCCAGCTGACTCTCATCCCCTGCAACCGCCCAGAGCTCCGGCTCGATGTCCAGAACCGGGCAGGAGCCTTCTTCGAGCACGACTGACAATGACCGTTCCATCACGGACGCAAGGCAGACCTTGGCTTGAGCCGGCCGATCGTTCTTCGCGAAGGTTAAGAGCTGCTGGGTGAGATTGCTGGCGCGATCAATCGCCGAGAGCGCCCGCCCCAGCCGCGGTGCCGTCTCGTGATCGGCCGAGAGCTTCTCTTTGGACAACTCCACGAAGGCCCTGGCGGATGCCAGAAGATTGTTGAAGTCGTGCGCAAGTCCGCCCGCGAACACCGCCATGGACTGGAGCCGGCGGGCACGCTCCATTTCAAGGGCAGCCCGACGGATCTCGGTCATGTCGCGCCCTTCGGGAACTAGATAGGCCACGCCGCCCTCGTCGTTCGGGATAGGCGTGATCGAGAAGTCGACGTCACGAATCTCGCTACGCGCATTAATATGCGTGGTCTCGAGACGCACGAACTGACCGTCCGCCGCGCGGCGGATCGCCTCACGAATGCGCGCCTGCTCCGCCTCGGAATGTCGGAACCACGGACTCTCCGCAAAATCCTTTCGCCTCACCTGATCCGCCGTGACACCTGCGAACCGAAGAACCGAATCATTGACGTCGATGACAGCCCCTGAGGGTTCCAACAATCCGGTGAACTGAAAGTTGTGATTGAAGATGGCCTTGAGACGCTTTTCACTCGACTTCAGTTCCTGGCGAGAGTGCTCGAAGAACATGAATACCATCCCGAACGCGATCGAAAACTCGAACATGGATGCGATCAGAAATCCCAGTGGCGCCCATGACGGATGCTGCCGCAGAAACGGATAATTGAGCTTATGAATCCCCCACAGAATGAACGCCGCCCCAGTGAATAACCGTCCCCGTCCATCCATCGGACAGCGCCAAACCAGCGCGATACCGGTCCAAATGTTGGTGAAGAACAGGAACAGGAAAGCCGGAGCCGCAAGAAGAGTGAACGACGTATGAAGGATGGAGCAACAGAGGATCCAGAGTGACCCCAGTGCACCCGCAACGAACCACACCTTTGGGATGGGACGTTCCAGAAAGAGATAAGTCCCCCACAACAGCATGAGCCCGCTGGCCAGACTACTCAGTTGAATGAGGCCATGGACTAAATGCGCCCCGTTTCTTCCAGCGACCAGTTCCAAGAGAAACCGCAAGGTGAAGAAGCCCCAGGCCCAACTCCACACCCGAAGCGCGGCACTCTTCTCGACCCGACTCAGGAAGAAGAAGGCACCGAAAAGGACGACGGTCCCGGCCAGGGCAAAAGCGATCGACGGAATCATCCAGTCGGCATCCAGCACGGTTCGTAAGCCCCCTGTCGGAGATCTTACGAGCAAGTCACTGGTTAGTCGATTCAGAAATTTTCCCGAGCTTCGACTTATCCGAGGATCGCCTGTAGGAACCGCCCTGTGTGACTTCCTTTGACGCGGGCCACCTGTTCGGGCGTTCCGGCGGCGACGATCTTCCCGCCTGCCGCTCCGCCTTCCGGCCCCATGTCGATCAACCAATCCGCCGTCTTGATCACATCCAGGTTGTGCTCGATCACGAGGACGGTATTTCCCGCGGCCACAAGGCGCTGCAACACAGTCAGTAGCTTCTGAATATCTTCAAAGTGAAGCCCAGTCGTCGGCTCGTCGAGAATGTAAAGCGTGCGCCCCGTATCGCGTCTCGCCAGCTCGCGCGCGAGCTTAATGCGTTGCGCCTCCCCTCCCGACAAGGTCGTCGCTGATTGCCCGAGCTTGATATAGGAAAGCCCGACATCCATCAGCGTCTTTAGAATCTTCTGAATCTCCGGATTGGCGCTGAAGAGCTCGGACGCCTCGGCGACTGACATATCGAGCACATCGGCGATCGAATAGCTCTTGTAGCGAACAGAGAGGGTGGCCTCGTTGAAGCGCTTTCCTTTGCAGACCTCGCACGCCACGAAAATGTCAGCCAGGAAGTGCATCTCCACGCGAATGGATCCATCTCCCTGGCACGTCTCACAGCGCCCGCCCTTCACGTTGAATGAGAAGCGCCCCGGGGCGTAGCCACGCGCTTTGGCCTCGGGCAACCGGGCGTACCAGTCGCGCACGTGGTCGAAGAGCTTCGTGTAAGTCGCGGGGTTCGATCGCGGCGTACGTCCGATCGGGCTTTGATCGATGTGGATGACCTTATCAATGTAATCGAGCCCGGTGATGCGATCATGCTTGCCGACTTCGATGGTCGCACCGTGGAGCTTTCTCGAAAGTGCCGGATACAGAATCTGCTTGATGAGCGTCGACTTCCCCGCTCCGGACACACCCGTCACGCACGTCATGAGCCCCAACGGGATTTCCGCCGTGACCTGAGCGAGATTATTCTCTCGCGCACCGATGATCCTCAGCCATTTCTTTCCGTCCGGATCCGGCGCGCGCCGTTCCACGGGGATCTCGATCTTCTTCTTCCCGCTGAGATAAAGACCTGTGGGCGAGTTCGGATTCCTGGCAATCTGCGCGGGCGTCCCTGCGGCGACGACCTGTCCGCCTAAATGCCCGGCGCCCGGCCCCATGTCGATCAACCAGTCGGAAGACTCCATGGTCTCTTGGTCGTGTTCGATCACGACGAGCGTATTACCGATATCCCGCAGCTTCTGGAACGCCTCGATGAGCTTGCGGTTGTCCTTCTGATGCAGACCGATCGACGGCTCGTCGAGGATGTAGATCACGCCGCTCAACTCCGAGCCGATCTGCGAAGCCAGACGAATGCGCTGAGCCTCGCCGCCCGACAGCGTGGGCCCCTTGCGATCCAAGGTCAGATAATCGAGGCCGACGTTCACCAGGAAGCCCAGGCGCCCGGAGATCTCCTTGAGCAGCTCAGCGGCAATCAACTTCTGATTCCCGTCGAGCTTCAGCGCGCGAAGAAACTCATGGGCAGCCCGAATGGTCATCGAGGTGATGTCGATGATGGAACGATCCGCGACCTTTACGGCAAGAACTTCGGGCTTCAGACGCCTGCCTTCACAGACCGCGCAGCACTTGGAGGAAAGGAACTTCGTGTACCACTGCTTCATTTCCTCGGATTTAGTTTGCCGGTAACGGCGCATGAGCTGTGGAATCAACCCTTCCCATTCAATGGTCCAGGTACCCTTGTGGCTGCGGCTGCTGTGCGCGACTTTCAGCTGATTATCCCCGTCGGGCGCGCCGTGAAGAATTCGCTTCCGGTGCTGCTTGGGGAGCGCACGCCATGGCGTATCGAAGTCGATCTTCCATTGTTTCTCGATCGCTTTGATCTGACCCCAGCCCCAGGAGTCTTCGTCGTCTTCTTTTTGTTCAAAGTAATTGCGCCAAGGCAGAATCGCACCCTCGCGAATGGTGAGGTCGGGATCCGGGATGATCTTGTCCTCATCCATGGAAAGCACACTGCCGAGTCCGTTGCACTCGGGGCACATTCCGAGCGGCGAATTGAACGAGAACAGAGGCGGATCCAGCGGAGGATACGCGATTCCGCAGCAGGACTTGGCCTCGCTCATGCGGATGTCCTCGCGTCCGAGCACATGGACGATGAGGGTGCCATTACCCATGCGGAGCGCGGTCTCGACCGAGTCCGTCAACCGGCCCTTGAACTCGTCATCCGTTCGGATCGCCAAACGATCGACGACTGCTTCGATATTGTGCTTCTTATGTTTGGAGAGCGCCTGGACGTCCGCGAGTTCACTCACGACGCCATCGATACGGACCCGCGCGATCCCTTCCTTGCGGAGCTCATCGAAGAGCTCCTTGTGCTCGCCCTTGCGGTTCTCGACCAGCGGCGCAAGAAGCAGGACCTTGGTTTCGGCGGGGAACTGTAAGATCTGCTCCACCATCTGACTCGGGTCCCCTCGCCCGACCTTCTTGCCGCACTTGATGCAGTATTGAACCCCGACTCGCGCGTAGAGCACGCGCAGGTAATCGTAGACCTCGGTAATGGTGCCGACAGTGGAACGAGGATTCTTGCTCGCCGACTTCTGCTCGATGGCGATCGTGGGCGCGATTCCACGAATCGTATCGAAGCGGGGCTTTTCCATCTGACCCAGGAACTGACGCGCGTAGGACGAAAGCGACTCGACGTAGCGGCGCTGCCCCTCGGCGAACAGCGTATCGATGGCGAGACTCGATTTGCCGGAGCCCGAAACCCCCGTCACGACCACGAACTTCTTCTTGGGGATCTCGACGTCGATATTCTTGAGATTGTGCTCACGCGCACCCTTAATGAGGATGTGATCCAGTTCCATGTGTCGCACCATCCCAGCTCCCGCGCAACGAACAGGCCCAGGCCATGGCCTTGGGCACTGG
>CAYOWB010000066.1:8050-8300 GCA_964407515.1 uncultured Bacteriovoracaceae bacterium
GAGGACGGGGTCAATGAGGAGAAAGTCACTCAAGATGCCGCACCGCGTCTTCTTCCGTCCATTCGCAGGCGAGCTGCCATCCTATCCCGTGTCGGGCACCCGTCCGCCGAGTTGCTACAACGCGGCGTGAACGCATGTTACTATTTCCCCATGCCGTCCACTCAATGGTTCCTTCACCTGCAGGGACAAACCCTCGGTCCCTTGCCGACCGAGACCGTGGTCATCATGCTTCAGCAAAACCGCGTCCAAT
>CAYOWB010000066.1:8343-15042 GCA_964407515.1 uncultured Bacteriovoracaceae bacterium
CACCTCGCTGGGTCCGGATTCAACAGCTGGACGAATTCGCGGCACACCTTCCTCCGTTTCCCTCGGTTCCCGTGCCGAGCGACGGGACGGTGACTGTCCCGGTAGCCGCCGCTGCCCCCACCAGCGTTACGCCTCCGACACCCACGCCCTCCGAAACCGTCACCACCGGCACCCCGTCATCCGCGACGCCCAAGTCCACCGCCAAAACGTTCCCGAAAGTCCGTCGCCATTGGCGCGTCCCGGTCACCGGGAAGCTTCATGCCGGGGAGCACGGAGATCTGGAAGTGACCAACATCAGCGAAAGCGGCCTCTTCTGCAGAACGGAAGCCAAGATTCCGACAGGAACGGAACTGAAGTTCACTCTCTGCTCCTCCGCGTTCGCCACCGAACTCAAGATGACCGGCGTCGTGATTCGCCAGTCCAGCGAACCCGAAGTTCCGGGCTTCGCGATCGAGTTCACCCGAATGAACCCCGTGCATAAGCGGATCATCGCGGAGTACGTGAAGTCCCAATCATGAAGAAGCGCCTTCCGGTTTCGCGCAGACTTCTCCGGAACCCTTCGGCCCTCCTGGGCTCGCTGATCGTCCTCGCGGCGGCCTATCCTCTTGCATCTACCCGGGCCAATACCGAGCAGGACCTCAACCTGCTCGTGAACGCCGGCAAATGGGAAGACGCGGTTCAGGTCGCGCACGTCCTGGCCAATACCCGTTCCGCTTCGGCCCCGAGCGCCCGGCTACGTGCCGCCTTCTCGCTCTTTCAACTCGGGCTTCCGAACTCGGGCCTGCTCATGCTCAGGCGCATGACACCGGAGATGTGGCGAAGTCTCCCCGAAGGACCGGATCGTCTGGTCGAGATCGTCTCGCTCTTCCAGCAACGAGTTCCCCTGGCCCTCCTGCCGGGAAAAATGGAACAGATTGATCCGGCGTCCGTCGCACCCTATCTTCGGGATGAAGTCCGCTTCGCCCGAGGACGTGCGGCATTCGAGAAACGGGACCTGAAAACAGCCGAGCAGGAGCTCACTCAGATCTCTCAAGCGTCCCGTTACTTCGGCTTGGCCCGCTACCTCTTGGGCTGCGTCCGCGTTCTGCGCAAGGACTACAAAGCGGCCTCCTCCGAGTTCTCACGACTGTTCGAAGCCAACTTCTTCTCGCAGTCCAGCGAGTTCTGGCGCGACATCGGCTCGCAGATCACCTCCCACTGGGGCGTGACACTCAAGGTGATGTTCGACGGCGAGGCGCTCTCTCAGACGAATCGCGCCGGAGAACTCTCCCTCCTCGCCTTGGCCCGATCCGCTTACGCGGCAAAGGACTTCGAGCAGGCACTTCTGCACTATTCCAAGGTCGCACCGGGGTCGCGATACGCCGCCGTAGCCACGCTCGAGAAGACCTGGACCCTTCTCGCCCTGAACCGGCATGAGGAGGCACAGAAGGTCGCCCGCGACCTTTCCGTGGAAGCGCGGGACTTCGAGGCGATCCAGGCGCAGCCGCTTCGCGCGCTGATCCTCGCGGACTCGGGAAAAACGGAAGAGGCGCGCGAGCAAATCACGCGTTTCATAGCCACGGCCAAGGAACTTCGCGCCGCCATCGCGGATTACGAGACCACCGGAAACGAGACGAAGCTTCCCGATGCCCTGAAGCTCGATCTCGATCGCGACGTACGACTGCGAACACTTCGCTCCTACCTGACATCGATTCAGCAGGAGCTGACCGCGCTTAGACAGCGCGATCCACGTCTTTTTCCGGTCTTCACCCTTCTGGCGTCGGAACTCGCTCTTGCCGAATCGCAGGCCCAGTCCGCCGCGAACGCGCTAGTCAAAGAGCTGGTCTCACGCCGTAAGTCCGACCTGACCCGGCTGTCGGTTCAGGCCCGCCTCATTCTCGCCGAAACATTCCTCGAAGACCGCGAGCTGCTTCGAACGGAGTTCAAGAAGCTCATCGAAAGCGGACTCACGGTCCCACCGGAAAAACAGGAAGAACACGACCGGCGGCTGGCCGAGCTGCTGGCCCGGGCGGTGGAGGAGACGGAGCAGATCCTGCGCGGCGGCTCCCTTCCTCAGGAACTCAGACTTCGCTTCCGCCAAAGCGAGCTCCTCTGGGAATTAGGTTCCGCCCGGATGATGCTGGCCCAGATCAAGTCCGATAAGGCAGAGATGGACGCGGGCGAGTCCTTGAAGCGACGCTCGATTCAGATCGCGACGGACATCGCTGAACACCACGTGGATTTCGACCGGCATTCGAGCGCGCTTTTCTTCGTGGGCTATGCCCTCTCTGACCAGGGGGATACACGGGGCGGCTCGCGCTTCCTCGAGCGGTATGTCCGGCAATACCCAAGGGGACAGTACGCGCCCGACGCGCTCCGTATCCTCGCCGACCTCAAGTTCGACGAGAATCACTTCGGGGAAGCGGAGTCTCTGTACCGGCGGATCCTCGAATTTCCGGACGCACCCGTGGTCGGCTACGCGCTCTATAAGATCGGCTGGTGCGCATACAACACGCGCGGCTTCTCGAGATCGATGATGGCCCTGGAAAAGGCGGTCATCTGGGCCACCTCTGCGGCTCAGAACGGCCAGTCGCTCTCACTGAAGTCGGAATCCCGCACGGGGCTCATCTCGGTGTACGCCGAGGTCGGGGATCACCGCAGAGCCATGGAATACTTCCGCCGTTTCAGTGCGGGAGAACCGATCGACTGGATCACGGATCTCGCCCGTGAACTGGACCGGATCGGACAGTACGATAAATCCGCTTTCCTGTACGAAGGGCTCGTGGCGCTCGCCCCTGGCGCCCCAGGAAGCCTGACTCACCTTGCGGCCATCATCGATGGCGCGGTCAGGCTCCGCGACTGGGACCGGGCCGTCGACATCGCCAAGAGAATGAGGTCTCATCCGGTGGCCTTGCTGAAGACGCCACAGGCGGCGGGCCACCCCGCAGCCATCGCGGAACAGTCACTCCGCAACGCGGCTCTTCTTCAGATTTTCGAGGCGAAGCGAACCGCGGACCCGGACGAATCACGCCGGATGCTCGATCGGGTCCTCACTTTGGATGCAGTCTATCTCTCGCTCTTCGGGGAGTGGCCGAGTTCGCAGGAGCCGCTCTATCGCCACGCCCACTTCATTCATGACAAGGGCCGGGAGGCCGAAGCGGCCGAGGCATTTCAGCGTCACTGGAAGCTCTTTGAGAAATCCCTCCAAGAGCCGGTTCGCGAGGAAGCGTTACGCACCCTGATCCACACCCTGGATGACCGCGCGAGCGATGACCCGCGCAAGCCCGACGCACAAGCCACCGAACTGATCGAGTACTGCGCCGAGTACGCGAAGAACTACGGAAAGAGCAAGTATGCGCGTCCCATCGCCCTGCTCGAGTCCGCGGTACTGCTTCGCTCCGGACGCGTCCAGGACGGCTTGACCTTGAGCCAGAAACTCTTCGACGCCGACCCGGCCGACGACATCGGGAAGCGCGCCTTCAAGAATCTGAGAGTGGCCTACTACGATCGCAAGAATTGGCAGCATGCCTATGACTGGTCCACCCGCCTGCTTCAGGATCGACGCCCGGAGCTCGCTCCGTATCGCGGCGACCTGGGCAAGATGCGCGAAGAAACGCTCTTCCTGCTGGCGGAAGAGACGACCGATGACGCCCGTTCCGCCGCTTTGTTCCTGAAACTTGCCGACGAACCCGGACTGAAGGGACACCAGGAAAAGGCACTCTTCAATGCGTTCGTCCGCTTGAATCGCGCCGGACGCACACGGCAGGCCCTGACGATCGCCGATCGCCTGGAAAGGCTGCAGCCTGACTACGAACCTTTGATGCGAATGGCAGGACCACGCGCCTCGCACTATCAAGACGCAGGCGACTACCGGCGTGCCGAGCCTCTCCTTCGAGCCTTCTTGTCCCACCCATCCGAGGGCACCGCGCCCGGGGGTACGGCAAATGACGAGCTTTGCCGTGCCCGCCTCAGCCTGGCGCTGATGCAAGAAGCCCTGGATAGGGCGACGGAAGCGCTGGGTTCATTCAAGATCGCGGCGGAATGCACCCGTGACCCGGCCGTGAAAGCAGAGGTCACGCGAGGCCTTGCACGGCTCGATGGACGCCCCTCTTCCACTCCGCAAACTCCGGAACCGAATTCCTGGCCCGCGCTCAAGAAGAGCCTCGCCGCCTTCGAAAAAAGTCCGCTTCAAAGCGGGCCTGACCTGGCCGCCAACATCAATGCGGGCGCGAAGCGACTGGAGGCACTCGCCAACGAAGCCCTGACTCTCGCCACGCTCGAGAGTTATTGCGCGCTTCCGTTCCTCTATCAGTCCTTTGGGGAAGCGGTAAGTCGCCAGACTCAGACGATCGACGTCACCCCCGAGGAACGTCAGGCGCTTCAAGCCGAACTTGATAAAGTGAGTCAACCCCTCCTCGCCAAGGCGAAGGAACTCTCCGACACCTGCCTCGCGCGTACGATCGAAGCCGAGCACGACGGCCCGATGTTCCGACGCGTGAATGAACGCTGGGGATGGGAGGCCGATCCGGCACGACGGGCCTCCGCCGGAAAAGTCCTCGCCTTTCTGGAAAAGCAAGGCCCCTGGATCGACGACATGCCCAGCTCACGAACGGAGGCCCTGCTCCTCGAGGACCACTTGGACGGAAAGGCGTCGCGCGACACCTGGTTCTCGCTCGCGCTGCTCCGACAGCGAGCGGGGACTTCTCGGATCGCCCGGCTGACTCTCGTCGATGCGATCGCCAAATACCCCGACGACGGGCGCTCCCAGAACGCGCTGGCACTCCTATCCGGGGGTTACACAGCGACCTCGCTTTCGGCTTTCCAAAAGGCAGCAGCCTCCGGGTCCAAAGCCGCATGGATGAACATCGCCCGGTACCACCTGAGTGGCGGGCGGCTCGCGCTCGCTCAACCGGCACTGGCGAAAGGGCTCTCGGCCGGCCTCTTTGACTCCGCCCCCTCGGATATCCAAGGCGCGGTGAAGGAGCTTCTGAAATGATGCCTCGCTCTCTGATTCTCTTGATTGCCCTGTCCCTGCCCGCGTTCGCGGCCGAAGGTCCCTCCGCCCCCCCTCCCCCGTCGACGGCCAAGAAGGTATTCAAAAGGGTTGAATCCCACCAGTTCAGCGGATCCCGGCTCAAAGGACAGCTCAAAAAACCGGAACTGAGCTATATTTACCAAAGAAAGGGTCTGCGATCGGAACAGATCGTGAACGTGCCGGAAAACTTCGATGAAGAGATCATCAGCGGATCAGGTCAGTTCTGACCTGAAAATAACCGTTTACTGGGGCGACATTCTCTACGACACCGCGGTCTGCCGCGAGCGTGAGTCCGTCTCCGTCGGAGATCGGCCGGGGAACCGCTTTGTCCTGGATACGAGCGAAATCGGCGGTCCTGCCTCGGGCGTGAAACTCGTCGACTTCCTCGGCGACGGAACCGCGGACATCTACTTCAACGACAAGATCGATGGCCATCTGCGCATCGGCGAAGAACTGCTGTCCTTCCGATCCGCGCAGGACTCCAAGCATGTCACGCTGGAGGCGAACGGCTTCTATCGCGCGCGAATCACCGAAAAGGACAAGGCTGACTTCGTCATCGGCCACGTCAGCTTCTACCTCGACTGGGTCAAGGAACGGACGCAAATCCCCCGGCGGGCGCCGTTCCGCTGGCGCGAGAGCCTGTGGCCTCTCATCGCGCTCGGAGTCGTGGCTGGAGTCTCGCTTTTGATCTCGCAGATCGAGGTCCCCGAGCCGGAGAAACCGCCGGAGCGTCTCGTCACTCTTCTGCCGCGCAACGGCCCGGCAAAGGCCGCCCTCGGCGAAAGAAAAACCGAGGACGGAGGCGCGCAAAAAGGAGAGGCGGGCAAAGCGGAACTTAAAACGTCGGACAAGCCTTCGGCCGTGGCTAATCTCAAGCGAGCCGACATCGGAAGCCTGGTCGGAGGGCTCACCGCCCTGGGGAAGACCGCTCCACAAGTCCCCTCCCAAGCGAAGTCCGATGGGATCGCCGCCCCGATTGAACAGCGTGGAACCGGCGGGTTCACCACGATCGGCACGGGAAAGGGCGCGGGCGGAAAGACCGTCGGGATCGGAAGAACCGTCGGACGCGGCGAAGGCGGTTTCGAAGGCACCGGACGTCTTGGACTCTCGGGCGACTCCCCGGTGGAAGGCGGAACAGGACACGGTGATCTCGGCGTCATTCAGACCGGGGGCGGCCTGGACCGCGAAGTCATCGAATCGGTGATTCGCCGAAGGCTCGATCGCATCCGTCTCTGTTACGAGCGGCAACTGAACTTCAATCCCAAGCTCGCCGGAAAAGTCACCGTGCATTTCGTGATCGGCCGCAAGGGCGAGGTCCTGAACGCTCAGACCACCGAAGACACAATGAAGAACGACGCCGTGAGAAGCTGCATTCTCTCCGAAGTGAAGACGTGGAGTTTCCCTGCCCCCGAAGGCGGAACGCTCGTCAACGTCGACTACCCCTTCCTCTTTGAATCCAGCTCGAAACGCTGACTAGCGTTTACGAGGCGCGGGAGCGGCTTTCGGCTCGGAGTCAGAGGACTCCTCGGCCGGGTACTGCTCGGACGCGATCGCGCGCTGCGGCTGTTGCTGCTGCGGCTGCTGTCCCGGCTGTTCCAGATACTTCGTCTGGACTAGCTCCTCGCCACTCTTGCCATCCGAGACGAAGAGATCGACCACCGGGGCCGTTCCGATCATGTGGAAGG
>CAYOWB010000066.1:15052-16025 GCA_964407515.1 uncultured Bacteriovoracaceae bacterium
TCATGTTTCTCGGCGTCTCCTCGTTCTCGAGTTTATCGACGCTCTTGTAGGCGATCTTGTACACGCGCTGATTGGCACCGAGCGTGATCGGTCCCTGATAAGCGGTAAAGGGGCCGTCATTGATGCTCACCATGGTTTGCTTCACGCCGACCGGGCTATTCCCCACATTGAACGTGATCACATTCGGCGCGGGCGAATACGTCACGCCGTCACGACTGATGAGAGGCTGCGCCGTCGCGATCGAAGTTTCCGGAGCACGATCAGTCACGTGCACGGTATAGGTTTTCGCCGGCTCGATGTTCCCCGCGCGGTCCACCGCGCGATACGAGATCGTATGCATTCCGATAGCGCTGAGGCGGATCGGAATGCATACGATCTCGTATCGCGCGGTGGATTCGCCGTCGATTTTGTACTCGATGCGATCGACGCCCACCACGTTGTCGCGCGCTTCGAGCTTCAGTTGGAAATCCGTCTTCGCGTAGAAGATTCCGCCCGTGTTCACGACTTTGCTCATAGTCTGCGCCATGGTCGCGGGAGGAACGCTCACCGTGTAAACCGAAAGACTCTTGGCCGGTTCCTGGTTCCCGACATGGTCCACTGAATAGTAGGAAAGGGTGTGCGGCCCTTCCTGCAGGAAGTAGATCGGCTTGATGTAAGGCTGCGGCGCCTTTCCGTCGATCGCGACCCAGATCTGCTTCACCTTGGAGAAGTCATCCTGGGAAGCGAGCGAGAAGGAGACCGAGTCGCTGACGTAGTTGCGGCCATTAATCAGAGTCGGGCGAACGGCTTCATTCTGCCCTGCTCCGACCATCTTCAGTTCCGAGATGGGCGCCACGGCGTCGGCGACGAACGAGAGCTGGCGTGCTGGCTCGACGTTTCCGACACGGTCTGAAGCCCGGTAGAAAAGCTTATGCACTCCGGCCTTGTCGACCGGAATCGGACGATCATAGGGAGCGAACTGGACACCGTCCCA
>CAYOWB010000067.1:0-12209 GCA_964407515.1 uncultured Bacteriovoracaceae bacterium
AAGAGCGGAATCCACCGGTACCTGAGCTTGGGAGGATGAGGGAATGGCGACCGCTCGCAGTTATCTCGAAGTCTTCCGCGTTCAAATGAAGAACAACATCGTGCGAGAGGCGGTCTATCGGACCAACTTCTTCGCCATGATCGTGGTGGACCTGATTTGGCTGGGAGTCGAGTTCAGTCTGTTCACGGTCATCTACGCAAATACCCCGACTCTGGCTGGATGGACCCAGTCTCAGGTGTTTTTCTTCCTCGGGATCTTCTTTGCGTCGGATGCGCTCTTCACGACGTTCTTTCAGCGCAACTTTTGGAACTTTTCGGACCTGGTGAACAAAGGCGAGCTCGATATTCTCCTGACCAAGCCCGTGCACCCGTTGTTCCTCGCGCTCACGCGGTGGGTAAGCGTGACGGCGATCTTCAATTTCGTGCTCGGGATAGCGATCGCGGTCCGGTATGCGGGACCGGCGGGCTTTTCCGGGGGGTGGCGCTGGGGGCTGCTGGCGTTTTGGCTGCTGGTGGGGGTCCTTGCTGCCCTCATGATGCGCTTCGCGTTCTCGATTTGGGTGTTTTGGACCGAGCGAAGCTGGGCGCTGTCCCGTCTCTACTATCAGTTCTTCTCCTTCGCGACCAAACCGGACGCGATCTACCCGCGGGCAATTCGTTATCTCATTCTCACGGCTCTTCCGTTTGCCTTTATTGGCAGTGTTCCGGCCCGAGCGTTGTTGCACGGGCTTCGCTGGGATGAGTACGTGCTGATCGCCGTGGTTCTCACGGCCTTCTTCTTCGTGAATCGCGCCCTCTGGCGGCGCGGACTACGTCGGTATCAGAGCGCGAGCTCCTAGGTCGGCCCGTCCTTTGGGTGCGACAACGGGGGGGGGTTGCCGGCAGCGGTCGCCGTGGCGACCGTTAGAGGTCGGCCCGTCCTTTGAGTGCAGCGACGGTGGGGGGGTACCAAACTTCGGTCGCCGTGGCGACCGACTGCAGCTGCCTCTCTCGCTCATAGTCCGGTCTCACCATGGAGCGAGCGGTCGCCGTGGCGACCGATTTCTGGACTCCCTCCCCGTGGTGATCGAAAGGGTCGGGCCGACCAACGAGACCAAAAGGTCGGGCCGACCAATAATTCTCGTCAAAAAAACGACTATGCGCTTGCGCGAATTTTTTGACGGCATAGAATTTTTGAAAACGGATTTTTCGACAAAGCCCAGAGACCAAGGGAGGGTTGTATGGCTTCATTCAGAGAAATGTGCTTCACTCCGGCCGAATTCGCGAAGATTGCGAAGATCGACCGCAACACGATTCCGGCGCTTGAGGCGCAGGGATTGATCCGCGTGGTTCGTCAGCGCACGGGCAACGTGGACCGCAAGATGATCACGCTCGAGGACATGCAGAACTACTTCCGCATGCTTCGCAACGGTCGCCGCGGCGACCGAAATGAGATGGGCCAGAACAACGTCTCGTCGAGCAACGCGGCGGTCGCCACGGCGACCGACCCAACGACGAACACCATGGGTGATGGCGCCGAGCTCGCGGGGCAGCCCGCGGCGGTCGGACAAAGCGCCGAATCGGTCGCCATGGCGACCGGATTCTGCGTCGATCAGCCCAAGCATAAGATTCAGATGTTCTACAACGTGAAGGGCGGCACCGGTAAGTCGACTCTCACCGCGCAGTACGTGATGCGCGCGGCGATGATGGGCCTCAACGTGCTGGCGATTGACCTCGATGGCCAGGGTCACCTCACTGTAAACCTCGACGTGCTCGATGCGCATGAGCGTCCCACGATTTACGACGTTCTCATCAACGATCTGCCGCTTTCGGAAGCAGTCATGAACGTCGCCCCCGGTCTGGACCTCGTTCCGGCCAATCTGGGCCTCTGCAACATCGAGATTCCGCTCAACAACAAGACTCGCCGCGAGTATCGCCTCTCGGAGGCTATCGCGAAGATCGCTCACAACTACGACATCATCGTGGCGGACACGAATCCGGCCGCGTCGATCCTCAACGGCTCGATGTTGGTCGCTTCGAACCTCGTGAACGTGGTTTGCGCGACGAATCCTCTGTCGTTCCACGGAATGTCGCTCGTGATGGCGACCATCGAAGAGATGGAACGCGAGTTCGGTCGTCAGCTCGAGGTGAAGATCATCCCGAACATGTACGACAACCGCGAAGTCATCAGCCAGGAAGTCCTTGGCGAGCTCCGCGCGCAGTTCAATGAGTGCTGCACACAGGCGGTGATCAACCGCAGCGCGGATCTGAACGAAGCGACGAAGCGCCGCACGACCGTTTGGGACGTGAATTCCAAAGGTGTGGCCGCAAACGACCTGAATCAGCTCACTGAAGAGCTGCTTCTTGGCACCCAGGCTCAGGCCTAAGCAGTAAGAGGTGACTCATCATGGATGAAATGAACAAGACTCCAGAGAACAAGAACCAGAATGTCACGCCTCCGGTGGCGCCCCAGGCTCCGCAGGGCGCGGCGGCGAGTCCCGCGGCGACCACTTCCGCAACGGGCGCAACCGCGAATGCAGGTGCAGTTGCGGGACAGGCCGAAACGGGAAATTCGCGCATCAAGACGCGCACGGGCAGCGGATACCTCAAGCAGCTCTATTCGACCGCTCGTGTGACGGCTGGAAGTACGCACTCGAACCTGAACAACTTGACCACCTTCCTGGTGAATTTCATTCCGGTGGAGAAGGTCGACGCGTCGGAGCTTCAAGTCCGCGTGCATTTCGACGACGCCGAAGTGCAGGCGCTCTCGAATTCGATTAAAGAGCACGGCGTTCTGCAGCCCATCCTCGTGGTTCAGAACGGCGATCGTTACAAGGTCATCGCGGGCGAGCGCCGTCTGCGTGCCTCGAAGCTCGCGGGTATCGAACGCATTCCGGCTCGCGTGCTTTCGACGAATGACAAGGCCACGCACGAGATCGCGCTTCGCGAGAATCTCGACCGCGTCGACCTGCATCCGATTGAAGAAGGCGAAGGCTATGCTTCGTTGATCGAAGCCCAGGCCTACACGAGCCACGATGCGATCGCGAAAGCCTTCGGTAAGCCGAAATCCCGTATTACGGAATGCATCGGCTTCACCAAGCTGCCCCAGGAAACCAAAGCGGAATTGATGCGGCGCGGCATCAAGAACCGAGCCCTCCTTCGCCAGCTTCTGAACACGACACCGGAAGAGCACATGAAGCTCATCGGCGAGTGCGCGGATAAGGAAGAAGTGTTGCTTGTTCACGATGCGGCGGCGACCGCTTCACCTGAAGCTCAGCCGGAGCAGCCGAAGCTTCCGAAGCCGAAGGCCGAAGCGAAGCCCTTCGAGTACAAGTGCGACAAGAAGGGGATCTCGGTTCCGGGCTTTAAGTGGAAGGCTGGCGAAGGCAACGAACGCCTGCAGGGTTACGCCGAAGCGCTGAAGAAGCTCCTCGAACAGATCGAGGACCGGCTCACTTCGCCGAACTGATTTTCGCCACAGTGTAGAAACGGAAAGGGGCGGGCCTCGCGGCTCGCCCCTTTTTGCTTATGATGCGGTAGCGCTACCAAAAGGTGGGGACCACCTTTTGGGGTTAACCCAGCGGGCCCGGCGGTCCGACGTAGACGGGCGGGACTTCCGGATCCTCTTCGTACGGCCCGCAGATCTCAGGATCGAGAACCCGGGCGGGGACGAGTTCCAGGTGGCGTTCGGAGCTGTTGGAGTATTCGTAACTCTGGCCCGAGACGTGGTAGTTCTGGACCTCCCAGCCACCGGCCGAATACCAGCGGCCATCGCGCTGGTACCAGCCGCTGTTGGAGTGCCCGCGATCGTCGTACTCGGATCCGGACCTGCTCGACTCAATGCGCTCGCTCACATTCAGGTACTTGGCGAGGTTCACGATGCGGCTGCCGGTGAGTCGCTGGCAAGTCTGCCGGAGAAGGGCGAACGCTTCGACCTTGCTCCGGGCACTCGTCGCGTACTGAGTGCCGTATCCGATGTACACTCCGGGACTCACCACCACGCAGTCGGCGCTGCAGACATACTGTGCGGCTTGCGCCCGAAGGGGCGTCATCGCTAGGGTTCCTAAGATCGCCAGGGCCATCCCGGTCTTGGCCATCATTGCTCTCATCTCTCTCGTTTTCATGGTTCGTCTTTCCTTTCGTTAGGGCTGCTCGGTTAAAGTTCAGAGATGACCATCCGCCCGATGCCGGCGACGGCGCCGAGCCAAGGCCCTCCTACGGACAGGTGCAAGGCGGTGGAGCCCTGTTTCCCGATCATGCTGGAGGCATCACCGCCAAGAACGGCGCCGACAGATACCGTAGGTCCGGCCCAGATTCCTGATGGACGGATCGGCGTGACGCTGTTGATGAAGATGACGCTAGCCCTGCCGAGCGCCTTTACTTGGAGACCGGGGCCATAGGTGTAGAAGTCCACTTCATAGTCACGGCCTGTACGATCATCTTTGCAGGACGTCTTTGATTGGCCAAAGACTAAGGCGTGCCACCCGGCGACGTCTGATTTTCCATCAGTGTTGCAGTGAAGGACATAGCTCCGGTATATCCCCACCTTGGCCGGCGACTTGTATTCTTCGCCCAGTACGATCGATCGCATCATTCCGGATTGGATGTCTTCCAGGAACCCGAACTCGGTGGCCACCGTATTGACTGGCAGCGAGAGCGTGCGCAGTCCGAGTCTGCGAAGCACGTTCTTTCCGCCCAGGAAAGAACGTGTCGCACCGGCGAAGGGTTGCTTGGCGCGGCTAGCAGCCACGATGTTTCCCATGGCGGCGCCGACCAATCGAGTCGAGGACTTGGATGTTCTTGCCGTCAGTTCTTGATACGTACTTTCGAGGGAGGCGCGAGCCAAGCGGTTGTTGACTGACCTCTTCTTGCTCCGATTGCTCATGAACTCCATCAGCGAACGGTAGGCGTCCGCGACTCGTTTCACGCAGAGTTCGGAATGGCAGCCTTCGATGGCTTTGATCTGCTCGGAGCTCAAGAGGAAGATCTTGGCCTGAAACTCTTGATAGCGAGACTCGAACTTCGTGCGATAGAGCTTCATCACCTCTTGTTCGTCTTTGCCGTCCAAGACCTGCCGAAGCGCATCCATGCGATAGACGATCGTGCTCAAGTCGGCAAGGATCAGACTGGATCTGCGCAGCTTGTCGCCAATCGCGTTGGCCGCCGTACGGATGGCGTCTTCGTCACCGGGCGTGAACAGTTCATTGATGTTGATCCTCACGGGCGGGAGCTGGTTGAGTCCATCCAACTCCTGGGCCAGGCGATCCACGTCATCGGGGCGGATATCGACCGAGAACTTCGGATCGATACTTTCGGTGACGGTGACCAGCGGAGCAGAGTCATCGGCGTGTGCCGGGAGCTGATTCGCCACGAGGGCGGGGAGGAGCGTGAGGCTGAGAGCGGCTAGAGTTCTGAGTTTCGGTGTTTTCATGGTCATTTCCTCATTTTTGATGGAGTGTCCGTTATTTCTTTCCGTTCATTCGACTATTCAGGATCTTCTGGATCTCGGTTTTCCCGTTCATGCGGGCGAATTCCGCGGTTCACCTGGGTTGAACTGCACAAATACGCGGGATTCCGCGTATTTGTGCAGTTCAAACCAGGTGAAGCGCGGGTAAGCATCGACCAGACTTCGGACCGCTTTGACGTGGTTGGCCTGCACGAAGACGTCGAGCAGCTTCAGTGCGCGGTCGTGAGTTTCGGACGCCGTATCCTGAGTTAGGCCGGTGAACACGAATCGCGGATGCGAGACGATTTCTCCGGCAGCCCTCGTCAGGCCGAAGTCCAGCGCGATGTTCAAAGCGCCATCCGCATTGACGTCTACGCGGGGGTCTTGGAGCAGGGCCACTGCGTAAGACTGGAGCTTCGCTTGAAGCAGCGTGACGAGAAGTCCGTGGCCTTCTTCGTCGTACTGCGCGTCGAGCGGGAGCCGGTCCAGCCTGAGGAGCAGGTCGAAGATTCGGAAATTCCGTGGATCGGGATTTCGGATCATGAAGAGGACCAGGCTGTGTGCCGTCGTCGAGTCCATGCGCGCGTTCTTCGCGCGGATCAGGCGCACGGCCATGTCGTAGCGGCTGTGCTCCAATGCGTAGAGGGCGAGGCTGGAGTCGGCCCGTGCCATGAGCTGGTCCTGCTGCGCGGCCTGCGTGAGGGTGATTTCACCGGCCAAGACTCGTCGCATGACTAGCGTGGCATCGACTTCCGCCAGGGCCCGATCGAGTACGAAGCCGATGAATCGGTTGTCGCCCCACTGCACGGCCTCCGATAAAAGCTTCGAATTGAGGCGGCATCCCAAGTCGATTGCGTTCTTGAACGCTTCGAAATTCCGCTCTCGGATCGCTTGTGAGGCGGCCCCATAAGTCGCGGCGATCAGGTTTTGCGCGACGGCCCAGTCTCCTGGAAGAAGCAGCGAGAACTGATCAGTCGTCACTTCGTTGAGGGCCTGAACCCGCATCGACAGTGGGGCGGAGACATTCAAAAGCGTGCGGAACGTGTCTTTCAGTAGCGCGTAGTCTTGGATGCTTCCCGCGAGACTGATCTCATTCATGTCGATCGCCAGTTGCATGTCTTCAGCCGAGAGTCGAGCGTCCATGTTGCGCGCGATCGTAGCGACCATCGAGCGGAGTTTCTCGTTTCTTCGTTCCGCGTCCATCGGAATGAAACCGTGCATGGCCTCGTGAATGAGCAGAAGCCCTTGGTCACGCTCAGGCATCTTTTCGAACAGCTTTTTGTCGACGAAGATCATGTCGCGCAGCCGGATGGCGAGTTGAGCGCGACCGTTGAGCCGCGCGATGGTGAGGCCGTCTTCGTCATCCGTCGGAATGCGCAGAAGATTGGCGGTCAGACAGACCTTCAGGCTTCGTGCCTCGCGGGCCAGGGAGTCCGCGAAGTACCAGTGCACTTCATCGAGTGCAGCGAGGGCGGTGTGAGCTTCTTTGACTCGCGAGAAGAACGCTTCGCCGCTGATCCACTGACACGGAGTCTTGTCGATCAGTTCGCGCAGGCGTGGACGATTCAAGAGATCGAGATCACTCTCGCCTCCGCCGAACAGGCCGCCAGCCAGGGCCGGGGTTACGGTGGTGGAGAGTAATCCTGCGAGCAGGAGCAATTGGGGGGTCATGTGGATGTTACGGGACGGTTTCATACTTTCTTTCCTTCCTCTGGGGACGTGTTGAGTTTGAAGAACTCGGTGAACAGCTGATACATCTCGGTTCGTTTCGAAGACCGCGCGGCGAGTTCGCACATGGCCTGGAGGTACTGGGCCGTGAGCTTGCTGGCCTCGGGAAGCTGCTCGGGATCGAAGGCGAAGGTCTGAGTGCCGATCACCTTCTCACTCGGGGATTGCTCGTCCACGGCCTTGAGGGCCTTGTCGAGAATCTGCCGGTAATGCTTCCGCATGGCTTCGTTCGGAATCTGTGAGGAAACGAGGAGATCGTTTGTGAGGCGCCGAGGGCGGCCGTTTTCGATCGTGATCAGTTCGAGGCGAAGGAGCCGGGCGATCGCGAGCTCCGCTTCGGGCTTGGAGATCCCGAGGAAGCTCGCGATGCCGGCAGGGGTGAAATCGACGCCATCTACGTCGACCATTTCGTAGATGGCGAGGTGATACCAATCCGAGATGAGCTTGAAGTGATCGACGGACAGATCGTAGGTGGGGGTAGTACCGCGGATCTGATTGAGTCGGTCCTGGAACGCCGCTTTGACGTCGGCGTTCTTGGTCGAGCCCATTTGGATGAGGGTGTAAAGGTACTCGGTCTCCTTCTCACCGAGTGCCAATTTGCGAGCGATCTCCGAAGCACGGTCGAGCGACAGGTTCTTTTGTCCCTGCAGGATCCGAGTCAGCCCGGCTGGGGAAAGTCCGAGCTGCTTAGCGAATGCCCGAAGAGAGAACTGGGGGTTCTTCTTCTGCCGCTCGACCAGGGCGGCTTTGAGGAATTCTCTGTAGTTGGCGTGTTCGAAAATCATGACGCAGTGTTTACTTTTAATTTCGCGATGCGTCAATATAATGGTAAACAAAGTGTTGTCAGTTGGTAAACACATGTAACTACGCGAATTCGTGTGAATCTTTTACCGACGTGGGGAGGCCTTTAGGCGGCGTCCAGGCCCCAGAGCCAAAGCGGCAGGGGGAATCCCTTGTGATCAATCGATTGTGGGCCGAAGAGGATCGGGCCCCAGTTCTTCTTTTCCATCAGATCGGGGAGCACCTTCACGGCTTCGGGGCCGGCGAAGGCAGTGGCAACCGCCTGAGGATCGAGCACGCGTGCCATGCAGAAGAACTCTGTCTTCTTGATCTGATCCGCGGGGACTCCGAGCGTACGGAAGTGCGCGGGGGATCCGAGGAGTTCGAGTCCGCGGTAAGTTTTGTTCAGATGATCGAGAAGGGCGAGGACTTCATCAATCGGGCCGTACCATTCATGGATCATGTTCTGAAGATCGATTCCGCGTCCGGCGGCGACATACGCTCGCGGTGCATCGGGACTTCCGGTGTAGAACCAGCTCACGTTCTTATGGGAGGCGTACCACATGCGGTCGCGCAGACCGATTTGGAGCCCCTCCGTCTGCTTCATCCGGAGATCGAAAATCGCGTCCGTCCAGCCGGCGCTTACCATCGGCACTGACACGAGCTTTTTCGCTTCACCCTTACGTGCATGCTGAATGACCGGGAGGAGGTGTTGAAGCGGAATGTGCAGCTGGTGGCCGCAAAGCTCGAATCCCAACCGTCGATAGAGTTCATGCTCCGATCCCCAAAGAAGAAGGAGCGCTGTCTTGCGGCGCTCGGCTTCGGCGATTGCGGCGAGCGTATTCTTAGAAGCGAGGCCGCGGCTGCGATAGTCCGGATCGGTCGCGACCGCGCCGATGATCCCGATGGGGAGCGGTCCGCCGGGCGCTTTGAGGAGCCCGAATCGAACGCCCGCCGTCGCGACCACTTTTCCCTCTTCCACCGTGCGTACGCGATACAGGTTCGCTCCGTTCATCGGATTCCACACGGGGAAGTCATCATAAAAGGATGCTCCCTGAGCGGTGGGAAAGGACTGACTCAAAAGACGCTCGAGCTGTTCTTGCTCTTGTGGGCGAACTGGGCCGATCTCCATGCCTCCAGTATATCACAGGAAAAATTTCCTCCCGGCAGCTCAATCCCGGGCAGATTCTGCCGATAGGCATGAATGTAGGGAGGAACAAACGCGTGAGCAAAAAGAAGAACAAGTTCGACCTGACGCATCTGGTGCACAACGGTGATCTGAAGGACGGTGAGACGCTCTACTTCGTCAGCAATCCGAAAATGACCTGCAAGGTCACGAAAATGCCGAACCATGAATTTAAGGTGACGTATGAAGGTGAGACGATCACCATCCATGCGTTTGCCCAGAAATGCCTTGGTCAGGAGCCGCCAGAACACGCTTCGCGTTGGCTCCGCAACGGAAACGGCAAGACTCTTTATGAGCTCTGGCACGCGGACGACATGGCAGAAGCGGCCTAATTAGGCCCTAAAATCAAGCAGTTTTGAGAGAGCGTAGGCCTTCCGAAAGGAAAGTGCTTACGCTCTCATTTTTTTTCTAAAGAGTTCCAGCGCCGCGCCGAAAGGTTACTTGGAAGCAGGGACGCAAACGGACCAAGATGGTACGGCGGACCAGCTCCCCATAAAGGCCACGGATCGGCCAATAGACCTTCATGGAGGAAGGTTATGGGACTGCGAATTAATACAAATGTGCCGTCGCTGCTCGCTCAGCGGAATTTGCGCACCACCCGCAGCTCACTTGACCGCACTCTCGAGCGGTTGAGTTCAGGATCCAGAATCAATCACGCCGGTGACGATGCCGCCGGACTCGCGATCTCCGAAAGCCTCCGCGCTCAGCTTCGCGGACTGGCTCAAGCCGAACGTAACGCTCTCGACGGAATTTCGATGGTCCAGGTCGCCGAAGGCGCCATGGCCGAAGTCGCCAACATTCTCATCCGTATGCGTGAACTGGGTGTCCAGGCCTCGTCCGACACCGTCGGTCCGCAGGAAAGACAGTTCATGGACGTCGAGTTCCAGCAGTTGCTGCAGGAAATCGACCGTATCGCGAACAGCACGGAGTACAATCGGGTTCCGCTGCTCAATGGCAGCGCCTCGACTTTTGAAATCCAGATCGGCACGGGCAACAACCCGCTGATCGATCGCGTGAAGCTGTTCGACTCGAACGCCGCCGATATCAACGTCGTCGCTCTGGGCATGAATCTGGCCAGCGTGTCGGATAAAGCAAGCGCCCAGAACAGCTTGTCGGCGATCGACAACGCGATCAACTCAGTCACTTCGATTCGCGCTGAATTCGGCGCCATGCAGAACAGACTTCAGTCGGTCATCAACAACATGATGATCAGCCGGGAAAACCTGGCCTCCGCCAACAGCCGCATCCGCGATGCGGACATGGCGGAAGAGACGGCGGAACTTACGAAGAGCCAGATCCTGATGCAGTCGGGTGTCTCGGTTCTGAGCCAGGCCAACGTGTTGGCCAAGAGTGCCCTGGGACTCCTGGGGCAGGGAGGCGCTTGATGAAGGTTTGACCCAAAGCCAAGGCACGTTGCCTGCGCTTGTTTCCTGGATAGCGAGGTTCAGGTCCGTTCCGTACGGCTAAGATGGCACGACGGAACGGACCGACCAAGCGAACCGAAACGGTAGCGCGCGACAAGAGCGGCGGCGATGGGACTCGCCAGGGAGAAGACCCATAAGGGTCGGGCGAGGAAAAAGTGTGGATGCTTCCGGTAGGGGTACCTGGAGGCGTTTGCAAAACCGGCGGCGGAAGTGTGGACGGGTGTCCGCGCGGAAGTCGGCGGAGGTAGTACAACGTGGGGTGAGGTGCGATGTCATACGCCTTCATCTCGCATAACAAATCGGCAGGATGCCGTCCCACACGAAGGAACGTGTCGGGTTACCAAGGAGGGTAGAGCTATGACGGGAGGCTAGAGCCATGGGTTTGCGAATAGCAACTAACGTGACGGCGCTGAACGCGCAACGTCAGATGGGGATCACTCGATCCAATTTGGATAAGACACTGGAACGACTGGCGAGCGGCAGCCGCATTAACCATGCGGGTGACGACGCGGCAGGTCTGGCGATCTCGGAAAATCTCCGGGCGCAGATCCGCGGTTTGAGGCAGGCTAAACGGAACGCGATGGACGGCATTTCGCTGATCCAGGTTTCCGAGGGCGGTTTGAACGAAATTTCAAACATGCTCGTGAGATTGAGGGAACTCTCGATCCAGGCCGCTTCTGACACCATCGGTGACGTCGAAAGACAATTCGCCGATCGCGAATTCCAGTCGCTGAAGCAGGAAATCGACCGTATCGCGAACGTCACGCAGTACAACGGCAATCCGCTGTTGAACGGCAAATGCGGGATCTTCGAGGTACAGGTGGGGACCCACAACAATCCGATCTTGGACCGGGTTGTGTACAACGGTGAGCGAGCGGACGCCTCTCTCGATGCTTTGAAGCTAGGCGGAGAGTCCATCGCGACCAAGCAAGGGTCCCAGCTGAGTCTGTCGGTGATCGACGACGCCTTGATCCGGGTAAATAGCATCCGAGCTGACTTGGGTGCCATGCAGAACCGGCTTCAGTCGACGATCAACAACCTGGCGATCAGTGACGAGAACCTGTCAGCGGCGAACAGCCGAATCCGTGATGCGGACGTCGCTGAAGAAGTGAGCGAGATGACGAAGCAGAACATCCTGATGCAGTCAGGCATCTCGGTCCTCAGTCAGGCGAACAATACCAACTCGACGGCACTGAAGCTGTTGAATGGCTAAACGACACACGGAAGTGACGGCACACGGAAGTGAGCTGTGCAAGGAAGCGAAGTGAGTAGCAGTGAAGGCTGAACGGTGAACGGCAAAAAAATTATCTGGCAGCGCGGATTCCGGATCTCCGGGGCCTCCCCCTTCCAAGGGTGTGGCTCCGGAGAGCGGAAAAAGTCAGAGAGGGTAAGTGCCGGGCCGGGCGGTGGCGAAGGTGAGTGGACCAGTGCGCTCAAGGGGAGAGGGGTCTCCTGAAGTGAAAGTGCGAACGGGACCGCCGACGCGGGAGAAGTATGGAAGAGGCTCGAGGAGCCGAAAGTTTGGAAGGCTTGGTTCCTGGAATGGTCCAGGAGCACAAGGAAGTGGAACCTTACGCATGGAATGGCGTGAGGATACCCACGGAATGGGTGCACGTCTCCGCTACCCATAGCGGAGCCGGGCTTAACATGGATGATTCGGCAGGGAT
>CAYOWB010000067.1:12284-13407 GCA_964407515.1 uncultured Bacteriovoracaceae bacterium
GGATTGAGAATCGCGACCAATACCACTGCGCTGAACGCGCAGCGGCAGATGGGGATTACCCGGGGAAATTTGGACCGAACTTTGGAAAGGCTGGCTAGCGGTAGCCGCATCAATCACGCCGGTGACGATGCCGCCGGACTGGCGATCTCCGAGAATCTGCGTGCGCAGGTCCGTGGCATTCGTCAGGCAAAGCGCAACGCAATGGACGGCATTTCGCTGATCCAGGTTTCGGAAGGTGGCTTGAACGAAATCTCGAACATCCTGGTACGCTTGAGGGAACTATCCATCCAAGCGGCTTCGGACACGATCGGTGATGTCGAAAGACAGTTTACGGATCGAGAATTTCAGTCGCTCAAGCAGGAAATCGACCGTATCGCCAATATCACGAACTTCAACGGTACTCCGCTCTTGAACGGCAAGACCGGTATCGTGGAAATCCAGGTCGGGACGCAGAATAACCCGCTTCTGGATCGAGTGGTGTACAACGGCGAGCGTTCGGATACGACAGTCGAGGCCATGAAGCTCGGCGGCGAGTCGGTGGCCACGAAGCAGGGAGCTCAACTGAGCTTGTCAGTGATTGACGACGCCTTGATTCACGTCAACAGCGTCCGCGCCGACCTGGGTGCCATGCAGAATCGGCTCCAGTCGACGATCAACAACCTGGCGATCAGCGATGAGAACCTCTCAGCAGCCAACAGCCGCATCCGTGACGCGGATATCGCCGAGGAAGTCTCGGAGATGACGAAGCAGAACATCCTGATGCAATCTGGCATCTCGGTGCTCAGCCAGGCCAACAATACGAACTCGGCCACGCTGAAACTGCTGGGTTAATCGACCCGAGCTCCGCCAGGGAAGGCGCAGAAGAGCACTCTAAGCAAGGAAGCGAGTTCACCAATATGTGAGACAGACAGACCGGTTTTGGGCTAAACTGTAACCGGTGTCGACGTCAGTCAAAGCGGTCCTGATCATTGGAGGAAGCGGGTTTCTCGGTACCCACATTGCCCTCGCCTTGAGGGATGGGTACAAGGTGTACGCCACCTACCGTTCTCGTCCTGTCACGATTCCGGGTGTCACTTGCCTTCCTTTCGAGGTCGGCGATCGAACCTGGGGGAAGAGGCTCGTC
>CAYOWB010000067.1:13434-15976 GCA_964407515.1 uncultured Bacteriovoracaceae bacterium
ATCTATGCCGCTGGAAGTAATAACGTCGAAGCCGCGGAAGGCGATGTGCCTACCACGGAACGGATGCACTCGGCCGGGGCGGCGACTGCCGCCAGTATGGCTGACCTGTTACAGCCCAGGTTCATCTATCTGTCCAATTGTTATCCGTTTGACGGAAATCGTGGGAATTACCACGAGACCGATACGGTTTTGCCCTCTACCGCGCTCGGAAAGGCGAAAGTCGGCGGCGAGAACTTCGTCCGCGGACGCGTGCTGAACCACCTTGTGGTCCGGCTTAGCCCTGTTTTCGGCCGTGGGAACGGGATACGTCTGTCCTTTCTGGACCAGCTTCGGATGCGGCTCGATCGCGGTGAGCGGATCGAACTGCCGGATACCGACTTGCATTCTTTTCTCTCCGTGCCCAGTTTCGTCGAATTCATGCGCCGACTGGTGGACAGCGGACCTAAGAATAAAATTATCCACTACAGCGGACTGACGAAGGTGACCTACTACGACTTCGCGCGCCGGTTCGCGCGCCGATTCGGGTATGACGAAGGATTGGTCGTTCCTCGTAAAGTCGCGTCCGCGTACGAAACCGCGAAAAGCGACTACTCGTTGAACTGCAGCTTTGCCGCGACGAGCTTAAAGCTCAAGCCCCTTCTCTTGGAGCAGAGTTTTGATCTGCTCGAGAAGCATCTGATTGTTTGATTTAGTCCGGCGGCTGTCGCGCGTCGCGCGGGTGAACTCCGTGAAATAGAACTTCGCTACCTGTTCCGGCGTCACCTTCTCGCCTTGAAACGTCCAGTAGACGTCGCGGAATGGGCCCACCTGTGCGAGGAGGTCCTGTGCCTGGGTCACGGAAACTTGCGGAGTCTGCGTTCGCGAGAGCGGCTGACCGTCCACCGCGAGCGTTCCCCGAACATGCTGCGCGAAAGAAAGCTGAATTACGCCGTGCGCCGAGTTGGTGACCATGAGCTTTACCTGGCTGCGGAAGACCATGAAGTCCGCAGCGGTCTGCGCGACGCTGTAAACTTTGACTTCCTGGAAGCGCGTGCCGCCCTCGGAGTAGGCATTGAAGGTGTTCACATACTCGTTGAAGCGTTCACGTAACTCCGTGAGGAAGTCGATCGTGCTCTCTTCCACAAGCTGATGCGGGTCGAAGCTGGCTCCGAGCTGCAAGAGCTTCTCGGCATCCGGGTGGATTTCCGCCCGGGCCAGTTCGTGAATCCAACCTTGCTGAGATGGCAAAACATCTTGAAAACGCGCCATGATACGAGTGTATTTCTGGCTGAGCGGTATTGTCAAATTCTAGTACGGGAGTGTTGAGGAAGGTAAAGTCCCCCGAGGGACGGGTGTCAATTGGGGCCCAGGAATCTAAGTGGGCGCCGTGTGCCAGCTTTAGGCTTCCTGGACGTACCAGGCATGCTCACCACTGTCAGGGACAGCCCCCTGGGTAATTGACTGTAGGGCCCAATTAATAAGACCGGCCCTCGGGGTGATTCCAGTATACAGAAACCGGAAACCAAATCCAAGAGGAGGGGGGTCATAGCGGTCAGCAATCTAAGCCAAGAAATTCGCAGGCTTTACACGGGTGTGAGGAGATGACACACTTTATATAGATTATGGCGACAGGCAAGAAGCTTCTCGTTGCGGACGACAGCTTGACAATCCAGAAAGTCATTCGGCTCGCGCTATCCAATGAAGGATACGAGATCCAAGCCGTCTCGGACGGGAATGACGCGATTCAACAGATCTCTTTGTTCAGACCGGACATCGTTCTGATCGATGTTTCGCTGCCTGGCAAGACGGCTGTTGAAGTCAAGAAAGCGATCAACGAAGCGGGCGATCTAGACGAAGTCCGGTTCATCCTCATGTCGAGCGCTTTTGAAAAGGTCGACGAGAGCGGTTTGATGGACGTGGAATTCCACGGCCGTCTGACAAAGCCGTTCGACCCTGCTCATTTGCGGCAAGTGTTGGCCGATGTTTTGGCACAAGCAGCTGCGAAGCGGATGGAGGCGACCTCCATCATGAAGCGGCCGAATCTGGAGCCGGAAGCTCCCTCAGAGTTGCCCAGTATCTCTTTGGAACAGGACGAAGACCTCGGGGCACCGCTTCAGCCGGCTGAGCTTCCGATCGTTCCTCCTCCGGCCGCGGAGTCCGTGGAATCTCTCTGGGATCGTGAGCCAGCTCCCGATCCGTATCTCGAGCTGGCGCCTCCGCCGCTTCCGCCAGGACAGTCCGGAGAAGAAAATTCCGATAGCGACATTAAACACCTGACCGAGTCCACCATCAAACTGAGTGGTCTTGATGATCTTCAGTGGAGCGTGAGCGAGCCGGGAATGAAACCTCCAGGCGAGATTACCGGAATCGGCGAGGTGGACCAGGTCGGCGAAACGACTTTCACGGAGCTCCAGAGACGCGAGCCCTCGCTTCCTCCGTTCTCCAGCTTGGCGGACTCCGGTGGCAGCAACTTCAGGGTGGAGTCTCCGGCTGAGAACTACGATGAAATCCCTGGGCTTCAGATTGAACCGCCGAAGCCCCGCATGGCACCGCCTTCCGCGCC
>CAYOWB010000068.1:0-15764 GCA_964407515.1 uncultured Bacteriovoracaceae bacterium
CTGCGCTCACGATGACCAGGAACCCCAAGAACATCCGTACCAGCATGTTCATGCAACACATCCTTCCTGTAGCTAGAACGAACGGGCGGCCGAAAAGGTTACGGGTCTCAGTTTATTATATTAACTATCGGAAACCATGGGCTTTATAGGCCGCCTTCGATCCGTCGAATCAGGTATCCGCGAATGAGGAATCCGAAAAGAAGGCCCATGAGCGCAAAGAGTCCGACAATCCAACCGTTCAATGGGGCGTTACCGTGGCGCGGTTCTCCACACTCAGGAGCAGATTGCCGGCTTTCTTTCCGTAATCGCGCCCAATCCTTGGTCTGATCGCGAGTGTCGACTCGACGAATAAGATCCTGATATTTCGGAATGGACGAGGCGGAGTCGACGAACAGGAGGCTGTTGGTCGCGTCGATGGGAATGACCCGTGAATGGATGGGAGTGACGGAACGCAGGGTGCGGGCGACTTCATCGGCCGGCACGTGTTCCAGGTTCATCAGATAACTGATGGCTTGATCCTGTTTGGGAAGATCCTGGGGTCGAGTCACTGCGGGGGCATAGTCCCGCGCATCGCGCTCACGCATGACCGAATAGACCTCCAAGGACGGGTCGTAGATGAAGGTAAAGCCATTCTGCCGGAGGATGGCAGTCCAGACGGCAAACGCTTCGCTTGGAGGCATGGGACGAGTGAGTGGACCATCGGGGGAGATCGCTATCGACGTCTTTGCCGAATCCACGACGACGACGTTGATCTTGAGGGCAGAAGAACCGATCCGAGCATACTCGCCGAGACTGGCGGTCTCGGTCTTTGCCGGGATCAGGACGACGTTTTCTTCGGCCAGGGCGAGAACAGGGAAAAGGACCAGCCATGAAATTAGGTGGATTGCTTTCATTTCTTGATCTCCTGTTGAACGGGTTCTTGGGAGACGGGCATCTCCAGTTTTCCGACGACGACTTTGTCGATTTTCTGGACGCGTTCCGGGCACTGAGGGGTTGGAGGTCGTCCAGCGCCGTTGATCTTCTTGCCTTGAGCCACCGCTTCTTCGGTGTCTAAAGCCCGGAGGAGAGTGGCCACCTTCCGACAGTTCTTTCCGCTGTCAGTAATTAAAAGACGCCTTGGTCCAACCGGAAGCACGCGGCTTTGAGGCGGCGTGACAGATCGGAGCGTGCGTGCTGTGTCGGAGGCATCCAGATGTTTGAGCGAGAATACGGCCGTGACCAACCGATAGGTGTCTGGAACCTGATCCGAGTCGTAGACCGGGAGGTTGAGGTCGCGTGCATCTCGCTGCCGATAGATCATCAGGCCCTTACCTCCGGGGACTTCGAGTGCCGCATGGCCATTACCGGAGAGCACTAGATGAAAGAACTCATCGAGAGTCTCCTGGCTGATGGGGTGTTGAAGGTGCAGCGTCGCTTTTCCAGTGATGAACTTCCAATCCGCATAGACCGGAGTCCCTCTGAACTTTGAGTACTCCTCTACAAATCTCCGTAGCTCGACGTCATTGAGCGAAAAGGGCTGGACCTTGCCGTCGGGCGTGAGCTTCAGAAACGTGGGCTGCGATGAAGATGGTGAAGCGGCCAGTGCCGGCGTCGCAGACCCGATTATTCCGCCGATGACTCCCACGGTAACTGCAATGACAAGGGCGGCATTAATCCCGGCCGCCACGAGTTGCCTGATGCGCATCTTCGACCTCTCTTTCGTAAGCGAGTTGTTGAGACTTCCACGTCGTCTCATATTCGGTGCCAAAGTGGTTTTCTCGATCCGATTCCTCGAGCGGGGCCCGCGTCACTTCGGTACGGCCTGGCCACCGCTCTTGTCCGCTGTGTTGGATGATCAGGATTCCTCCGAGAAAAAGGGCAAGGATAGAAAACTGAAAAGCCGGATTCAGGACGATGGGACGGAGATCGATGCGGGCCAACCAGTTTCTCAAGAAGTCGGTGCGCGCCTGTTGAGCGCGCCGCCGGTGGCTTGCCAGGGCCTTTCGTTCGTTGAGTACGGCGAATGCGTCCGCGAAGGTTCGCGCCCTAAACTCGGTGCTGAAGCGGGGCTCGGGCGCTTCGCTGAGTAGCCGCGCTGTTTCTTCGCGGATTCGAAGCAAAGTGAGTATTTTCCGGCGGCATTCAGCGCAGGTGTCCAGATGCTGCTTGGCACTGTTACGGCAGGTCGCGGTCAGTTCATCGTCCACATAGGATTGAAGAGCTAGTTCATTCAGATGCATAGCTTCTTCCTCAATGCGATGCGGGCTCGGAATAGGCCCTGTTTAACGGCATTCTCGCTGCATCCGCAGATCCGGGAGATTTCCAGGCAGCTCAACCCTTCCTGTTCTTTGAGGAGGAGGAAGCTCCGCTGCCCTGGCGTGAGCGCATCGAGCGCCGAAGCGAGTTGCTCTCGCAGTTCACTGCTTTCCGCTTCGATTTGAGGTGTGCTTGGATCGGTGCTTTCGATGGGGGCGTCCTCCGGTTCATCTTGTAAGACGAGCTTCTTTTCCCGTCTCATTCGATCGATCGCCAAATGGCTCCCGATCCGAAAGAGCCAGGCTTTAAGGCCCTTTCCGTCGCGCGGTTCGAAGAACGCGATCTTCTGAACCGCCATGAGGAGTGTGTCGTGAACCAAATCCTCCGCCATCTCGTTCCGTCCCGTAAGTCGTGCCAGGTACCGAAGGAGCGGGTGAGCATAATCTTCAAACAATGAAGCGAATGCCTCGGTGTCTCCTTGTTTCAGTCGATTGACTAAGTCCAGCTCCTGCATGGGCCCTTCCGGCCTCCCGGCGGTTTCAGTAATGAAACGAACAGAGTGAGCCCTAGGTTACGGGGCATCGCCGGACTTTTCTAGTCTTATGGAATTGAAGGCAAATTTGGTCCCCAGCGCTGGGGGCGGGGTCTCTTACCCGAAATAATTGCGGGGCAGTTCCACGCCGTGTTCTCGTAGCCGGTCCAGGAACGTCGGTACGAGGCCGGTCATCTTGAAGATCCCTTGGTCCGTGTCGCCCAAGGAGCCGGTGTCGATCTCGAAAAGGAAGACGTCCTGCGTGGTAATCGTGTCGCCTTCCATGCCGACGACTTCAGTTCCGGCAACGACGCGGCGGGTGCCGTTGCGGAAACGGCGAATCTGAATGATCAGGTCAAGGGCGCTCGTGATCTGCTTGCGGATGGCCGGCAGGGGAAGGTCGGTCGAGGCCATCATGCACAGCGTTTCGAGGCGCGAAAGCGCGTCGCGAGGGGTGTTTGCGTGAATGGTCGTCATCGATCCTTCGTGACCGGTGTTCATGGCCTGAAGCATGTCCATGGCCTCCGCCCGGCGGACTTCGCCGACGATGATGCGGTCAGGACGCATGCGGAGCGCGTTGGCCACGAGTTCGCGCGCCGTCACGGGAGCGGAGGCGGGCATCTGCGGCTTGGTTTGCAGGCAGACGCTGTTTTCGTGGGCGATCGACAGCTCGGGTGTGTCCTCGATCACGACGATCCGCTCGCCCTTCGGAATGAAAGAGGTGAGGCAGTTCAGGAAAGTCGTCTTTCCGCACCCGGTGCCCCCCGCGATCAGCATGTTCAGTCGGCCCACGACGCAGGCATTCAGGAGATAGGCGATCCGCTGATCCACCATCTGGGCGGCGATGAGGTCGTTCATGCTCGGGCGGTTGGCGGGGAATTTCCGGATCGTGAGGCAGGGGCCTTTTGGAGAAATGGGCGGCACGACGATGTTCACGCGGGAACCATCGGGGAGAATGACGTCGACGTAAGGCTGGTCGACGCTGACGATGCGGCCGGTGATGTCGAGAATGTTCCGCATGACACGATTCAGTTCATCGATGGATTGAAAGCGGAAGCCCGAGAAGAACATACGTCCGCCGCGTTCGATCATGACGTTTCGGAGGTCATTCACCATCACTTCGGTGATGGTGGGGTCCTTCATGAAAGTGTCGAGTGGTCCGAGGTCCGGCATGCGCACGTTAGGGCGCTGAGGCGCGGGGATCGGGGAGGCGGCGGCTGGCGCTGGACTCGCTGTGGGTGCTGGACTCGCGGGAGCGGTGGTGCTGGGATTCGACTTGGCGGAGGGCGGAGGGAAGTTCGGGCGCTTGGGTTGCGGCACGGGCGGCTCGATACCGGGATCGGTGCGCTCCTCCTCGATCTCAATCGCGTTGCTGCCGTTCTTTTGCGGCTGTTCGGCCATCCTCACTAGTTTATCACGGCGTTTCTGGCTGAATACGCGGCAAATTTTACCTTGTTTAGTGCGGTCACCTCTGGTCTATACGGCGTGTGGCTCTTAAGAAACTGACCCTCAGGATTCATCAATCACAGGCGGGAGTGCGTCTGGATCAAGCGTTGGCGGACTGGCTTCCCCAGGCATTGGGACAGCCCGTTTCCAAGGCAAAGGTTCGTAAGTTGATCATCGCCGGAGCGGTGTATCTCAACGCCAAGAGAGTCCGGATCGCTTCAAAAGAGCTGCGCGCCGGAGCGAAAGTCGATGCGTACGTGGACTTTGACCGGCTGATGGATGATCAGACCCGGCGGGATCAGGTGTTTAAGATGGGCGCCGATCGGGTCCTGTTCGAAGACGAGTCCCTGATCGTCGTCGATAAACCGGCGGGTCTTCCTACGCAGCCGACGCTCGATGAAGCGCGCGACAATCTGTTCGCGGCGGTGAAGAAGTTCCTCGCTCGGCGTGATTCCGTCGTGGACCCGTATGTGGGGCTTCATCATCGCCTGGATCGCGATACCTCGGGTGTGGTGCTTTTCACCAAACGGAAAGAGGCGAATGCCGGCGTCGCGGAGATGTTTAAGTCTCATCATATAGAAAAGGTTTATCAGGCCTTGGCCGTCCGTCCGGAACGGCCGCCTGTTGCGGTGGGCGGCGAGTGGAAGGTGAAGAACTATCTGGGCCGCCTGCAAGGAACATCGAAGCGCGCGAAGTTCGGGGCGGTTCGGTCGGGTGGCGATCCTGCGGAAACTGACTTTCGTCTTATGGAGGACGTGGGGCAGGTTCTTCACGTCGAGGCGCGCCCGAGGACTGGCCGTACTCACCAGATCCGGGTGCATCTCTCGGAGTCAGGAATGTCGATTCTGGGGGATGATCTCTACGCGAATGGGTCGTCGGCTCAGCTGACAGCTGGAGTTCAAGTGCCGCGTCTCATGCTGCATGCTGAGCGTCTGGAGTTCCGTCATCCTGTGACGGGAAGGGAAATGGCCGTTCGCAGTCCTCTTCCTGAGGATTTTCAACAGGTGCTGCGGCGTCTGAAGTCAGAGTCCTGAGTGGGCCGCCTGCCACTCGTCAACCAGTGAAATATCCTGTCTTTTTGAGGCCAAGGGCTTCACTTTGAACTGGTGCCGCACTGCGGAATCAAATAGTCTCGAGACCGATTTTACCCTGTAAAATCAGCCGACTAGCGGCTGGAGCCCCGAGTGGTGGCCCCCACCTTTTGGTGGTAATTGACGCGGGTGAGCAACCAAAAGGTGGGGGCCACCTTTTGGCGGCTTGACACATTCGGGCTTGTTTCGATAAAGGGATATCGATAAAATGTTATCGATAAGGCGATAGCGATAGGAGACGCGGAGTCATGGTGGATTCGAAACCCGTATCGGTACCGGCACTCAGGCGATTGCCGCGCTACCTGCAGTACCTCAGGGCCCTGCAGCAGAAGGGGCAGAAGGCGATCTCGGCATCTCAGATGTCGATCGATCTGGATGTGCAACACACCCTGGTTCGTAAGGACCTGGCGATGACAGGAATGGAAGGGGTGCCGAAGGTCGGTCACAAGATCGACGACCTGATCAGTGGCATCGAGTGCTTCCTGAACTGGAACAACGTCACGGACGCATTCCTCGTCGGTTTCGGAAACCTGGGCTCGGCGCTGGTCGGGGACGGCGGCTTCAAGAAAACCGGGATCAACATCGTGGCTGCGTTCGATGTCGACCCGAACAAAGTCGGCCGCCGCATTCAGGGAATCGAAGTGCTGCCTATGGCGAAACTCTCCGATCTCGTTCGCCGCATGAATGTTCATATCGGCATCATTACTACGTCGCATACCGTGGCTCAGGAGGTTGCCGACGACATGGTGAAGTCGGGAATCCTGGCGATTTGGAACTTCGCTCCGGTGAGCCTGAAGGTTCCGGAAAGCGTCATCGTCGAGGAAGCCGACATTTACGCGAGCCTCGCGGTTCTTTCGCGAAAGCTCAATCAGAGGGTCAAGCGCATATAACAGGCGCGTTTATCGGGCTGAGCCCGGGAGGTAGTGATGCAAGACGAACAGCGCAACGACATGCCAGGCGAGTTCCGGAGTTTCAAAAAGGTGTGTGAGATCTTGGATCGTCACAAGCGTGACGCCACCAAGCTCGTTCCCATTCTTCAAGAAGTCCAGAGCGAGTATCGTTATCTCCCCGAGCCGGTCATGACCTTTGTCGCCACGTCGCTCGGTATTCCGCCGGCACGCGTTTACGGCGTGGCCACCTTCTACAGTCACTTCACGCTCGAGCCCAAAGGCAAGTACGTCATCCGCGTTTGCGACGGAACTGCCTGCCACGTGAAGGGCTCGGAGAACCTCATCGGCGCGATTCAGAAACGCCTCAACCTCAAGGATAAGCAGCGCACGACTCCCGACATGCTCTTCACGCTCGAGACGGTTTCGTGCCTTGGCGCCTGTGGATTGGCGCCCGTCGTGGTGGTGAACGAAGACGTTTACAGCCTGATGACCGAACAGAAAACCGCAGCTTTGATTGACGAATTGGAAAAGAAGGAGAAGTCGAATGAACAAGCCCAGGCCTGAGCTGGATAAGATTAAAGCCTCCTACGCTCGCGCGGTTACCGAACGTCGCGTGATCATCTGCGCGGGAACGGGCTGCGTCGCCAACGGCGCGCTGAAAGTTCATCGCGCTTTCCTGGAAGAGATGGACAAGCAGGGCGTGTCCGTCACGGTGGAGCTTCGCGAAGAAGGCGGCGACCGCAAGGCCACGCATCCCTCGATCCACCTGTCGAAGAGCGGCTGTCAGGGCTTCTGTCAGGCCGGTCCGCTGGTGACCATCGAGCCGGAAGGCATTCTCTACACCCGCGTCACCGCCCAAGATGTCGCCGAGATCGTCAGCGAAACGCTGATCGGCCACAAGGCCATCGAGCGTCTCCTCTATAAAATTCCTGCAACCGGTCAAGTGTGCAAAGGCACCGCTGAGATTCCATTCTACAAGTTACAGCAGCGGACGGTGCTGAGCCAATGCGGCCGCCTCGATCCCGAGAATATCCGTGAGTATATTGCCAACGACGGGTACGAGGCGGCTCGCAAGGCCTTTACTTCGATGAAGCCGGAAGACGTTTGCGCTGAAATGCTGGCATCCGGACTTCGCGGCCGTGGTGGCGGCGGCTTCCCGACCGGCAAGAAGTGGGACCTCGCCCGCCTTCAGAAGTCGGACAACGGCAAGTACGTCATCTGTAACGGTGACGAAGGCGACCCAGGCGCGTTCATGGATCGTTCTGTGATGGAGGGAAATCCTCACAGCGTCCTCGAAGGCATGATGATCGCCGCGCGCGCGACCGGCGCCGACCACGGTGTCGTTTACGTCCGTGCCGAGTATCCGCTCGCCGTGCAGCGTGTCCGCAAGGCGGTCGTTGACGCCGAAGCGATGGGCGTCCTGGGGGACGACATCTTCGGTTCCGGACAGTCGTTCCGGATCGAGGTGATGGAAGGCGCCGGAGCTTTCGTTTGCGGCGAGGAAACCGCGATGATCGCGTCGATCGAAGGCCAGCGCGGCATGCCGCGCCCGAAGCCTCCGTTCCCGGCGCAAAGCGGCCTCATGGCCAAGCCGACGGTGATTAATAACGTCGAAACGCTCGCCAGCGTTCCGATGATCATCCGCGAAGGCGCGGCGAAGTACCGCTCCTGCGGCACCGAGAAGTCTCCGGGCACGAAGACGTTCGCCATCACAGGCGACGTCGCCAATACCGGCCTGATCGAAGTGCCGTTCGGCTCGACGCTGGAACACGTCGTGTTCAACATCGGCGGTGGCGTCACGAAGAAGGACGGCTCCGTCGATAACTCGGCTTTCAAGGCCGTGCAGATCGGCGGACCTTCGGGTGGCTGCCTCACCAGGGAACACCTCAAGATGCCGATGGACTTTGACTCCCTCACGGGAATCGGCGCCATGGTCGGATCGGGCGGTCTGGTGGTCATCAACCAGGATACCTGCATGGTGAAGCTCGCTCGCTTCTTCATGCAGTTCACGCAGAACGAGTCTTGTGGCAAGTGCGTGCCCTGCCGCGAGGGAACGCGCCAGCTGCTGGCGCTCCTCGACGACATCAGCGAAGGTCGCGCGACGGCCGAGACACTCGACCTGATCGAGAAGCTCGGAAACGTGGTTCGCAAGGCTTCGCTATGCGGCCTCGGTAAGTCGGCGCCGAATCCGGTGCTTTCGACCTTCAAGGCGTTCCGTGAAGAGTACGAAGCGCACGTGTTCCATAAGCACTGCCCGACGGGTCAGTGCAAGGCGTTGAAGAAGCTCGCGATCGATGCTGAGAAGTGCAAAGGTTGCACGCTCTGCAAGAAAAAGTGCCCGGTGGGCGCGATTTCGGGCGACGTCAAGAAACCCCATGTGATCGACGGAAGCCTCTGCATCAAGTGCGGAGTCTGCGAATCGGTTTGCAAGTTCAAGGCGATTGCCTAAGGCGTTCGCGCAAAGGAGTTCACTGAATATGACACCTACGAACGAACTTTTTCTGACAGTAGACGGCATCAAGGTGCCTTTCGCCGGTGAAAAGAACATCCTCGAGGTGGTTCGAAAGGCCAACATCGAGATTCCGACCTTCTGCTATCACTCGCAGCTGAGTGTCTATGGCGCCTGCCGCATGTGCATGGTGGAAGTCGAAGGTCGCGGCTTGATGGCCTCCTGCTCGGTGAAGCCCGAGCCGGGCCTGAAGATCCGTACCAATACGGCGGAGATCCGCGAGATCCGGAAGACGAACGTGGAACTGGTTCTGGCCAGTCACGAGCAGACCTGTCCGACCTGCGATCGCAGCGATAATTGTAAGCTGCGGGCGTTGTCGGCCCAGCTCGGAATCACGAAGAACCGATTCAAGACGCTGCCGAAGAACGCTCAGGTCGACCGTTCGTCGCCCTCGCTGGTTCGCGACCCGAACAAGTGCGTGCTGTGCGGCGACTGTGTCCGTTACTGCAGCGAGATCCAGGGAATCGGTGCGATCGATTTCTCGCATCGTGGTTCCTCGGTGCAGGTCGGTCCGGGCTTCGGCAAGATGCTCGCCCAGGTTGAGTGCATTAACTGTGGCCAGTGCGCCACGGTTTGCCCGGTCGGCGCCATCACGCCGGCTTCGGAAATCGACGCTGTCCAGGCGGACCTGGCGGACCCGAGGAAGAACGTGGTGGTCCAGGTCGCTCCCGCGGTCCGCGTGGCGATCGGCGAAATGTTTAATCAGGAACCTGGAAAGATCTCGACCGGCCAGATCGTGGCCGCGCTCAAGATGCTGGGCTTCAAGAAGGTTTACGACACCTCGTTCACGGCCGATATGACCGTGCTTGAGGAGACGACCGAGTTCCTGGCCCGGAAGCAGAAAAACGAGAAGCTCCCGATCTTCACGTCCTGCTGTCCGGGCTGGGTGAAGTACGCCGAGCAGTACTACCCGACGCTTCTGTCCAATCTTTCGACCTGCAAGTCGCCGCAACAGATGTTCGGCGCGGTTGCGAAGGAAACGATGGGACCGAACACGGTGGTGGTTTCGATCATGCCGTGTACCGCGAAGAAGTTCGAGGCGAAGCGCCCCGAATTCAAGAAGAACGGCACGGCTGAAGTGGACCATGTGCTCACGACCCAGGAGCTGGGCCGCATGATCAAGCAGGCCGGCATCCGCTTCGAGAAGCTGCAGTCCGAGTCGATGGACATGCCGTTCGGCCTGGCGACCGGCGCTGGTGTGATCTTCGGTAACTCCGGTGGCGTCAGTGAAGCCGTTCTGCGCTTCGCTTACGAGAAGGTCACCGGAAGCAAGCTTGAGGACATTCAGTTCTCCGATGTTCGCGGCACGGAAGGCCTGCGCGAAGCGGCGATCGACATCCAAGGGACGGTCGTGAAGCTCGCGGTGGTCAGCGGTCTCAAGAACGCCAAGACGGTCGCGGACCGCGTGGTGGCGGGCGAAGCCGACTACGACATCATCGAAGTCATGGCCTGCCCGGGCGGTTGCGTGGCGGGCGCGGGTCAGCCGGTTCCGATGCATCACGACACGCAGGAGCTGCGTACGCAGGGCCTGTACAACGCGGATCGCGAGAATCCTCTGCATAAGGCGCAGGAGAATCCGTATCTGCAGAAGTGCTACGAGGAGGCCCTGGGCGGCGTCGTCGGGCACGGCAAGGCCCACGAGCTGTTGCATACGAAGTATGCGAGCCGCAAGCGTGGCGCGGATGACAGCCTGGAACTCAACGGCGCGAAGGACCCGAAGGTGAAGGTCAGCGTGTGCATGGGCACGGGCTGCTTCCTCAAGGGCTCGCAGGATCTGCTCAGCAAGGTGATGAAGCACGTCAACGACAAGGGGCTTAAGGACTCCGTCGAGCTGCGCGCCACCTTCTGCATGGAGAAGTGCGATCGCGGTCCTTCAGTGAAGATTGGCGATGAAGTGCTCCGCAAGACTGAAGTGGCCGAAGTCATGAAGGCCATCTCTGAGAGTCTTGGGGAGAAACTGTGAGCAAGATCGAGATCAAAATCTGCATGGGGAGCTCCTGCTTCACACGCGGCAACAACGTCCTGATCCGGGCAATCCAGGAGTGGGCGGATGAGGCCAAGAAGCAGGGCTCCGTGCAGGAGATCGAGCTCTCAGGAACGACCTGCCAGGATTGTTGTCAAGAGGGGCCGAATCTCGAGGTCAACGGCAAGCGGCATGGTCACATGTCTGAAGCCGTTGTGCGGGATGTATTAAAAGAAGGAGCTGAATGAGTTCACTCAAGCATCCGATCTATACCGACAAGGCGGAGTGCCAGGATTGCTACAAGTGCTTACGTGAGTGCCCGCTCAAGGCGATACGCGTTCGCGACCACAGCGCGACGATTATTCCGGAGCTCTGCGTGGCATGCGGGCATTGCGTGGACGTGTGTCCCGTAGGCGCCAAGAAGGTGAGATCGGATCTGGAGCGAGCGCAACGGCTCGTGAAGAGCGGACGCAAGGTGATTGCCTCGCTGGCGCCCTCGTATGTCGCCGAGTTCGATGGAGTGTCTCAGGAGCAGATGATCCATGCGTTTCGTATGCTTGGCTTCTTCGGTGTTTCCGAGACGGCGCTTGGCGCGGAGGAAGTGTCGGCGCATGTGGCTCGTCTGACCGAGCAGGAAGGCGCTTCGAAGCTCTTCATCTCCAGTGCGTGTCCGGCGGTCGTCGATCTGGTCCGGACTTTCTATCCCGAGCAGGCGCCTGCGCTGACGGCGCTCGATTCCCCGATCGTCGCTCATTGCCGAATGTTGAAGAAGGAATACGGCGAGGAGGTCGCGGTCGTGTTCGTGAGCCCTTGTATCGCGAAGAAGCGTGAGGCGGACCGGCTTCCGGAGGTGCTCGATGTCGCCATTACTTTCGAGGACCTGAAGCATTGGTTCGACGAGGCTGGCCTTTCCTTGAGGTCGCTCAAGGGGGTGGCCGAGGACCAGTTCATCCCTCGTGAGGCACGTGATGGCCGGGCATATCCGATCGACGGGGGGATGGCTGAGAGCATCCGCGCTGCTAGCGGCCGGGGTCCTCAAGACGGGAAGGTCCGTTTTATGTCTTTCTCCGGAATGAGTGCGGTCCGGTCGGCTTTGAACGGATTGGACGCGTCTTTGTTGTCGAATCCCGTGTTCCTGGAGTTGCTCGCTTGTGAAGGCGGCTGCATCAATGGTCCCAAGGCCGGACGGCGGATGGCCACCGTGGTGAAGCGCGAGGAAGTGCTCGCGAACCTCACCAAGGCGAAAGCCGCGACGGCGGAGGCTCGGGAGCCGAGTCTTGAGATCGTTCAAGAGTACCGTTCGTCCGCCGTTCAGAAGAAAGAGTTCTCTGAGGGGGACATCCAGGTTGCGATGGCTTCCATCGGTAAGTTCAATCGGAAGGACGAACTGAACTGCGGCGGCTGTGGCTATGACTCCTGCCGGGCGTTCGCTCAGGCGTTGTTGGAAGACAAGGCCGAGATCCCGATGTGCGTCTCGTACATGCGCAAGATGGCCTCGAATCAGGCGCACGCGCTGATGAAGGCGATGCCCTCGGGCGTCGTGCTCGTGGACGAGAAGCTCACCATTATCGAGAGCAATGCCCGCTTCGTGGAGATTATCGGCGGCGACATCAAGCTGGTGCATGAGGCGTGTCCGGGGTTGAAGGGCGTGCTGCTTGAGAAGACCGTGCCGTTCCATCTCATGTTCCGGAACGTGCTCGAGTCGGGCCAGTCGATCGAGAAACGTCTCCGTTATGAAGACAAGATTCTGAAAGTATCCGTGTTCGTGATCGAAGAGGGCCGGATCGTCGGCGGCATCGTTCAGGACATCACCCAGCCGGCCGGCCAGCGCGAGCAGGTCGTGAAGAAGGCGCGGGAAGTGATTCATAACAACCTGGCGACGGTGCAGAAGATCGCCTACTTGCTGGGAGAAAACGCGGCGGAGTCGGAGGTGATCCTCAACTCGATCATCGACTCCTTCACCGTGGAAACGAGCGGCACGGGACACAAATGACCGGTACGGCGTCGCACTTCATCGAAGTCGATCACCAGCAGGTCCAGAAGCGCAAGCAGATGGTCTGTGGGGACGTGTTCCTTTCGATGAAGGTGCCCGGCGAGAACCGTGTCGTGACGGTCTTGGCCGATGGGCTCGGAAGTGGCATCAAGGCTTCGGTGCTGGCGACTTTGACGACGACGATGGCCGCGCGATTCATCGCGAACGACATCGATATCCGCCGTTCCGCGAGCATCATCATGGAAACCCTGCCCGTATGTAAGGTGCGGGGGATCGGTTACTCCACCTTCACGATCGTCGATATGGACCGCTGGGGAAATACGCGCGTGATCGAGCACGACAACCCGGGATTCGTGCTGTTGCGCGACGGAAGGCCCGTGGCACTGGAGAAAGACCAGATCGCGATGAAGGCGTCGGATGGTCGGGAAATGAAACTGCATTATGCGTCATTTCAGGCGCGCCCGAATGACCGCATCGTCGTGGTCTCGGACGGCGTGACTCAGTCAGGCCTGGGGCGGAAGCAGTATCCGCTTGGCTGGGGGCAGGATGCGCTTCGCGACTTTCTGACTGAGGAGATTCAGAACGATCCAGGGGTTTCCGCCCGGAGGCTCGCGAATCAGGTCGTCCAGCGGGCATTGGCGAATGACGCGTATAGCGCGACGGACGACATCAGCTGCGGCGTGATTTACTTCCGAAATCCGCGCAGGACCCTCGTGATGACCGGGCCCCCCATGCACGACGAGAAGGACAAGGAAGCGGCACGCATCGCCAGGGAGTTTGACGGCAGGAAGATCGTCTGTGGTGGCACGACGGCGAAGCTTCTCTCGCGTGAGCTGCAGGTTCCTTTGATGATGGACTTAAAAGAGGCGATCGACCCCGAGGTTCCTCCCGCCGCGCGAATGCCGGGCTTTGAACTCGTGACTGAGGGGACGATCACGCTGGGATATGCGGCTCGAATGCTCGAAGAGGGCGTTACGGACGAGAGGGCGCCGAACGCCGCCTCCCGGCTCGTGGCTCAGCTGCTGGATAGCGATATCATCCACTTCGTCGTCGGGACGCGCATCAACAACGCGCACCAGGATCCGTGCATGCCGTACTTCCTCGAAATCCGGCGCAACGTCGTGCATAAGATCGCGACACTCCTGGAAAAAAAGTACCTGAAGGAAGCGCATCTGCAGTTTATCTAAAAAAGGTGCCCTAAAAAGGGTGCCTGGCTCCTTTCTCAACCCCTCTGAGAAAGGAGCCAGGCACCTTTTTTACCTTTTTCGGGGTAGGCCCCCTTTATTATGGCGCGGCGGTAGGGAGCGGCGATGGCGAGGGGCTGGGGGTGGCTGCCGGGGGCGCTTCCTCTTCGATCTTTAGGTTCACGCGGACGGGGAGACGGTCGTCCTGGAGAATGCGTGATCTGAACTCCGGCTCATCCGGGAAGATGTACCAGTCCTTGGTCTGTTCCGCGTAATTGGGATTCTGTTCTTTCAGAGTCTCCCGCATTTCCGGGAACGTTTTTTCGGAGCGGATCCCCTGCAGCAGAATGTTCATGGCATTGTTCCGGTTCGTCGTGAAGCTCTCTGCCTTAGTGAGCGTGGGGAGTTCGATCAGAAACGGGGTCTTGGCTTCGTTGAGCTCGGTTCTGGCTTTATTGTCTGACCAGCAGCTGGCGTTTACGTAGAGCAGTGGGCTCTTCTGGTGCGTTTCCCGGGCGCGGACCCAGTTTCCGAACTGATCCACGGGGATGGGGAGTCTGGGACCAGGGCGATCGGAGGGAAAGATCAAGGAGATCGTCTCGGTCTTTCCGTCGGGGCGCTTTCGGGTCCCTTGGAGAAGTGTGCTTTGCTCCGTCACTTGGTAGACGTACTGGGTGGTGAAGTCCGCATGTGCTTCTTTGATGAGGTAATCCGCTTTGCCTGACTTGATTTGGGATTCCAGGAAGGGAAGGGTAGCGACTGTTTTCGGAGCGGCGATCTCGAAGCCCTCCTTCCGGAGGTGGCGAAGGTACTGGTCCACCACCGTGGTTCGGCCGAACTCCCCGAAGTTGACGCCGATGGATACGATGCCGTTGAGTTGTCCGTCTTTCCAGAATTCTCCGTAAGGAGGGGTGGAATCGGTGAAGATCCGGTCGTCTTTGGAGAGTCCCTCGTACTCCACCGTGGCCTGATACCTCCTTCCGTCACGGGTCCAAGTCAGGCTCTGTTTATCTAGAAGCTCACCGGCTTTGAACTTCCCGGGAAGGTTTATGTTGGGCGTATAGTGGACGCTGAATCCGAGTTCGTCGTTCCTCTCGGAATAGGCATGCGATTCGAAGCTGCTTTCCTTTCCGTCTAGGCCCTTGGGCAGAACGGTGAGCAGGAGAGCGGTTTGGGCGATGACCCCACTTTGGAGTAGCTGATGGGTCGTTCGCGGCTCCGCATGGAACCCGATGAGTCGCCCGACGGACTGATTGATGTGGGGATACATGTTGGATGGATCGAGCGTGGGGTGACGGCCCTTAGCGGCTTCGAGGATGGAATCGACGATCTTTTCTTTGAAGGGACGACGCTCATCCACGGTCAGGTCGTTCAGAAGCGGCTTCAAGTCAGAGAGGTCGCGCCAGTCGCTGAGTGTGGAAGGGGCGGAGGTTTGTCGCATGCGGCGTTTGAAATGGTTCAGAAGGAGTTCACGGTTCCTATCTTTGTCGGCGTCGGAACGACAGAGTAGCGGGTCTTTGCCGCGTGGATTGGCTTCGGTAACTTCCTTGGGGAGGAGATCCTGCAGTGACCGACGGAGCTCCAAGGAGTGGAGTTGAACCTGTTGAAGCATCCGCAGCGTGGCGACGGGATGCTGGCGGGCCAGGTCAGACTTCAGAATCGCCAGGACCGCAGGAAGATTCTGGGGAATGCGGAGCCCGCCGGGCTTCTGAAAGCGTTGAAGGAGGAGGCTCGCTTGCGTGGCCGTAAGCTCCTTCGAGCCCGTGTCCGGGGCGAGGCGATCCCATGCCTTGGCGTCAAAGGCGCTGTTGCAGAGTTCTGCTCGAAGCAGAGGTTGGACAGTCGTCTCGACGTTCTCTGGTGGGGTCATGAGTCCCAAACTGTGTTCGGATTGCGGCAAGCCCCAAGGCGCGACCCCACC
>CAYOWB010000069.1:0-15761 GCA_964407515.1 uncultured Bacteriovoracaceae bacterium
TCTTGCCCGTCGACGAGCTCCAGATCGGCCGGCAGCGGCTCGTCATAAACGAAACCGAACATCTGTCCTTGAGACTGGAGCGCTCGATACAGCGGGATGTCGTCACGATGGAGACCGATCCGGGGACGCGGCCCCTCGAGCATCTCCAAGAGCGGGCGCACGCCGCCGACATGATCGAGATGTCCATGTGTCGCCAGCACGTACTTCACAGCGAGCGATTTGCCTAGCTCCTCACGGACCTCTTCCAGCGCCTCGAGAATCGAAGCCGGCTCATCTCCCGCGTCGATCACAGCCGCATCACCGTTCTGCGCCACGATGATGTAGCAACACGCTTGGAAAGGCCCGATTTCGACAGTCTTCAACAGCACGCCCATGAACCACCTCAGAGGATCAGCATCGCGTCGCCATAACTGAAGAAGCGGTACCGTTCTCGGATCGCCTCCTCGTATGCGGCCATCGTCAACTCATAGCCGGCGAAGGCGGCAACGAGCATCAACAACGTGGATTTGGGAAGGTGAAAATTGGTGATCAGCCGATCGACGATATGAAACTCGCGTCCACCCGGGCGAATGAAGATCGAGGTCTTTCCCGCGCCAGCCTGCACACCGCTTCCCTCGCGCCACGCGCCTTCCAAAGTCCGCACGGTCGTCGTCCCCACGGCAACGATGCGTTTCCCGTCGGAGCGACTCGCGTTCACCCGCGCCGCCACGGCCGGATCGATCCAGTAGCGCTCTTCGTGCATGACGTGCTCGCGCACACTCTCCGCCTTGACGGGACGAAAAGTCCCCAGCCCCACATGCAGCGTGACTTCGTCCCAGGCGACGCCTTTATCGCGCAGCCGTCCGAGCACCCGATCCGTGAAGTGAAGCCCCGCCGTGGGCGCGGCAGCGGAGCCTTCCACTTTGGAGTAAACGGTCTGATAAGTCCCCTCGTCCTGGTTCTCCGCCTGGCGCTCGATGTAGGGCGGCAGCGGCATCACGCCCGCACCAGCCTCCACAGGATCCCGGTCAAACCTTACGGTCACGAGTCCATGCGGCGAGTCCGACGCTCCACGCACCAGTTCCCCGATAATGCCTTTCCCGTCAGGCGTGGGCACCCGGAACCGAAGTCCGGGTTTGTGCTTGGCACTCGCGTGCAGGGCGCCTTCCCAGGTGCGTTCGTCGACTTTGTCGAGCATGAGAAACTCGATCTTGCCGCCTTCTCCCGGAAGTCCGTCCGGGCCGATGAAGTAACGGTTCCCGAGCAGGCGCGCACGGATTACGCGCGAGTTATTGGCGATGAGAATGTCTTTTGAGTCGAGATAATCCGGAAGATCACTGAAGCGACGATGAGTCATCGTCCGGGTCGCGCGGTCGACCACCAGCAGACGCGAAGAATCGCGCGGCTCGGCCGGATACTGAGCGATGAGTTCGGCCGGCAAAGCATAGTCGTAAGCACTGAGCAGCTCAAGGTCGCGCATGCGAGATCCTCTACCACATCTTCTTCAGCACAGTATCGGGATAATAGTGCATGAGAATCGCGTTCATGCCGTAACCCCGCTCAGCCATCACCTTGGCACCCCACTGACAAAGACCGACGCCATGTCCGTTGCCCCGGCCGTGAATCACCCAGCCCTTGCCTGACGCGCCGATTTCGAGCAACGTGCTCCGCACCTTGGTGTTTCCGAGCCACTCGCGAAACACCACTCCAGGGACCACCAGTTCGAGCTTCGTTTGCCCCAGCTGCACCACAGCCGCCACTCGGGACACACGCCCCTCGGGATACCGTTCAACCACGGTGAGCGCCGTCACCGCGCCCTTCTCAAGCGCCTCCTGCCAGCCGCGCGGCCAACGCCGGACCTTGGACGAATCGGCCTTGGCACCCTTCAGGTAAGCATCGGCGAGGTCACGCGCGCTCACCTCGAGTTTCCAACGGAACCGGGGAGACTTGTCACAGAACGCGCAAGCGACGGTTCTACGGAAGCCCACATGCCGGGCTCCCCAGACATGCTGCGGGAGTTCGGTCTTTCCGCCGCAGGTGGAGTGATAAAACGCCTTGACGGGCTTCGGTTCGCCCTTCTCCTTAGGATCCACCAGAATCAGCCCGCGCGTCCGCCCCACGCTTCGCGAAGCACGGTAATCCTCGCGGAACGATCCGTCGTAAACCTGGTCCTTGACGGAAGCATCCAGATCAAAGGTCGAGTCCTTCCTCTCGCGCGCCCGGTTCGCCTGAAAGAGCGCGTACGTGCGAGCCGCCACGACCTGTGCGGCGATAGCCTCTTCCGCCCAGCTGGCGGAGAACTCTGAGTTCACGAGACCATCCAGATACTTCTCGATATCCACCTCGTTCACCACTTCGCACGACTGCACCGAGCCCGCGCGGGCCACCGACCGGATCACGAAGGCATCCCGATAAGGCTTCCCATTGAAGGTCAAGAAGCCTGCGGGACTCTGAACTCGTAACGGGGACCGAAAGACTAACGGCTTCGCGTCCGTTTTCAACACCGCGGTGACCCTGGAGCCCTCACAGGTCAGCATCCAGTCGCTCGTGCGATCCAGCGTCTTCTTAAGCTGCCCGTCGTTCAACTCCAGATCGAAGCCACGCAACGAGACTTGAGGCAGCCCCTCGGCAAGACGGACGCGGATGGTATGAGCCGGAAGGAACTCCGCGGGATGCGGAGAAGGACGAACCGAGGCCAAAGCGACGGCAGCGACCGCGACTCCGAGAGCCGCGATCGCTGTGCCATGAATCACACGTTTGGAACAAGCCATTCAGAAAAGAGCTTACTTGCCCCCGAAGAACGGCTTCAGCAGCTCGATCGGCAGAGGAACGATCGTCGTCGTCGCGCGTTCGTTCGACATCTCACGGAGGGTCTGCAGATAGCGGAGCTGTAAGGACATCGGACGCTGTTCCATCACCTGAGCCGCTTCAGCAAGCTTCTGCGAAGCCTGCATTTCACCTTCCGCGGCGATGATCTTCGCGCGACGTTCACGCTCAGCCTCAGCTTGCCGCGCCATCGCGCGCTGCATCTCGTTAGGAAGATCGATCTGCTTCACTTCCACGTTCGACACCTTCACGCCCCACGGCTCCGTCTGGGTATCGAGAATGGTTTGCAGCCGATGATTGATCGACTCGCGCTCAGCGAGAAGCTCGTCGAGTTCCACCTGACCGAGCACTGACCGCAGCGTGGTCTGCGCCAGCTTGGAAGTCGCCATAAGATAGTTCTCAACCTCGACCACGGCGCGATTCGGCTCGACGACGCGGAAGTAGACGACCGCGTTCACCTTGATGGTGACGTTGTCCCGGCTGATGACGTCCTGCGGAGGTACGTCCATCGTGACGGTACGCAAATCGACGCGAACCATCCGATCGATGATGGGAATCAGAATGATGAGGCCGGGCCCCTTGGCGCCGATGATTCGGCCAAGCCGGAAGATCACCCCACGCTCATACTCGTTGAGCACCTTGATGCTCATGAGCAGGAACATGGCGATGACGATGACTAGAAACAGAAAACCACCGGACAGCACTTCCATCTTCGTCTCCTTGTTCTCGTTCGTTTCAAACCCAGCCTAGCATTACCCGATTGGCATTACACCCGGGAAGCACGGCGATCACCCGTCTGAAATCCGTTTCACGGTGGCGCGCATTCCTTCCACCTTCAGTACTTCTACTTTGGCGCCACGCTCCAAAGGCGTCTCGGAACGGATATCCCAGGTTTCTCCCCGAAACAGGGCCTTTCCGCCCAGACCATCCGTCGTCACGCTCTCGACTCGACCGACATAGCCGCTCAGCCCGAAAGCCGCCCCTCCTCCGACCTGAGCCAAGGTCTTCTGCACCAAACGATGCAGGCGCGCGGCCATCACTCCGATCAACAGCGCCCCACCGCCAAGCACGATCGCGGCCGGAATCCAAATCGCCCGACTCACGGTCAGCGAAGTCACATTGGGATCAAACATCCAGAGAATGCCCAGGATGAAACCCAGCGTTCCACCAGCGGCAAGAGCCCCGTGCGAAACGACGAACGGCTCCACTAGCAGCATCACCACCCCCGCGAGCAGCAAGAGAAACCCTCCCGCCCGGATGGGCAGCATCTGGAACGCGATCATCCCGGTGACAAGGGCGATCCCACCGAGAACCCCGGCGATGGTGATCCCCGGAGTCGTGATCTCGATGTAGAGACACAGCACGCCGAGGGTCATCAGCAGCGTCGCGATATTGGGATTAGCGATGGTGTGAAGGATCTTCTGTCCGAGACTCATCTCGGCCTGATACACGGAGGCACCGGCCGTCTTGAGCGTCTTCTTGACGGCGTCCTTTCCCGAACCCACGGTGATTTCCCGGCCGTCGAGCTTCTGAAGCGCTTCATCGCGATTGGCGGCAATGATCTCGACCAGTTTCTGACCGACGGCTTCCTGAGCCGTCAAACTGCGGCTCTTCGTCACTACCTGCTCGGCCAGTTCACGATTGCGGCCACGCAGCTCAGCCAGACCACGGGCAAACGCGGCCGTATCGTTCTCGGCCTTCTCGCCCATCTTTCCAGGAATGTCCTTTCCTTCGGGCCCCACTGGATGGGCGGCGCCGATGTGCGTTCCGGGAGCCATGAGTGCGACGTGCGACGCCAGAGAAAGCAGCGCGCCGGCCGAAGTCGCGCTCGCGCCTGCCGGAGTCACGTAAACCGCGACTGGCACGGTCGACTGATCGATCGCCTGAGCCATCTCGCGGACACTCGAGACCAACCCACCGGGAGTATCCAGCTCCACCAGCACGAGATCCGCATTGGACTTCGCGGCGAGCTTGATCGAACCCTCCAGATAGTCGGAGGTCGCCGGATCAATGGTCCCCTTGATTTTGACGAGCCAGACAGGTGAACCGTGCGGATTGCTCAACGCCGCTGCCGCAAACCCCAGTGCCATGAAAGCGCCCGAGAGCGCGAGCGGCCACCGCCTGATCGCCCCTCGCGTCCTCAGTGGATTCACCACCGGCATCGGCAACAAGAGCAGCTTGAGACAACCCCAGCCTCCGCTCGACAACCCGCGAAGTTCACGCGCCGAAGAGCCGAACGTCAGCCAGAGCGATTTCAGATACGAGAGCATGCGCTACTCCCTTCGAGTCTTCACTTCGAGTCCTAGCTCACGCGCCACCTGCAGGAGATCCTGCCAGGCTTCGCGTTTGGAGCTCGGGTTACGAAGCAGGTAGGCCGGATGAAAAGTCGGCATCAGCTTCGCTCCCCGGTAAGACCTGAAGGTACCACGAAGGCGGGTAATTCCCTCATCGGTCTGAAGAAGAGTTTGCACGGCGAATTTCCCGAGCGCGACGATCACCTTAGGCTGAATCACGTCGATCTGCCGGGACAGGAAGCCACCGCAGGCGGCGATCTCGTCCGGCTCGGGGTTACGATTTCCAGGCGGACGGCATTTCACCACATTGGCGATGTAGACCTGGTCACGAGTCAAGCCGATCGCCTGGATCATGCGGTCCAGCAGCTCGCCCGCCTTCCCCACGAACGGACGGCCTTGGATGTCCTCGTTTTCGCCCGGCCCTTCCCCGACGAACATGAGTTCCGCCTTGGGGTTGCCTTCCCCGAAGACGAGGGTTGTCCGGCCCTCACAAAGCTTGCAGCGGCGGCAGTCCCCCAGGTCGTCGCGGATAGCGACGAGCGATTCGGGTGGGGAGCCGGATTGGGTCTCGGTTTGAAGTGGCAGTTCCGGTAAGACGGGCGTTGCTGCCGGGAGCGCGCTCAGCAACATCCCCTCTGCATCGGCTTGGCGGCGAGCCATCACAATGGCGCCACGAGGCAAAAAGCCTTCCCACTCGTTGAACTGCAAATCTGACATGGGGCTGACTATTGAACAGACCTCGGGCGAAGTAAAGGAGAAGCCGCGCCGCCCGCCATGACAGTAACGCGCCGTCCTATCCTCAACGACGCAGGGCTCATGGGCCGCCCAAATCTTACCCTCGCGGCCGACTACTGCAGCCGATGCGTCACGCTGCGGATCTTGATGCCGCACTCGGGGCAACGGGCCGTCTCATTCGCCAGATTACGCTGAAAGTCGGTGGTGTAGCTGAAGTGGAGGTTGGCACCGCAAAGAGCACAGCGGCTGTACTTAGCCATCATCTCCTTGGCGGTGCCGAAAAACTGAGGAAGAACTTCTTTCGCGTCCAGTGTGGTCTGGTTGAGCTCTTCGTCGTTCATCCTCTTCTCCTCCGTGTTCGCTCTCTCGGGCCTGTTGTGTGGTTGTGTTGGCCGTCACAAGACGCTTCGGAACAGAATGCAATTCACTGAACGGGAAAAATTTTTAGCGCGCTGAGCGCTTTTGGCCCTTTTGACCGAAACGCGCCCGGTATAAATTGCCCATATGCAAACCAGGGGCTCTCTCGCCGCGTATCTTGTCGCGTCTTACAGAAGTTTCGTGTGGGTGGGTTTTGCCGCGGCGATCGGCTTTGCCGCGAGCGGATGCACCAAGCCGGTCGTCGTCTACACCAGCCTCAATAAAGAACTGATCGCGGAACTCGACCCGATCATCCGCGCGCACTGCCCGAAAGTGGAGCTGCAGTGGTTCCAGGAAAGCAGCGAGAAAGTCATCAGCAAGGTGAACGAGGAGCTCGCGGCAGACGAGCCGAAGGCGGACCTCGTCCTCACGACAGACCCGTTCTGGTACCAGGAACTCAAGGAGAAGGGATACCTCCTCCCTTACAACAGTCCTGCCGCGAAGGGCGTGCCTGCGCAAGCTCCCACTCAATTCAAAGACCCCGACCATCACTTCGCCGCAGTCCGCGTTTCGACCATTCTCATCGCGTACCACCCCGAAGTCTTCAAGCCCAATGAGCTCCCGGAACGCTTCCGCGATCTGACGAAGCCGCAGTACAAGGGCAAAGTCTCCATGCAAAGTCCAATGGAGAGCGGAGTGGGTTTCACTACGACGGCGGCCCTTTCACGCGTCCTCGGCTGGGATTACTTCAAGGAGCTGAAGAAGAACGGCCTGGTCGCCTCGGGTGGGAACGGCGCCGTGGTTGGTCGAATCGAAACGCGCGAACGCCCGATCGGAATCCTTCCGCTCGAGAACGTGTTGCGTGCCCAGGCCCAGGGTCTCCAAATCCGTCCGATCTATCCGCTCGATGGCGCGATTCCGGTGCCCGGTCCGATCGCGATCCTCAAGACCGCGAAGTACCCGGACGCGGCCAGGAAGGTTTACGACGCCTTCTTCTCGCCACAAGCTCAGAACGTGATCACCCGCAGCGGCGTCTACTCCCCTATTCCGCAGATCGTCTCGCCCGAAGGCGCGCGCATCTGGGGCGATCTCCTGCGTCAGCTGATGCCCTGGGATTCCAACATCCTGGCGGAAACCCATCGCCGCCATGACGAGATCCTCGCCCGCTTTTCCGAGACGGTGCTGAAGTAAGACTAACGCGGTATCCGCTTGTCGCGCCGCTGGCGGTGGAACGTGATGGCGAAACGATGGGCCTCGTCGCGGACGTGGGTGAGAAGCTTGTAGGCCTCAGTGTGCGGCAGAAGCGGCACGGGGTTCTTCCGACCGGGAATAAAGATGCGCTCGTGCGAAGACTTCACCTCGGCGGATTGAAAGTCACTCTCCACCCGCGCCTTGGCCAATCCGACCACGCCGATCCCTGGAATGCCGAGCTCCTCGAGAATAGTCGTCGCTTGCGAGAGCTGCCCCTTACCTCCATCGACAATCAACAAGTCTGGAAGCGCATCTCGCGCATCCGTCCCCGTAAACCGGCGTTCCAGGACTTCCTTCATCATGGCGAAGTCGTTCGACCCCACCACCGTGCGAATCCTGTACCGCCGATAGAGACTTTTATCAGGAGCGCCATCGATGAACACGACGCGCGATGCGACCGGATCCTCACCCTGGATATTGGAAATGTCGTAGCATTCGATTCGATGCGGAAGCTTTGGAAGATGGAGCTTCTTCTGCACCTCTTCGAGCGCCTCGACACCATGACCCTTCGAGCGTTTCTCCGCCTGTTCGAGCGAATGCTCGGCATTCGTGCGGGCGACGTTCACGAGCTGTTCTTCGGCAGCCGTTTCAGGAACGTAGATACGCAAGCCGAACGTGCGTTCCAGCAGCTCCACGTCTTCCGGAGCTGAAGGCAGAAGGAGCTCATTCGCGCGCACGCCTTGCATGTCCTCGCCTCCCTGCTCACTGCCGATGTAGTGCTGAGCAATGAAATCGGCGAGCACTTTCCCCTCCGGCAACGAAGGATCCGCGTTCTGCAAGTGGAAGTGCTTGACCGCGAGCATGCGTCCGCCGCGAATCTGCAGCACGACGCCGCAGCCGCCTACCTGTCCGCTCCTACGGGCCACGCCCATGACATCGCGATTGCGATCCACCCCCGCCTCGTCCACCACCTGTGTGGCGGTCACCACCTCGAGGTTCTTGATCTGATCGCGATAAAGCGCAGCGACCTCGTACTCTTCGCGCTCGGCCGCGTCGGCCATGCCCTTTTTCAAAGCCTCGAGCAGCCCGTCACCCTTTCCCTCCAGAACCTCAATCGCCTCCTGGACTGACTCGCGATACTGCTCGCGCGAAACCTTCCCCACGCAAGGCGCCGAGCATTTGCCGATTTCATGGAGGATGCATGCCCGGCTGCGATGCCGGAAAGTGTTGTCCGAGCAATCCCTGAGCAATAAGGTCTCATTCAACAGCTCCATGACCTGCCGAGCCGCCCAGGCCGATGGAAACGGACCGAAGTAACGCGCCCCATCCTTCATGACTCGGCGAGTCCATTCCACCCGAGGGTAGTCCGCCTCCATCTGGATCTTGAGATACGGATAAGCCTTGTCGTCTTTGAGCCGGATATTGAACTTCGGCTTGTGCTTCTTGATGAGCGTGCATTCGAGGATCAGCGCCTCCGCCTCGGTCTCCGTCAGGATCACGTCGAAGTGGTGCACGCGCGCGACCAGCATCTCGATGCGGGGAATGTCATGAACCGCCCCCTGGAAGTACGTCGTGAGGCGATTTTTGAGATTCTTTGCCTTGCCGACATAGAGAATCGTACCCTCCGAGTCCTTCATCAGATACACTCCCGGAGAGGTGCTGGCGCCTTTGGCCTGCTCCAATAATACGCTCCGGGGTGTTGCAGTTAACCTTGAGGGTTGATTTTCCATGCCCCTTCCCAATATATTAGTAGACACACGTGATAACAGGAGAATTCGTCATGGCTCGCCCGACCAATGTCGCTAAAGAAGTTCTGTCCTACTGCACCAGCTGTAAAATGGACCTGAACCACATCATCGTTGCCATGCAAGGCGATCGGATCGCAAAAGTCCAGTGCAAAACCTGCCAGAAGATCCACGCCTATAAGGCGGCCAAGGGCGTGACCGAGCCATCGGCCGCACCGAAGCCCGCCAAGAAAAAAACCAAGAAGGCCTCCGCTGAAGAGCAGATGGCTTCCTCGGTGGAAGCGGAATGGGAAAAACTGATGGCCGTTCACAAAGCGGCCGCCGTGAAGCCCTATACGATCAAGACTCAGTTCACGATCGGCGACAAGCTGAAGCATGCGACTTTCGGCGAAGGCATCGTCGGCAAGCTGATCTACCCGAACAAGATCGAAGTCATCTTCCAGCATGACGTGAAGATCCTGATTCACGGCGGACAGCCGGCTGTCTGAGCTGGATTCACTGCACGCGGACACCATTAACTGAATTGATCTTTACGGCAAGGATGCCTCGAAATGATCATCACCCAGCAGCTTAGCCTGAATGCGACGAAGAACCTCTCCAAGGGAGCGATTCGCTACCTCGGGAAAGAGATCACCTACGCGGATCTCAGGATCCGCATCTCGCGACTGAGCTATCTGCACCAGCACGAGATCGGGAATCACGCGCGGGTCGCATTCTTCGCGCGCAACTCACCCGCGTATCTCTTCACGTTCTTCGCGCTAACCAACAACCGATCAATCGTGATTCCGATCGATCCGGACCGCCCCCCGGCGGAAATCATCGACTGGATCAAGGAGTCCAAAGCGACCCATGTCGCGGTCACGAGCGACCTTGTTAACCAGATCCGCGACATCATGGGAAGCGGCCGTCTTTCGCTTCCGATTATCGAAATCGAGAAGAAGCAAGGCGGCGAGTACGCGCAGTCTTTCACGCCTCCGCCGGATCAAGTTCCACAGGATACCGATACCGTCGTCCTATTCCGTACCGGCGGCGTCACGGGCAAGCCGAAGTTTGTGGCCATGAACCACAAGCAGCTGCAACACGCGGCCATGTGTTTGCGCGGTCGCTATCACGCCATGCCCACGGATCGCTACTACACCAGCATGAGCTGGGCCCATCCCTTCGCGCTCATTCATGGGATGCTCGTTCCCATGCTGCTCGGCGGGACTTGCGTCATCGACCACGGCCTGGAAGGGCTCCCCCTCCTCGACTTCCTCGTCGAATCACGCGTCACCCGCCTCGTCGGAACGCCTCAATTCTACTTCAAGCTTCTCCTGGTCTGCCGCGACGAAAAACGCAGTCTGCCAGGAACCAAGTCCGCCACGGTCGGCTTGGGGCAGCTCACGCCCGAGATCCGCAAAGTCCTCACCATGCTCAAGGTCCCGGTGCTCCAGACGTACGGACAAACCGAAGCCGGTTGGACGCTTGCCATGGAAGACCTCGAAGAACGTCCCGAGAATCCGGATGCGATGTACGTCGGCAGAGGTCTTGCGGGCATCAAGTACAAGGTCGTGGACCGCGCGGGCGACACGATCGAATCAAACGAGGAACGCGAAGGCCTCCTCGCCGTCAGCGGCCCGAACGTGATGGCCGGCTACATGGATCTCGAAAAAGAGACCAAGATGGCTTTGCGCGGAACCTGGCTCTACACGGGCGACTATGCACGACTGAACGGCAGTGACGACACGCTCGAGATCACCTTCCTCGGCCGCAAAGACGATATTCGCGTCGAAGAGACCGGCATCATCCGCGCCGACACGATCGACAATGCGTTGAAGGGCGCTCCCGGGATCGCCGCCGCCGCGGGCTTCTTCGTGAAGACCAGCAAAGGCACGGATGTCCCCGCCGTCGCGATCGTGAAAGCCCCTGGAATTCAGGTGAACGAAAAGAGCGTGCTGGAACTCTGCACCTCTCGCATCGCCGGCGATGCCATGCCGACTGTGGTCGTATTTACGGACATGATCCCGCGCGACGCTGGCGGCAGCGTGAATCGGCTCAAACTCCGCGGTCAGTTCGCCGGCGCGGCAGGCTAAGCGCCGTCGGATTCGCCATCAGATTCGAAAATAGACCTGCAAGGTGAACTGAAGCCCCTTGAGTTCGGATACATTTCGTCCGGACATCGGATGCAGGTAACTGGTCTTGAGTCGAACCGGAACGATGCCGGCGATCTGGTGACGAAACCCCACATACGGTGTGATCCCGAGTGCACGCGAGAACGGCTTGGTCTCGCCCTTTCCAGGCCCTTCCGTCCATTCCCCTTTCTCTTCGAATCCCATCCAGGCTGTAGAGCCGGCATCAAAGAGCCAGTTCCCGAAGGGCTCGACGCAGAAAGAAGGCTCGATCTCGAAATAGTGGTACATCCCCGGACGGAACTTCGAGTCTTGAACCACTGAATAGGATCCCGGTTTGCTCGTGATGTCGAGATAAGGACGCCGGCCCGCGAGACGGTACTCGTGGGACGAATAGAGATTCAAATAGAAGAAGCTCGCAGGCTGAAAGTCCCAGTAGGTCCGCGCGCCGAAGATCCAGGACTTCGACTCCGTCGTTGTCGTGGAGATATCGTTCGTGTCCGGATTGGCGACTCCGCCGGTGGGCAAACGGACACCGCCCGCCACCGCGAATCGCATTCCGCGCTCCCCAAGATACCCCTGTGAAGCAGTGCGAAACCACTGATACTTAGCGCCGAGAACGAGATCACCAGCCGCACTCGCCAGCTTGCCGTCCTGAGCCCGCTTATTTGCCAGCTCTGCCTGGGAACTAGAATACTGCCCAAGCGCGGAAAGTGTCGTCTTCAAGGACTGAAGCGTGGCCACCGCCTCCGCATTGGGCGTCATCTTCACCTTTCCGTAGGGATAAATCGGAAGCTGGAACGTCGCCGCCACCCGGTCCGTGATCCCATAATCCAGCTCAAGGTCCTGATGGTAAAGCTGATACTCCGTGGTGAACGTCGGATTCATCGAGGCGCTCCAGCCCGGAAGTCCGCCCGCACCGGAGAGCGCAGCGTTCATTTGAGTCGCATAATCCTTGAGCTGAGTGCTCGCATCCGCCCCCATCCCCCGCTTTGCTCCATCTGCGCCAAAGACACTATCCCCGGAGTAGTAGATCGAGCCGGAATGAAAACGAAAGACCTGAGCTGGCAACACAAACGCGTCGTCGGCACGTGAGTCCGTCGGCGTCAGGACAGTGGCCACGGAAAGCGCAATTAAGCCCAGAACAGTCAGGAGTCTCGTCATCGTTTCCTCCGAAAGGTTTCCAGTGGCTTAAATCGCAAAGGACCAAGAAGCAAGCGCGTATTCTGTTTCCGCGCCCCGATCGCCCGTCAGTTCACTGCGGTCTTTTTCACGTTCTTGAAACTCAACACCTGAAACCACTTGTGCAGTTCCGCCTGCCCAGATGTAGACGACCTCGCCCGAGCAAACCTTCTGATTGTCATTCCTGGGTGAATCCTTGAGGTTATGTCCTCAACTCGAACCCATGCCGTGCGTACTCACATATCGTTTAAGTTGCCCGGCTGGGGTGACGATAACTGAAGCATGGAACTGACTTCTCAGTGCCGCATTTTGTTCACGGCGGTCTCTATCCTCTTGCTTGTTCTGGGCTTAACACCGACTTCCGCTCTCGCTGACGATCCGGCGTGTACACCAACGAGCCGGGTCTGCGCCGGGGACGCCGTTTATGTTCTTCAGGCCGGGAAGCTGGTCCTTGGAAGGGCGACGGAAGTCGCTGCCAACGGGAGCATTCAGTTCGCCCCGGTCGTCGACGGTAAGCCTGTCCTGCCCGCGAAGCAAATCCAGATGGCCCTAGTCGCGGGCACCCGAGTCGGTCCTTGCAAAGCGGAGAGGGAGCTCTGTCCCGGTGAAGGCGAAGCACGCCATGAGGGGGGCAAGCCGGTCTCGGGCGTGGTCGTCGCTAAGTTTCCTTCTGGAAACGTCGTCGTGATCGAGCCGAACGGAAAACCTTTGATGCTCGGCGCAGGCTCCGTCAAGTCACGACAGATGGAGGAGCAGGACCGCGAACTCCTTGCCTCCGTCGTTCAGGAATTCGAACGGATTCAGGCCCTCGTCGGTCTGGAACCGGAAAAGCCCTGTGACGGGGAATGTGAGGTTCCGAAGTCGCCAGCGCCGGCCAAGGCAATCAAGCTCAGGTGCAATCAAAACCCGGAGGGGAAATGGCTTATTCAGAACTCGGCCGGAGTCTGGGTGGGCAAGGGAGGATGGACAGCAGAAGCCGATTGTATGGTTTTTGCGCTGAAATCTCCTTCGGGCGATGTGATTTGTTCGTACAACGGCAATACATTTCAGCTGTATCACTCGGAAACTGGCAAGCCGATCGGCTCTCACCCGCCTGAATTTGGGTATTTGAATAGTCCCAGTGGCGCCGAGCAGTGCATTTCACACGCCAAAATGCAACCGACCGAGACACCCTTTGTTTGCGCGTGGACGGGGGATGCATATGCTCCTCACTATCGGCCGACCAACAGGCGCATCGGACACTCCTCCACCGGTTGGACGGAGATGAAGGACTGCGTTAAGGAAGCTCTCCCAGGTTCTCACCGCTTCGCTGTATGCGGCTGGAACGGAAAGTCGTATGCGGCGTATTCTCCCGATGGCACTCAAGGCCCCTCGTTCGCCAAGTCAGAGACTTGTCAGGCCGAGGTGAAGAGTCTCGCCGCGCTGAAGTCAAAGACAAACGTTAAACGTTATCTCCGAGCGTTTCATGCGGTACGCGACAAGGCACCCGAAGCCTTCGTCAACGGCAAGCCGGACAAGAACGTCGGTTTTTCTTACTGGAAGTCCTGCGGCGTCCGCGAGGATGCGTGGCACCTCACGAAGTCCGATGAAGATGGGTACCTGGTGCCTGAGTGCCAGCCCGACACGTTGTACTCCTGGGGAGATGCCGCTAAGCTGCAATGGTTCAACGATAATCTTGGAGACGGCAAAGCCTGGCCGCAGCGTCTGCCGCGCTCGCTTTTCACGACTGCGACGGCTACCGGGACATTAGGTTACGGGGACTACCCGATCCGGTTCAAACTGAAGTCCGGAGTCAAGTTCAAGGTAGCTCGAAATCAAGGGTGGAGGTGTGAGGACTTCCTGACGAGCGGCCTTTTGAAAGAAAGCGAGCTGAGCACGACCGTCGTCGCGCGGGTCGAGAAGCGGAATGATGGCTTTAGCTTCCTTGAGTTCATCGTCTGCTCCCCGCGGGTGATCGAGTCTTGGAGTCATGGCACGCAAGAAGCTCTCGACGAAATGGTCCGAGAGTACGCGTGGATAACGACCCACGACCACAAGGAGTGGGAGGGATACTCCAAGCGGAATGGCGTGGATGACTACATCAGTAACAATGTCGACGCAGGAGCGGCGCTATTTAACACGGACTTCTCGGCGGGAACTTACGCCCGTCGTATGTGGTTCAACCGGATTCGGGCTGAGTATGGTTTGGGCGGCGTCAGGTTTCCGGAGAAGGCGACGCGATCAACCGAACAGCATTTTCAGACTTCGCGGCCGAGTTTCTTCAATCCGAATTAAAGTACTACCAACCAGACTCCGATTCAGGTTTTCCCTCAATATTCCGATAAGGAAGTGAAGTCGCACGAATACGGGAGACGTGTGCTCTTCCGCCGGATCAAGGGGGCCTGAAGTGAACAGACTCGAAGCACTCTTCGCGATGCTGACAACATTCATCCTCGGAATGGCGTTCCAGGGCTGCAGCCTGAGCGGTTCCAACTACGGAGCCCCCCAAGGGGCACCCGCGCTTGACGCGAGTACCGTCAGCGACGGACAAGGAACCCCCAGCACGGATCTCGGTCTCCAACCTACCGATGTCGACGTCAAGGTCTCGGACCAGTGGGGCAACTCCGACGCGAACACCTTCCGGCGAATCGACCAAGACCTCGTACTCTCCGGCAACGGCCGGGCCTTCACCGTCTACCAAGGAGAGGACTCACTCACTCCCGAGGGCCGCCTGAGCGTTCTCGCGGATTTCATGACGGACGACCCGAACGTAGACACGCTTTTCACGCTCGGAGTGGAAGGCACCGACGCCGACGGTAAGCCATTCTTCCACGGCGTCCGCCTCCGCAGCCAAGGCACCGAAGCCATCTACCAGGGCGCGCACGGGGCGGAAACCCGACGCCTCCAGTACTCCGTAAGCCAGGGCGTCTTCCACAGAATGGAGCTTGTATTCTATCGCAACGGAACGGCTCTCTATCTGAGTTCCGCTGGCGGACACCGCTTGAACCCGAATCACGTTTTCTACTTCCCCGTCGTGAACGGCGAGCAGTTCGCCCAGGGCCGCTTCGTAGCAAAAATCCTCCGGGGCAGCGGCGTCCTCAAAAACCTGCGACTCAGCCGCGCCAGCCCGAAAGAAAAGATCGCCCAGCTCCCTGCCATCCGGGACGGAGGACGTCCGCTCACCACCGACGGTCGCCTCAAGACACTCACTACCCGGCAGGTCGATCTGAGCCAGACCTGGTCCGGCTACTCATCCGGTGCCGATCCGATTCACTTCCTCACAACCTTCGATAACGCCCCAGCAGAGTTATTCACCGGCACGACGTACGAATGGAGCCGAGGCATCAGCAAGGGTGCTTCTTGAG
>CAYOWB010000070.1:0-15621 GCA_964407515.1 uncultured Bacteriovoracaceae bacterium
GTGATTCGCCAGGAGATCAAGCGCGAGATCGTGTCGGAGCAGAAGGTGGTCGAGCAGGTGAAGAAGCTCGAGCAAAAGGCAGTCGAGACGACTCTCAAGGATATCAAGGCCGAGGACCCCAAGCTCTTCGCGCAGCTCAAGAATCGCGAGGTGCAGTCCACGGATGAGCTCAATACGCGCGCGGTGCAGAAGCTCCTGAAGGAAGCGCCGAAGGCTCCCGCGAAGCGTAAGCCCTACCGCAGCGAGCTTGAGGATTTGGAACAGGGCGCTTACGAGAAGTACTTTAAGATCGTCGATTGATCGTTCACTCGTTCAGGAAGCACGAGCTATTCCTTTTTGCTCGTGCTTCCTGACATCTCGATGTCGTTTTCGAAATTCTTTTCCGCCGTCTTCTTTCCCTTTTCATCGAAAAAATACCAGGTGCCGGTCTTGTCTCCGGCCTTGAACGCACCCTCGATCGCCACGACGCCGTTCGGGTGCCATTGAATGAACTTTCCGTCGTTGATGTACTTCCCCTCGCGATTCTTCTTCTGGTAGCACTGACGGTTCCCCTTGATGACGGGGATGCCCTTCAAGTTGCCTCCCTCCGTGCACGGGCGAAACGTCGTGCAGGCTGAAAAAGCAAGTAATCCCAATCCGAGAGCCACGCGATGTGAGGCGGTCATAGTTCAACTTTAGGTGAGTGACCGCGAACGGACAAGTCGATCGTGGCATGCATGTTGCTCTCGCATGCGCCCTCAGGAGGCACTGAACCATGGCTATCTCTCGTACCGCTGGAAAGAAGAAGACACTCACGACCCGCTCGAAGCGCACCACCCGGGCGACGCGTACGCCTGGTACCCAGGCTGCGAACCGCACCGTGACTCGCACTAATACGCGCACTCCGCGGATGAGTGCCGCGCCGGGACGGGGGCGGGATCAGATGGTCATCGTAGGCGGGCGTCGCGGCAAGAAGGCTGCCTGACGCTCCGAATGGAGAGTTTGGAGAGGTGAAATGAGGAATCAAGAGGCCATCCGGGAAGTAGAGACTTATAGTGCCAACAACTATCATCCACTGCCGGTCGTTCTGGCTCGCGGCGAAGGCGTTTGGGTGTGGGATGTCGAGGGCCGACGTTACCTCGACTGTCTCAGTGCCTACTCGGCGATGAGTCACGGGCATCGTCACCCGGAAATCATTCAGGCCCTCGTCGAACAGGCGGGAAGGATCACGCTGACCTCTCGTGGATTCCATAATGAACAGATGGGGCCGTTTCTGAAGCGACTCTGCCAGCTCACGGAAATGGAGATGGGGCTTCCCATGAATACGGGGGCGGAGGCGATTGAGACGGCGATCAAGACCGCGAGAAAGTGGGGATACAAGAAGAAGGGCGTCCCGGCCGATCGTGCCGAAATCATCGTCTGCAGGAACAACTTCCACGGACGCACGACCACGATCGTCGGGTTCTCGACTGAGCCGCAGTATCAGGATGGCTTCGGTCCGTTTACCCCCGGGTTCAAGGTGGTGGACTTCGGTGATACCGAGCAGCTGGAGCAGGCCATGACGTCGAACACGGTCGGATTTCTGGTCGAGCCGATTCAGGGCGAGGCCGGGATTCTCGTGCCACCGGAGGGCTACCTCGTTCGTGCGCGGGAAATCTGCTCGCGGCATGGCGCTCTTCTGATGTGCGATGAGATCCAGACCGGCATGGGGCGCACCGGAAAGCTTTTTGCGTACCAGCATGACGGGATCAAGCCAGATATGGTCATCGTTGGAAAAGCGCTGGGTGGCGGCGTGTACCCCGTGTCGGCTGTCACGTCCTCGAAGGAGATCTTCAGCGTCTTCAATCCGGGAGATCACGGAAGCACGTTCGGTGGCAATCCACTCGGCTCTGCGGTGGCCTCCAAGGCGATGGACGTGTTGCTCAAGGAGAAGCTCACCGAACACTGCGCCGAGATGGGAAGCTATCTCGTGCGTCAGCTCAGGGAGATTCCCTCGCCGCACGTGAAGGAAGTCCGCGGCAAGGGGTTGCTCATTGGGGTCGAGATTCATGAGTCCAGTGGAAAGGCCCGCCCGTTCTGTGAACGGCTCATGGCGCTCGGGATCCTGGCTAAGGAAACGCATGACCAGGTCATTCGGCTGGCGCCTCCGCTGGTCATCCAGAGGCGAGAAGTCGACCGAGTCATTGAAGCGATGCGGTCGGTGCTGGTGTGGCCTAACTAGCGGAAACTAGAGTAGAAAGAATAGTGGACTCATACAATCAAGTATAGTATGATTCGTCCGGTCTTGTGACGGAAAGGACCCACATGGGCTCACGTCTCTTCGCTCTGCTGCTCTGCCTGACGCTGGGAATCGCTTCGTCCGCTTCTCTGCGTGCGGATGAGTTTTTCGAGCCAGCTTTCACGGATGCGGATCAGCTCTGCGGTCATCTGGACTTCACTTGCGAAGGGAAGGCTCTCAAAGGGCATTGGAATTACCCCGGCTCTGTCGAGGTCGCGGTAATCAATGATGGAGCTGAGGCGTTCGCGGCACGCGTCGACTTGATTAAGAAGGCACGGCGCTCGATCTGGATCCAGGCGCTCGCATTCATCGCCGATGAGTCTGGCCGTACTTTGGGCGAACTTCTGAAGAAGAAAGCGGCCGAGGGTGTCGATGTCCGGATCCTCGTCGATGGCCCTTCGACTCTGCCCTACGGCGGACTGGCGACTTTTCAGTACTATAAAGAGCTTCGCAGAGCCGGCGTGCGGGTCAGCGTTTATTGGTTTCACGACTGGTTTAAGCCGAGCCAGCCGGATCACCTCAGCATGAGGTTTCACGAAAAGATTTTCCTCGTCGATGCCACCGAAGAAGACGGCATCGGGATCCTCGGTGGGATTAACACCTCGAACGCGTACTTCGCCTTCGGGCATACGCCATCGACCCGGTGGCGCGACCAGGATATTCTCGTGCGCGGACGTGCGGTGCTGCATGACTTGCGGCAAATCGTCGGGAGCAACTGGAGATTCGTCCACGGGCTCAAGCAGAAGATGAAGTGGGATGCGGACCACATCGATGACCATTATCTATCGAAGGCGGTGAAGCAGTCCGAGTCGTCGAAGACGGCGAGGTTCCGGGCGCATCCGGAAGTGATGGATCGCATTCGCTCCGCCCTCAACACCAAGCGGGAACAAGCTTCCTTCTTTCGTGCTTCGGACGCGTGGCTTATCCACAGCTATCCGCGCCTTGGAGAAACCGGAATTTACGATGCCTATCTGCATCTGATCGATAGCGCCAAGAGCGAAGTGCTGATCGCGAATGCTTACTTCATTCCCACGCGCGAGATGCAAGAGCACCTGATTGCGGCTGCCCGCCGCGGCGTGCGCGTGAAGTTGATCACCAATTCCATGGTTACGAATGACTTACCGGTGATCAGTCAGGTGAGTCGGACGTTCTATGCGCGGCTCCTGCACGTGAATCAAGAGCCCGAAACCCGTCGTAACGGCGGGTTCGTCAAAATCATGGAGTGGGACGGTCCTAAGTACGGGATGGGGACGCTTCATGAAAAGTTCGGCGTGATCGATGGACGTGTTTCGATCATCGGTTCGTACAATCTCGACTCAATCAGCCGCTATAGCAATAGCGAGGTGGTTCTCGCGTACGATAGCGTGGAGGCCGCGGCTCGCCTGATGGCTTTGTTTCATCAAGACGAGAAGATGAGCCGGATCATCACACTTCGCGAAGCGAAGCGCTTTGCTGAGCACCCGAACGTGGTGAGACGCGTCGGTACGGAGATTGCGACCTGGTTTAAGCGGTGGCTGTAGGCGAATTACGGTGTGGCTGCGGGTGTAATCCGAATCCGCGTGAATTGACACCGCTCGTCTCTTTATTCATATTTAATTGAAGCGACTCAAGGAATTCATGGGTGCGGCTTGGACACCCGGGTGACGGTATCGTCCGTATGCCTTCACTCCGCCACAGTTAACCGCTCAGGAGCGCCAAGGTGACTGCGATGTTACGTTCGACTCTGAAGATTGCGTTTATTGTGGCATCGATTTCCTATCTCTGCCTTGGTTTATTGAGCGCGGCGGTAATTGGACTCGGGACTCTGCTGAGTGTGACTGGCGAGTACTCGATGACGTCTCTTGTGGAACGCATGGGGTGGAGGGCGATTGGGCTTATTGGAGTCCGGTCTGGGCTTTATCTTCTGTGGGCGTCGGTCTTCGGGTGGTCATCTCGGCTCATTGTGATGAATCAGGCGGGGACTGATGACCGAGACGGTGTGCTGCGGTGGTTATTCTACAGTCTTCTTCTGGTTGGGTGTTTCGATCTACTGCAGACTTACATGGCGCTAGGAGCGACCGGTCGTAGTCGAGGTGTTTGGCCGGATATCTCTTTCGAGGGTGGTTGGTCGATAGAGCGCACATTCTTCCTCATGTCCGGACTGCTCAGGTCACTTTCTGCTTATGAGGCCGTACTTGGCTTGCGTGTTGGATTTGCAGGAGCGCTTTTAGCGAGCGGTGTCTGCTGTTTGGTCCGGAGGTCAGTGCGGTCCGCGCCGCACTAGAGCGTCCGTCCCCGTGAAATCCGGGTCAGGATTCAGATGCATCATACTCAAGAGGGAATCGCTCTTGAACGGGAGTCTTAGACTGAGTCCTTCGAGTGCCCTCAGCATCCAATAGGCCGGTTTCCATGGAACCGGAATGAGCAGCGGGCGCTTTCCGTGTTCACGTGCGAGGCGAAGAATGATCTCACGGAATTCCACCGGCGTGCGGTCAGCCGCGGTGACGATCTTGCCTTCACGAGCTACTTGCTCGGCCGGACTCCGGTCGGCACAAGCGTCAGTGATGATTCCGCTTAAATCTTCGATCGCGCAGAGGAAGAACTTCTGCCGCCCGCTCCCCGGGATCGGGATCACGGGCAGTTTCCGGGCGACGCGGTCGAGTGCGGCGACGAGTCCTCCGGGCGGTGTTCCGTATACGAGGCCGGGGCGGATGATCAGCGAGTGCGTATCCTGCGCGGTCTTCTCCACGCGGAGCTTGGTCTTGCCGTACACCGTCGGGGTGCCGGGGTAGGCGCTTACGGTCGAAATGAAAATGCGGTGGCGGACCTGATGGTCGCGCGCTTCTTCAAGCAGACGAGCGGAGCCTCTGACATTGATGCGTTCACCTTCCTCGAGGGACATGGGGGAAAGATCCCAGGCGGCGTGGATGAGCGCCGTGGCCCCGCTGAGTTGATCCCACGGAATAGGGTCGCCGAGATTCCAGGCGACGTGCGTGCGGCCCGAATGCCCGCCGGGGCGACGGCCGAGTTCAATGATGTGAAAGCCGTTCCGCTCCAGGGCGGTGGCAAGGTGCTGGCCGATGTAACCGTTGGCGCCTGTAATGATGCAGGTGCGGACTTCGCTCATGATCCGGGTGTCCTTTCACCCAGGATATCACATAGCGAAGCAGTGGGAGCGAAGCGGTGGCTTAGTCCTGGCTCACCAGGGACATCTTCGAGGTGCGAGTCGGGGCCTCTTTGAGACCGAGGCTCAGGCCCTGGTATTCCACGAAGGCCTCAAAAGCCGGGCGGCGGTCTTTGCAGAAACGGTGGGTGTGGTCGCGAACGGTAACGGTGTAGCGCGAAAGCAGTCCTTGGACGCGTCCCGCCCCGGTCCCGCGGAAGATCGCGGTGTATTCCATGGAACCGCATTCGACTTCTTTCGCAGAAGTGATTTCGAAGCGGTCGTCATGGGTCACATAGGGGGAGAACCCGCGGCTTCCGTAGACCGAGTAGGATACGACAATCGTTTTAGAGTCCATCTCAAGCGAAACGTGTTCGGCCGTCAGGAATGCGCCATCTGAAGAAACGACGTTCATCGGATAGGCGGCCCCGAAGGCCTGATTTTGGACTGCGATCAGCAGGGGGAGGAGCAAAAACAAGTTCCGCATAATGTTCTCCAAAAACAGGAGGCGTTATGCCTCGGAATGCGGAGCAGAGGAAATTATTATTGCTTGAAGTTATGGATTAGTGTGACTGATGGTGCCGTGCGCCTCATCGGGGCAGAAGGTGTGCCCTGCCGAGTACTGTGATGCGGTGAGTCGCAAAAAGGTGAGCGATACCTTTTGATACCTTTTGAAAAAAGGGGCGCTTCCGGAATCTCCGAAAACGCCCCAGCTGGAGTATCAAGAAGTAAGCGGATGCCTTTTTCAGGTCATCGTCGCAACCATGACCGCCTTGATGGTGTGCAGGCGGTTTTCGGCTTCGTCGAAGACTTTGGAGTTCGACGATTCGAAGACGTCCTCGGTCACTTCCATGTTGTGCACGCCATCCAGATGGTAGGCGGGCAGGCAGTGGAGGAACAAGGTGTCGTTGCGGCCGGTGGCAGCCATGAGCTTCGCGTTGACCTGGTAGGGCCGCAGCGATTCGATGCGCTCCTGGATGCCGGGCTTGCCTTCTTCGCCCATGGAAACCCAGACGTCCGTGTAGATCGCGTCAGCGTTCTTCACGGCCTTGTGGGCGTCCTTTTCGAGCTCGAATTTGGCTCCCGTCTCGCGAGCCACCTTGTGGGCCCAGTCCTGCAGCTCGGGCTTCGTGAAGAGCGACTCCGGAGAGGCGATCACGAAGTGCATGCCCATCTTCATGGCTCCGATGAGGAGCGCGTTGGCGACGTTGTTACGGCCGTCACCGACGTAGACGAGCTTCTTGCCGCGGACGTTGCCCCGGTGTTCTTCGATCGTGAGGAAGTCGGCGAGCACCTGCGTGGGGTGATCGTCGTCCGTCAGACCGTTCCACACCGGAACGCCGGAGTACTTGGCCAGATCTTCAACGATCTTCTGTTCGAAGCCACGGTACTGGATACCGTCGAACATACGGCCCAGGACGCGAGCGGTATCGGCGATGGACTCTTTCTTGCCCATCTGGATATCGTTCTTGCCCAGGTACTCGGGGTGAGCGCCTTCGTCGTGGCAAGCCACCACGAACGCGCAACGAGTGCGAGTCGAGGCCTTCTCGAAAATCAGCGCGACGTTCTTGTTCTGAAGACGCTTGGGGAAGATCCCGGCGCGCTTCAGCTTCTTGTAGTCGAGCGATAGATCGAGCAGATAGCGGATTTCCTCGGGTGAGAAGTCCTTCAGAGTCAGGAAGCTTCTTCCGGTCAGATTGAATGCCATGATGCAGTCTCCTTTTCTAACCGAAGCTTCTCACTTGAACTTCTTCGTGAGGATTTCCTTCAGGTTCGGCGTCGAGATCTCGTCGAGCTCGTAAGCCACGCGAACCGTCGGCTTCTTGATCTTCACGATGCGGTTGAGGTCGATCGGAGTCGCGATGAGCACGACGTCGCACTCAGTGCGGTTGATCGTGTCTTCGAGGTCCTTCATCTGCTTGTCGCCGTAGCCCATGGCCGGCAGCAGGGTGCCGATTCCGGGGTACTTCTCGAAGGTTTCGGTGATCGTGCCGACCGTATAAGGACGGGGGTCGACGAGCTGAGCCGCGCCGAACTTCTGAGCGGCCACTACGCCGGCGCCGTACTTCATTTCGCCGTGAGTGAGGGTCGGGCCGTCTTCCACGACGAGGACCTTCTTGCCCTTCAGGGCTTCCGGCTTGTCGAGGATCAACTTGGAGTTCGCCTTGATGACCGTCGCCTTCGGGTTGTACTTCTTGATGTTCTTTTCGACGATCTCGACGTTCTTCGCGTCGGCGCTGTCCATCTTGTTGATCACGATCACGTCAGCGCGGAGGAAATTCGTTTCGCCCGGGTGATAGGTGAGTTCGTGATTCGGACGGTGCGGGTCGACGACGACGATTTCGAGGTCCGACTTGTAGAAAGGCGTGTCGTTGTTGCCGCCGTCCCACAGGATGACGTCCGCTTCCTTCTCGGCTTCACGGAGAATGGCTTCGTAGTCGACGCCGGCGTAGATCACGCGACCGCGATCGATGTGCGGCTCGTACTCTTCCATTTCTTCGATCGTGCAGTGATGCTTGTCGAGGTCGGCCTTCGAAGCGAAGCGCTGAACCTTCTGGGCGACGAGGTCGCCGTAAGGCATCGGGTGACGAACGGCCACGACCTTCTTACCCATCTGGGTGAGAACGTCGGAGACGATACGGGTCGTCTGCGACTTGCCGCAGCCGGTCCGGGTGGCGCAGATGGAGACGACGGGTTTCGTCGACTTGATCATCGTCTTGGTGGGCGAGATCAGAACGTAGTGCGCGCCGGCGGCCAGAGCGATTGAGCCGATGTGCATGACGTGATTGTGTGGCGCGTCCGAGTAAGCGAACACGACTTCATCAATGTTGTGCTTCTTGATTAGCTCGGGAAGCTCGGCTTCGTCGACGATCGGGATGCCGTTCTTATAAAGAGGGCCGGCGAGTTCGGCGGGATACATGCGGCCGTCGATGTCCGGAATCTGCGTCGCGGTGAAGGCGACGATCTCGTAGTCGGGGTTGTTGCGGTAGATCGTGTTGAAGTTGTGGAAGTCGCGACCTGCGGCTCCACAGATGATGACCTTTTTCTTAGCCATGATGAGCACTCCTTGTTCTATTTTCCCCACTTCGAACTGGCCCCACTTCCAGCGGGTCCCCTCCAGGGCTTAGCCAGGAAATTGCTAGGAAATCGTTTGATCCAAAAGTTCTAGCCGTTACATTTTTCTTTTTCAAGTTCTGGGGGCTTTTTCGTGTCGTTGTTGAATTGTTCTTGCGGCGCGTCTGATTGGCGCATGAAGTCATTCGTGTCAGGATTTTTTTAGGATCCTGTATTGACTATTCGCGTATCGAGGGCGCTAATAGCGGGAAAACCGGGGGGGTTATGCAGAGGATTTTGCTCGTCGCGATCTGGGGACTGTTGTTTCCTACTGTCTCTTATTCCTACACATTCGATTCCGATGTTCCTGTGGCGATTCAGGCACAGATGAAGGGGGACATGGCCTTCATCGGTTCGGTCCAGGGTGACGGCGTTTCGCCACTCCACGTTCAGATCTTCGGAAACGTCGATGGCCGCGCCTACGACGCCTTCTTCCGTGATCGCGTGAAGTCGGTCGGTGTGAGTGAGTGCGGCGGTGGTGCCGCGGTCGCTTGCGTGATGCCTTACTATGATTCCACGAAGATCTGGCTCACGAGCAACTTTATCAAGTTCAGTCACCCTCAGATCGCTCGCACGATGGTCGTGTTCCATGAGTCCCGCCACACTGAAGATGCGCAGGGAAACTGGAGTCATGTGCGTTGCCCGCGCCCCTTCCTGGATGAGGACGGTAAGGAAATGCGCAGCATTTGGACGGGGGCTCCGCTTGCCGGGCAGCCGGGATGCGACGTCACCGCGCTGGGTGCGTACGGTATGACGGTCGTGATGATGAAGAACATCCAGAAGTACTGCAGTAACTGCACGGACAAGGTGAAGATGGACGCCGGTATCTACGCCGACGACCAGCTCAAGCGCGTCATCGATCGTTCCGCGAAAACTCAGCTGATTCAAGATCTGTATCAATAACGCTCGGTAGTGAGTTTTAGGCAGCAGTTAGGCCGATAAACGGAGTAGTTGGAAGTATGAGAAGGCGTTGGTTCGGGTTGCTTGGGGTAGGTATTCTATTGGCCCTGACGCTGGCCTGGCGGGCCGACCAGAAGGCTCGACTTGCGGTCAAGGTGGGCGCGGCACCTGCGTCGGCAGTGATTCCGGCGGCGAGCGGCACTCCGGGCTTCGGAACGGGCGCTCCTTCGGGGTTGCCTGTGGTCTCCGGCCTCGTGAACGCGAAGCTTGAAATCCTGGATGCCATTCTCGCATCTCGGAACGATAACGATCCTAGGTTGGACACGGAATTCAATGATCTTTCGCCGGAAGCTCGTGCGGCCTTTCGGGCGAAGTACCATGCCTTGCCTTTGGAGAAGCGCAGCGAGCGTGGGACGGTGGTCTATCTCCTCGGGCGGAATCTCCGTGATGGAGATGATGTCCGGTTCTTGGGTGATGTTTTGCGCGAGCGCCCTTGTCTGAGTTTGTCGGATTGTTCGAAGAGGAATCGCCGGAATGCGGATGACTTCGTCGAAACGACTTTGGCTTATCCGCAGTGGGTGGCGTGGAAGAGCGTCGAGCGTTTGCTGAAGGAGCGGGGGCAGGAACTCGATCCGGGCCTGCGCGCCGCGACCGCTGAGGTTCTTCGAGCCGCCAAGGGCTCTCCGATCCGCGGCCTGGCGCGACAGGCGGCCGAACTCGAGAAAGAGTTACTGTGACTTCGTGGGCGCGGGCTTAGCGGCCTTTTTGCCCTTCTTTTCGCTCTTCATGTGTGGGCACTTGCCGTCTTTCATGCAGGGACACTTGCCGTCCTTCATGTGCGGGCACTTGCAGTTCTTGCAGTCGCACTTGCCATCTTTCATGCAGGGGCACTTGCCATCCTTCATGTGGGGGCAGGTACCGTCCTTCATCATCGGGCAGCCGCCATCTTTCATGTGCGGGCATTCGGCGGGAGTGGCTTCAGCCTGAGGTGCGGCCTCTTGCGTCGCTACTTCGGGCGTGGCCCCGGCGTCCGGGGTGGTCTGGTTGTGAGAGCAGCCCGCGAAGGCGAAGGCGACGGCCATCATGAGAATCATTGCGTAACGTTTCATAGTGCGTTTTCTCCGTAAGTTAGTCATGCGTTGCGAGCAAAACCGAAGCTCCATGCACAAGGATGACCATCCTCGCTCCCGCAGTAAAGGAATTCTGGATGACGCGATGCGCGAACGGCGCCTCCAGGAGATTTCAGGCTTTTGCCGAGGAGCCCGGAGTGGGATACTGTTCCCCTTATGGCGGGGAAGGTAACCGGAGCCGTCTGCGTTCGCTGCGCCTCCGAAGTGAAACTGCTGAAGGGGATTTATGTTTGTCCGTCGTGCGGGGGCAATCTGCAGATCCGCTACGACTACGCGGCGATCCGCAAGCGGATGACCCGCAAGTCCCTTGAGGCGAATCGCGATCGTTCGATCTGGCGTTACCTCGATATCCTCCCTGTGGAATCGGCTCGCTACGCACCCCCGGTGCACATCGGCTTCACGCCGTTGTATCCTTCTCGAAATCTCGGACGTCAGCTCGGGCTTTCTTCGCTCTTCATTAAAGATGACGGTCGCAATCCGAGTGCTTCCTTTAAGGACCGAGCGGGAGCGATCGTTTTGGCGGACGTACTTGAGCGCGGCGAAAAGAACATCGCCGGTGCTTCGACGGGTAATGCGGCCTCTTCGCTCGCTTGTCTCTCCGCCGGGCTTGGGGTCAAACCGATTATTTTCGTGCCCGAGGCAGCGCCTGTCGCGAAGATTGCGCAGCTTCTGGTGTTCGGTGCTACCGTGATCGCCGTCAAAGGCAACTACGATCAGGCGTTCGATCTTTGCCTGAAGGCCTGCGAGGAGTACGGCTGGTACAACCGGAACACAGGTTTCAACCCTTATACACGTGAAGGCAAGAAGACCTGCTCGTTCGAGATCATCGAGCAACTGGGTTGGAACTGCCCCGACTACATCGTGGTGCCGGTGGGCGACGGTAACATCATTACCGGGATCTGGAAGGGCTTCCGCGATTTTCATGAGTTGGGATTGATCGACCGGATGCCGAAGCTCATCGCCGTGCAATCCGGCGAGAGCGACTCCATCAAGCGTGCTTTTGAGTCGGGGACCTCCGGGCCGGTGCAGTTGCCGGTCGTCAGCGGTAACACGATTGCCGATAGCATTTCCGTGAGTCTCCCGCGTGATGGCGAGGCCGCGGTGCAGGCGTTGCGTGAGTCGGGCGGCTTCGCGGTCGGTGTGTCGGACGAGGAAGTTCTCGAGGCGATCAAGACGATCGCGAGGAGCGAAGGTGTTTTCGCCGAGCCTGCCGGGGCGGCGGGCGTGGCGGGCCTGGTGCGTGCCGCACGGGATGGCAAGGTGAAGGCGGACGACAAGGTCGTGGTCCTGATCACCGGGAATGGTTTGAAAGATGTCGCCAGCGCGATGAAGGCTGTGGGAAAACCGCATTCAGTCGTGCCGGATGCAGGGGAATTGCGCAGTTTGGTTTCTTCACTCGGTATCGGACTTTGAACAAAGGAGACTGATCATGGGAGATACGGGATTCAAGGCATGGGGACGGCCGCTCGAGGACGCATTCTTCGTTCAGGAAGACCAGATCCTCATTCAGAAGCTTCGCGAGATGAAGAAGATGGAAGAGACCAAGGACGCTTTGGCGCAGGTCTCCGGGATCAAGAACCCGCAGGTGTTGGAGAAGCTCGTGAAGCTCGATGTTCATCCCGAGATCGTCGCTTCGCTCGCCGTGGTGCCGCTGATCGAGGTGGCGTGGGCTGACGGAGATGTCGACGCCAAGGAGCGCGAGCGTGTTCTTTCTCTCGTGGAGAAGCAAGGGATCGCCAAGGGCGGGATCGAATACCAGCTGATCGAGCGTTGGCTGATGCATCGGCCCGAGCCGAAGCTGCTCGACGCCTGGACTCACTATATTGAAGGGCTTTGCGAGCAGATGAATGAGGTCGAGATCGCGGCATTGCGCGAGGAGCTGCTTCATAATACGCACGCCGTGGCGAAGGCCTCCGGCGTTCTGCTCGGCTTCATCGGAAGCAAAGTTTCGAAATCGGAAAAGGCGGTCCTGGAGCGGCTGGGACAGGCGTTTCATCAGAAGAGGGGCTGAAGAAGTGTCGAATTCGGTAAAGAAGAACGAGGCAGTGATCGAGAAAACCGTGAAGCGTTGCAAGGAGCGGGGGGTGATTCTCCCGACCTTCGCGCAGATGAAGGATCCGTCTAAGATTCCGGCGGCCGTGAAGAGCAAGCTTCCGGAGATCGGACTTTGGGACGTGAATTCTCTCAATCTCTTTCGCATCAGTTGGCATAACGATGTGAAGAGCGGCTTGTACGGTGGCGTCAACTACCTCGAGATTCCGAGCGAGATCACCGGCGTGAAGGCCAAGATTGTCGGCATGATCGGTAAGTACTTCCCGACCGGCGCGCACAAGGTTGGCGCGGCCTATGGCTGTCTCGCTCCCCGGCTGGTGACGGGTGAGTTCGACCCGACGACACAAAAGGCGGTGTGGCCTTCGACTGGTAACTACTGCCGCGGCGGCGCGTTCGACTCAGCGTTGCTTGCCTGCACGGCTGTCGCGATCCTCCCGCAGGAGATGAGCCGCGAGCGTTTCGAGTGGCTCAAGCAGATCGGCGCTGAAGTCATCGCGACGCCGGGTTGCGAGAGCAACGTCAAAGAGATTTACGACAAGTGCTGGGACATCAAGAAGAACCGCAAGGATTGCGTGATTTTCAACCAGTTCGAGGAATTCGGAAACTCCGCGTGGCACTATCACGTGACCGGATCGGCCGTCGAAGAAGTGTTTAATGCGGTGAAGGGCAAGAAGGGCCGTCTGTCCGGATATGTTTCCGCGACGGGCTCCGCCGGAACGATCTCGGCGGGTGATTACCTGCGCAAGATTGCCCCGGAGGTGCGCGTGGCGGCGACCGAGGCCCTTCAGTGTCCGACGCTTTACATGAACGGCTTTGGCGCGCACCGGATTGAAGGCATCGGCGACAAGCACGTGCCGTGGGTGCACAACGTCCGCAATACGAACGCCGTCGTGGCGATCGATGACGAGAACACGATGCGCGTGCTCCGGCTGTTCAACGAGCCGGTAGGGCGCAAGCTGCTTGAGAAGCAGGGGATCTCGCCCAAGGTGCTCGATTTGCTGCCGCTGCTCGGGATCTCCGGCATCTGCAACATGATCGCTTCGATCAAGATGGCGAAGTACTTCGAATTCAATGAAGACGACGTGATTGTCACGATCTTCACCGACTCCGCGGATATGTACCGTTCGCGCCTGGAAGAGCTTACGGCCTCGCATGGTACTTACACCGAGACGCAGGCGGCGATCGATCTCGAACGCTACCTGCGTGGCGTTGGAACCGACTCGATGCGCGAGCTCGGTTACCACGACCAGAAGGCGTTGCACAATCTCAAGTACTTCACCTGGGTCGAGCAGCAGGGCAAGACGGTCGAGGAGCTCAATGCGCTTTGGGATCCTGCGTTCTGGGACGAGAAGTTCGCCGAGGCTCACGCTTGGGACAAGCTCATCGATGAGTTCAATGAGCGGACCGGCGTTCTGAAGTCGCTCTAAGGGCTATGTGCTGCCGACCAGCAAGCGTGTCAGCAGGACCGCGATGAGAACCGCGGCCACTCCGACAATGGGGCTGAGTCCGACGTAAGCCAGGGCTGCGCCGTAGCGTCCGGACGAGAACAGCTGGTATCCCTCGAGGCAGTACGCCGAAAAGGTTGTGAATCCACCCAGAAAGCCGGCGGTGATCGCGATCCTCCATTCAGTCGATAGTGAGGTGCGTTCGACGCCCAGGACGTAGACCACGCCGATAGCCAGTGCACCGATCACGTTGATGGCCAGCGTGTCCCAGGGAAAGCTCAGTTTGAAAAGACGATGAGCCGTGTGTCCGCAGAGGTAACGCGCGAGGACGCCGATAGTCCCAAAGAAGCCCACGAGGAGTATTTGCATGTTTGCGAGCGTACCACGGGAAGGGTCAGGGGTCGAAGGCCTGTCCGTTGGACTTTTTGATGAGTCCGACTCCGGGTTGGTTGACGTTTCCGGACGGCGCCTTCAGTGTGGTGAATGATCCGCCGACGACGACGGTGTCGCCGCCATTCGCGATGGCTTGGACGGTGGTGTCGCAGTCTGGGTCCCATGCGCCGTCGCTCACGCCCGTGGCTTTGTTGAATCGCGCGACTTTGTCGAGTCCGCCCAAGGTGAAGTCTCCGCCCGCGTAAACGTTCGTCCCGTCATAGAGGACGGAGTAGACGGTTCCGGTGATGGCGGCCGCCCAGGCGCCAGATGCCGTTCCGTCCGCGACAGTAAGTGCTGCAAGCTTCGCATGTGCGCCGCCGCCGATCGTGGTGAACTCGCCGCCCGCATAGATGAGGGAGTCCGCTTCATTCGTCGCGAGACTGAGGACGGCGCCGTTTGCGCCGGCATTCCATCCTGCGACGACGTTGTTGGTGTTGACCGCGGCTTGGAGAGCCGCGACGTAGTTCCGTGTCCCGCCGCCGATCGTGGTGAATGCACCGCCCGCATAGATCGTCGTCCCGATCGCGGCGAGCGCATGGACCGTGCCGTTCGCGTTGGGGTTCCACGCGGTGGCATTGTTGCCGCTGGAGTCCACGCTGACCGCGCCGATATTGCGTCGAGTGTCGGCGCCGAGTTTCGTGAAGGCGCCGCCGAGGTACAAAGTGGAGCCACGCAGAAGCAGGGCGTTGACCGCGCCGTCCACGTTATCTACAGTCCAGGGCGATGCGTTGCTCGTGTCGACCGTGGCGTACAGGGCGGCGATATAGTTTCGCGACGCTCCTCCGATCGCGCTGAAGCTCCCGCCGACGAAGATCGTGTCGCCTCGAACGGCGAGCGCCTTCACGCTGGCGTTAGCTGACGGGTTCCAGTCGAGAAGTTCGCCACTGTTGGCGCTGAAGGCTGCGAGGCGTTGACGTACGGGCGCGCCCGCGAGCTGGAATGATCCGCCTATGAAAAGACTCGAAGTCCCGGAGCCCGCAATGGCTTTCACCGTGCCGTTGGCATCACCGTCCCAGCTGTCGAGGGTGCCGGTCGTTGTCGATACCGCGGCGATGCGGTTACGGGTGGACCCGAGGATGCTGGTGAACTCTCCGCCGATGTACAACATCGTGCCGAAACCGGTGATCGCGTATACCGCTCCGTTGG
>CAYOWB010000071.1:0-13820 GCA_964407515.1 uncultured Bacteriovoracaceae bacterium
GAGGGGGGTCTTCTTTTTCGAGCCTGCTCCCAATGGCGCTTGATTGCCTTCCTTCGGTGATGGTGTCAGCATCTAGACATGGAAAACGAACTGGTTGTGTCCGCTGTCCACAAGGATGGACTACATTTTAGCGCAAGCGACGGTCGTCATTCGATTGAGATGGATTATCCGCTGAAGCCGGGCGAGCAGGGGGCGGGTTTAACGCCGTTGAGAGGGTTGCTGGCGAGCTTGGCGGTTTGCAGCGGAAGCAGCGTGAGCTTTCTGCTCCGAAAGATGAATCAGCCGATCCAGGGGCTCGAGATCCAGGCGCGCGGCAAGCGTCGGACGGAGCATCCTACGGTGCTCACCGAGATCGCTTTGGAATTCACGGTGAGAGGCTCTGACATCAAAGCCGAGGTGGTTCAGAAGGCCCTGGATGAATCGGAGAGCCGGTTTTGCCCGGTGTGGGCGATGCTGAAGCCGGGGACTTCGATTAGGGCGTCGTTTAGGATTGTGCCGGGTGGGGAGTGAGGGCTTTAGGGTCTGTGCCACCTATCGAGGCGGTACTCCGAGAAATCCTTGTGAAGGAGTACGGTGGTATTCTCTTGAGTGACGTTCACGCGTAAGCGGTGCCTCCGGAGGGTTGAGGCATTACGATGATGGCTAAGATTCACTCGCCCTGAGGCGCGGGGACTTTAGCACCCTCTAGCGTGGGTGCAAGACGTTAGCGCGATGTAGGGATCACATGCTCGGCCGGTTGTACGCGGCCCACGTGTACGCGCAGTCCAGGCATTTCCTTCTACGTCCGGGCAGGTTCGGGTGTCCGTTTAGAGACCTCGTCAGGAACACGGGAAAGAACCATTGGAAGAAGCCTTCAACATCCACAGATGAAGACAGGCACTTGGGGCATTCAGGTTTGTCGGAAGTGTCTCCCTCTGTCGACTTACAAGTGTGGTTACCGGAGCATGGCGCGATCGCGGCGCGGCTCCGATGCGGGACGATATGCCGACGGGTCGGCCTGGGCATAGGCGTTTCTTTAACGATGTACCTGTTGGAGGAGATTTCAAAAAGCCCTTTAGGCGTCGGGGGGAGCTTTGCTTGACTTTGTCGGGCCATGTAGAGCTCGCGGGGTCCAATCTGACGGCTTTCGGCGCTCTAAAACTGCCAGCTGCTCAGGCGACCGTTCCGAAAGTAATAGTAAGTGTTGTCGATAAACGAGCTATCAGAGCCATAGATCCATTGCTCATGGGTTCCGAAACTGCCTCCTGATCGATTCACCCGATAGGGCCTTCTGTTAACAAAGAGAAAGAGCTCCTGGCTCATGCCCGGCCAAACCTTGCCTGCGCAGGCTGTTTTTGCCGGCGACGGCATTCCTCCGTTCTTGCTCATGTCGTCGAAGGGGAGTGTTTCGACGAAGTACTTGCGGAACTTATCGGTGTGAGTGAGGACTGAGTCGTCAAGTTCTGTCTGGCCGACTCTTTCTACGTCGTAAGTCTTATCGCCGTTTTGGACCCTGAGTCCCTTGAATGGGACCCAAAACATGCCGTACCAGTTCACGACACCGATGACCTTGGATTTCACGCATGGGTGATACGCTATCTTGGAGTCTTGGCTTCTAGCTGGAGTAGGAAGTTCGATGAAGTAGCCTTCCAGACCGATAATTGAGTCATACTTTTTGTCAGATACTGGTCTAGTGAAGGCGCAGGCCGATGTGAGTATCAAGAATGCCGCCGTGACCCAGAGATTTCTCCTTTCCATATGCCCCCATTACCTTTCTTTGCCCGTCGATTTGCGGTTAGGAGCTAAGCTGCTTTCTCGTCTGCTGTCTCGGTCGAAGGTGGCTGGCTGTCCGCCCCGGTTTCCGGCTTCTGTGGCTCTGCCGAAGCAGGCGGGGTGGCGGCCGTTTCTTCTTTAGTCACTTTACGAGTCTGGCGACGTCTTCCGACTCGCTTCTGCGCTTTTGCATACTTGTAGAGTTCAGCCTGCTTTGTCTCATTCCAGCCTGGAACGGAGTCGTCCAGTCCGCGTTCGAGAAGGGTAATGACCTTTTCGAAAAGGACTTCGGTGTTGGCTTTGTACTCGTGTTCGCCGCGGATCACTTTTGCAATATCCTTTACGACATCGAACGACAAAATTGCCCTAGCGAGGGACTCAGGCGAGAAGGCGGTCGCTTCTTTGTAGAAGCCATCCCAGGCGTCGGTAGAGTAGACGGTTTCGTGTAGGTCGTAGAAGTTCCAGCTCAGGTCTTCGATAGCCTTCTTTGAGACATCGATCTGGTCTTCGTCGTTTCTGAGGTCGAAGGAAACGACCTCTACACCGCCGACGGTCGGGTCTGAAAAGTCGAAGAGTCGCCACTCGTAACCGTTGCTCAGGATGCCCCAACGAACATTCCCAATTGCGTTAAGGTATTCACCGAGTTGGACCTTGCCGGAGCGCAGGTCTGACTTGTCCAAGTTGTAGGTGTGGTTCTTGATTTCGACGACGATAACCGGGGCGCCGTTCTTGGAGATGATGAAGTCGGGGCGCATCCTCCCGCGCGTCTCTTGAGCCAGGAAGGTGTAGCCGCTCGTGGCTGTGTACCCGAGGCAATTTTTCATTACGCTCTGGCACCAACGCTCGATATCGAGTTCCTTTGCGGACGGATTGGCGACGAGCGCTTTAAGCTCGTGAAGGTGTTCAGATACCTGATCGAACATGGCTCGGACGGTGCGTTCTTGCTTTGTTTCTCTGGCGGCCATAGTGGGTCCCTTTCTGGTTCATAGGGCGTTTCGGATGGTGGGGGCGATTGCTGGAGGTAATTCTTCGTTTGGAATATATAATGCAGGGTGTGATCCGCTGACCTATCTCGGTAACAGCTTAGATATGGAGGCTAAAGTTCCGTATCTACGTCATAATTACGATATTGTAGTTAAGATTATATACTTCGCACGGATACAACTTTGAATTTTTCGTGGAGTAACGAGGGGCCATGTGAACACGGCTGTTCTCAAGGAAATCATACACGCAGCCCGCGAGGACGAGCGCAAGCGGAGCGATCGGCGTTATCTAGGAACGGCGGGATTCTTGGTTGCCAAGGGTTTCTTGCGTACCAATCATAATGATCAGGCTTAGGGCCTAATGAGCGCGTTCGTTTTGAAGACGCGCTTTTGGCCGGTCAAGATGTAGAACCGCGCATTTTAGAAGTTTTGCCGACTGCGGTGCTGCGTCTTCCGAGGTATTTTGTTTTCGAGGGAGAACCTCCACAAGATTTGTTGGCCACAGTTCTCAGCCTGAAAAAAACGGCAGGCTGCGGGTCCTGACTGGGTTATGAGTAGGGTACAAGAAGCTGAAGGTGTGGGCGGATTTTCCGTTGAAGGACTGGTGAGTCAAGACCGCGGGACAGAAGCGTGTGCCGGAGACATTTCGGCTGAAGCCGGAGATCGTACGTCGTCTGGTGGAGCATGCTCGCGAGCAGGGGTGTTCGGAGACAGAGGTGTTCGAGAGGCTAGTTGGTGGAGCTGGTTCGGCGATAATCGAGGCGGAGAAGCTTTTCCACAAATAGGCTTGTTGCTTTCTCAGATAGTAAAGGGATCATTGAGTCAGTGTGTCTTGAGGACTGGCGCTCTAGATGGGCTAATTTTTTCGCCTTACGGTGGTGATGGGCGGTGTCCTGTCGGGGGCCAACTCGGACAGGGCAGGAGGCTGGATGAGAACTCCCGATGCAGGTGTTTGCCAGATTGCCGGTCCCAAGGGAAGGTGTTGTTTCTTTAGTCTATCCAATTCATCAATTGCCGCCGGCGCGTTAAATAGTTTGTCGCTATTAAAAACGTACGGGCGCTTTTAAAGCTCTCATGCCGGCGATATACTTTGTGACATGACCATGAATCCTTTTCCTGCGTACAATAAGCGTCCGTTCCGCGTCAGAAATGCGGAGGAACTTCCAGAGCATTCGTTGTTAGATATGTTTGTACTTCCAACCGGTGGCACGATCGATCCGTTTGGTTTTGACAACTTGATTATCAAGGGGCGGATGGGGAGTGGAAAAACAATGGTGTTACGCGCCAATCTACTTCTTTATCGGTACCTTATGGTTGAGAAGGTGATTTCCGGCGAGACGCCGATTTTCCCAGTCTTTATCCGCTTGAGCGATTTTCAGCATCTTTCGGATCCAATTAGAATTTATTCCGCAGTTATCATCAAAATTGTTGAAGAGATTTCCTTGAGCTACCGTGTGTTTGAAAATGCAAGGACGCTCGGCTCCCTGCACCGCGGTGTTTCATTCTTGAAAGGCGCATATTCGCATTCGGCTTTGTCTGCGATATCTGATGATCTCATCAAGTTGTCTGCTGAGGAATTCGTGACGAAAGTCCGGTCCGCAGATGGAAAAAGCGGTGCTCTTAAAACGCAGTTTCTCGAAGTCGCCAGCCACTTCGAAAGGGAAGTCTTTCTCGAAATCAAGAATACGCCCAACCCCGGAATCGTGGATATTGAGAGAGCCTACAAAGCTCTCTTAGAGCCACTTGGAGGATCGATACTGTTGTTGATTGACGAGGCGAGTGCTCTTAGTAATAGATTCTTTCGGGGTGACGCCGGTGAAACTTCGCTGTTCGAAACCTTGATGAATCAGTTGCGTACAGCGCCCTACCTGCGAGTTAAGTTCGCAGTGTATCCAAATTCCTATTCTGACATCCTTACGGAAACAAGGTACGGTGACTTTCTGAATTTGTCGGAAGATGTCGCCGACCTGCATGGGTACACTCAGTTCAGGGGCAGAGTTATCGAACTGATCGATCGCTACATTGCTGCAAGTACTGGTGAGCAGCACGGGTCGGCTTCATATTTCGAGGCTTGCACCGACTTTGGCTGTGGAATCGAACAGCTTATCTATGGATCCGGTGGCAACATGCGGCGAATGGTGCTGCTGTTGGATAAGGCCTTTCAGATTGCTAACAGTGAGACGGGTGGTCGCGGCCAAGTGACTTTGAAGCATGCGACCGACGCATTAATTGAACATGCAAAAGGTATGGAAGAGCAACATTCTCCCGAGGAAAAGAAGTTTCTTACAGCATTGGCGAGTGCTTGCAAAGATCGCACTGCCTATCGTTTCGTTTTCCCTTATAAGGCGCCGATCCTCTCGAAGTATGTATCGCGTTCTGAGGAACAGAATGTTCTCAGCATTGTTGAGGCGGGAAGTGGGCAGCGCGGTACTCAATATGCGTTTGACTATTCATATTGTGTCTACAAGGGAATTCCGACTCATTTTCAGAAAGACTCCGAACGCATTCAGCCGTCGCGGAGCCTTGGTGACGGACGTTGGATCACAAAGAAGGCGACGATTAGAGAAGAGTTTTTGAATCAGGTCGAAATGATCAAACTCGAAGGCAAGATCGTCCATTACGCTTTGTCGCATGAATACGGGATGATCCTATCGAACGATGGTGGGACCTACTATTTTGATAGGAACGTCTTTTTGACCGATCACGATTTAAAAATGGCCAAGGTAGGCAAACGGGTCAAGTTCTCGCCCGTTATGCTTTCGAAGGTCAGTGTTGCGCATCAACTCGAAGTGTTAGATTGATCTCCACGGCGGGAATTGGGTAAGCCCATCTCGTGCGCTCAGCGGGCGATCTAATTGGATCATGTGGCAATTGAGGCCGGTAAGAATTCCATTTATTGGCTGGCTTCTACAGGAGAACCAGCACTGCGGTCTACATTGATCTTATGCCGCTTTTCAATTCCAATTGTGTCCAGTTTGCTCCAGTCGCCGTATCCCGACGTCCGAAGTGCGGGGTCAATTTGTTCGTACAGTATGGAACTCTTGCCGCCCCCGATAACCTGGGTTGCAAATCGAATCTTACCGTCGATCCGTAGTCCGCGCACTCTTTGGTGGGTCACCCCATTGCGGGCAGCGAACTTAAAATTGAGCGAAATGGAGTTTTCCCCGGCCAGCGGGATCGCCAAAAATTCGGGCGCTTCAAAAGATCCGGGGTGTAGAGTTCCTATGTGGAACACCTTTCCACGCATCGCTGTTTGCATAGCGCGGTCGGTCACTGTCTTGACCGAGTGCTTATGTACCTCATGCTGGTCAATGACCGTAATAGAAACGTCGTAAAGAGGGTAATCGCCTCTGTTCTCGGCTTTGAAATGGACTGTTTCACCTGTGTCTGGATAGAACCAATGTCCTGCGAATGGAAATCCTGCCCCAGTCGTAAACCGAAGCATCTCTAGGTTAAGACTAGAAATCAGATCGCTCTTTCTTGCAAGTTCGTCACTCTTTTGCGCAAGCTCTTTTTGCAGGTTCCCGTCCAGAACAGCCCGAGAGATAGAGCCTAGCAATGTGAGGAGTCCTCCTAAGGCTATTATGGCAGTAGGCCATTCGCGTGAGATCCATTCAACGAAGTTGGGCTCGAATACCTTCATTCGGGGGGGGGCTCCTCTAGAGTTTGCCAATTGTTCGTCTCGTTGGGCGTGGTCCGCGAAGCCAATGAAACGTCCGCGGCCTGACAGCGAGGGCCCCACGACTGGGCGGTTAACGGGCCAGGTGAAAGGCGTTAATACCGACTGCAGTTCTCTTTTTCAAGTCCGCTGGAGGAGTGACTTTTGGATACACGCCCACCATGAAGCGAGAAGAACCCATGCGGCTCTTCACGGTTAACGGTGGGTGAATAGCTGAAAAGCAAAAAGCCCCAGATCTTTCGGTCTCTGGTTTTTCGTTCTAAGCGGTCAGGGGCAGGATTTCACTCGGCCCCTCCTGGGCCTCGCCCCTCCGGGGCGCGAGACTCCGCAAGCCTTTGGCTTGCTCCGCTCGCGTGCAAAAAGGCCGTCGTGGCCTTTTTGTGAACCTACGGCTCGCTTCGCTCGCAGCGCAGGTTCAAGCTCTCTACCCACGCAACAAGTGAAAACAAAAAAGCCCCGGATCTTTCGATCCGAGGCTTTTTGTTTTAATTGGTTGCGGGGGCAGGATTTGAACCTACGACCTTTGGGTTATGAGCCCAACGAGCTACCGGGCTGCTCCACCCCGCGTCAGTTTGTGGACTTATCTAAGGCTTTTTGATCCTCAAAGTCAACGGCAAAGATGCAGGTTTCTTTTCTTCCTTCGCGGGCAGGCCGAGTTCGGGCTGGTCGAGGAGGGCCTGGACCTGGCTTTTGCGCAGCATCTTATACTGGCCGGCTTCGATGCCCTTCAGCGTGATCTGGCCGATGGCGACTCGCTTCACTTTTTCGACGAGTAGGCCACGGCGCTCAAAGGCCGTCTTTAAATCGACTGTCTTGCTGCTGAGCAACGTGATCTCGATGACCGACTTGCTCTGGAGCTTCTGATCCACGCGCACCTGGTACGCTTTGAGGCCCTTTTCGAGCTTGGTGAGCGTCTCGGTGTCGGGCTGGCCTTTGACCTTCACGTGATAGGTGCGCGGCACGTCTTCGCGCTTCTGAAGCTTCTCGGCGAAGTCACCGTCGTTCGTCAAAAGCAGAAGGCCTTCGCTGTTGTAGTCCATGCGGCCGATGGGGAACACGCGGCCACGGACGCGCACGAGGTAATCGGCGAGGGTCGGGCGGCCCTGCGGGTCTTCCATCATCGAGATGACGGCCTTGGGTTTGTGGAAGGCGAGGTAGACGGGCGTCTGCGTCTGGCGCAGGAGCTTGCCGCTGACTTTGATCGCGTCCTTTTCGAAGTCCGCTTTGTCGCCGAGTTTCGCGACTTTGCCGTTGATCGTGACTGCGCCTTCTTCGATGAGCTCTTCGGCCTTGCGGCGCGAGGCGATACCGGCGTGGGCGAGAATTTTCTGAACGCGTTCGAGTGCCATAGTGGCCCCTGTTTACACGTCTAGCGGTCGGCTGGCAAGCTCGGGCTTACGCCTGCGGCGCCAGCGGCGGCTGAGCCTCTCCTGCGACGGGGAGGGGCATGCCTTCCACGGGCGGAAGCGCGGCGGGATCTTCCAGAGGCGGCAAGAGGCCTGCGGCGCGATCGGCGGCTTCCTTCTCGAGGCGCTTCTGCTCTTCGAGGTAAGGCGTCGACACGGGGATCGAATTGACCTTCTCGCGGATGTCCTGAAGGATCTTTTGGTCTTCCTTCGGGTCGTAGGCGAGGGTCACGCTCACGTCCATGTTCATTTCGCCGACGAGCTTGCGCATGGCCTTCACGCGCGGGTCGTTGTCGTCCGCGCCGGCGTTCACTTCGGTGGCGGGGATCATCTGTTCGACTTCGCGCAGGGACGGCATGTCCGAGAGGCTCTTCAGTCCGAAGAGCTCGAGGAAGTGGTCCGTCGTCGCGTAGAGCATCGGGCGGCCGGGGAGTTCCGAACGGCCGGAGATGCGAATGAGGTTCTTGTCGAGCAAGCCGCGCACGAAGTGCGAGGAGTCGACGCCACGGATCTTGTCGATGTCGTCTTTGAGGACGGGCTGGCGATACGCGACGATCGCGAGCGTTTCCATCGCACCTGACGAGAGCTTCTGAGTCTGAACCCTGGCAAGCTTGCGCGCGAGGTCGGCGCGGGCCACCTTGGTGCGGAACTGGAACGCTTCGCCGACTTCCACGATTTCGATGCCGTGGTGGGTCTTGTTGTAGCGGTCCTGAAGATTCGTCATCGCTTCCTGGAACAGCGAAAGCGGGGCATTGGGGCCGAGGAGTTCGCGAAGCTTGTTCACGCTCAGCGGCTTGTCGGACATGAACAGGAGCGCTTCGATGCAGCTCTCGAGCTCGACCATGTCCAGATTGAACTCGGTCTCGGCTTGGTCCGCCTCCTGAGCGGCTTCTTCCGCGGCGAGGGCTTGGTCCTCGGCGATCTCAGCGGCGAGGCGATCGGCGGCTTCTTTTTCGATGGCCGCGAGGGCGTCTTGCAGTTCTTGCTCTTCGCGCTTCTGTTCTTCGTTGAGAGCGGCGGCGACGCGGTCGAGCGCGCCGTCGTCGGCTGCGAGTTCGAGCGGCTGGTCGGCCAGTTCTTCGTCGGCTTCGACTTCAGCGTCGGCCGGGGAATCGGCCGAGGGCTGTGCTTCGAGCTGCGCTTCGGCGTGAGCTTCTTCAGCCGGCTCGCCCGTGCGTTCCGCGGCCATCTCGGCGGCGATTTCCGCTTCGACTTCGGCGTCGGACTGGATCTCGGTGTTGGTCTCCGCGGACGGGAATCCGTACGGATCGGCGATGAAAGTCACGGGGCCGTTGTCCGGAGCAGGCTGCGCTTCGGCGGACGCTTGCAGCTCAGCTGCGGGCGCCGGTTCGGTGTTCTCGGATGCTTGCAGCTCAGCTGCAGGCGCCGCTTCCGTCGCTTCCATGGAAGAGGGTTCCGCTGGAGCTGTCTCGGCGGGCGGGGAAATGGTTTCCTCGTTCAGGGTGTCGCTTTCCGGGGCGCACGCGACCGCGCGGAAGGCCGGGGCTCTTGCGGCTTCAATCGCCGCGATTTCTTCGACGATCGCAGTAGCGGCCTGTTCGAACTCAGCGATGACGTTGGGGGATTCTTCGGCCGCCGCCTGGATCGGGTCGTGCGCGGGAGCTTCGGCAGTCATCTCAACCGCGTCAACCGCGATTTCATTCTCCGAGTCTTCCGTCAGCCATTCTTCGACGGCTTCTTCGAAGACCTGCATTGCTTCGAGGCCGGGTTGGGTGGCGCCGAGGGCCATGGCGGGTTCGGCAATCACGGCTTCGACCACTTCGTTGGCGACTTCGTTCATGTCGGGCTCGATCAGCTCGGGCTCGGCGACGGTAGGAACTTCAAGTTCAACCTGAACCTGCTCGGCGCTCTCGGGGGCCCATTCGTGGGCGGCGTTTTCGAGCATGTTTTCGGGGAGAAAATTGGAGATCTCGCGATTGAGAGAGTCGGTAGGCGCGGCAGCGCTGGAGACCGTGCTGATGGCTTCGGCGATCGTTTCAATGGTGACGATGCCGGACGGCGCGGCGGCGGTCACGGCGCTCACCGGAGCCTCGGTGGCGATCGGAGCTTCGGCGGTCGCTTCGACGGTGGATTCGGCCACCATTTCGGCCATCATTGCTTCGATGTTGGCTTCAAGGTTGGCTTCGCTCATGCTGGCTTCGCCAGTGGCGGGTTCACCTACGAGAAGCTGAGATGCCTCGTGGGCTCCTGACTCGAAAAGCTGATCGGGTCTCTGCATAGATTTTTTCTTCTTACTCATACGGATGCCAGTTTCTCGGCGTCGAATCCGGAAGCGGCGTGGGGGTCAAAGCCTGCCAGCGACTCCAGGAGTTCGAGAAGAATCGGGGTGTAAACGCCTTCCTGGTGGAGCCGCATCTTCTTGAGGCGGCCGAGTTCCAGCGCGGCGAGGAAAGTGACGACGACCTCCGGGCGTTGGGCGTTGGCCGAGAGCAGGTCTCGCAGCTCGGACATCTTGCCCACTTCCAGACGATCGGCGAACTGGGCGATGCGTTCGCCCAGCGAAACGGTTTCTTTCTTGAGAACTTTGGTGCGCTTGCGGGCGCGGGCCACCGCGGTCTGATAGTTGACCGTGATCGTGGTGAGGTCCATGCCCTTGCGCCAGACCTTTTCGACCGGCGGACGGGGATTGGGACGGGTGAATACGTCCTGTCCGAGCATCGGAAGCTGCGCCAGGTCTTGCCCCGCTGCCAGGAACCGCTGGTGCTCCAGCAGCTGACGGATGAGGTCTTCCTGCGACATTTCCTCTTCTTCGCCCTTCTTGGGGGCGTTCGGGTCTTCTTCCTTCGGGAGAAGGGCCTTGCTCTTCCAATGCAGCAGCGTGGCTGCCATGACGAGGAAGTCGCTGGCGATGTCGAAGTTGAGCTCTTGCATGAGCCGGACGTATGCGAGGTACTGATCGGTGATCTTGGCGATGGAAATCCGAGAGATATCCATCTCATGGCTCTGGATGAGGTAGAGCAGCAGGTCGAGGGGACCCTCGAACGCTTCAAGACGAATAGTAATAGGAACGCGATGAGCCAACGCTCTAACTCCTCAGGTGGTTGTCTTGGTTTTCCCCTCGACTCGCCAAAAAAGTGACATGGACAAGTGTGACCATCATAGCGAAGGGTCGCGATAAGGCAAGTCAGCAGCTCGGGTTTACCTCAAATTTCCAGGCTCGACCAGGTGAGTCATCGCTAACTTGCGGCAGTGTGTCAGTACTGCGGGATGAAGCCGACCCGATCGTACACCTGCGCGAGTGTTTTAGCGGCGCGGGTGCGAGCGGCTTCGGCCCCCTTCCTTAGGACGGACTCGAGGTAGGTGCGTTCCTTCATCAGTTCTTCGGCCTTGTTGCGGATCGGGCCGATCGCTTGGACGACGATCTCGGCGGTGTCGACCTTGAGGTGGCCGTACATCTTGCCCGCGTACGAGGCGACGATCTCCTCGGGAGTCTTGCCCGTGAGGGCGGACTGGATGGTGATCAGGTTCTTCACGCCCGGCTTGGCGTCCTCGAACGTGATCTCCGTTCCGGAGTCGGTGACGGCGCGTTTGATCTTCTTGCGGATCTGATCATCGGTGTCGCTGAGGTACACGGCGCTGTTGGGATCCGGATCGGACTTCGACATCTTCGCTTCCGGGTTCTGCAGGCTCATGACGCGCGCGCCGACCGGCGGAATATAAACTCCGGCACGGCGAACAGATCATCGCCGTAAATGTTGTTCATGCGGATGGCGATGTCGCGGGTGATCTCGATGTGCTGCTTCTGGTCCGCGCCGACCGGGACGAGGTTGGTGCGGTAGAGCAGGATGTCCGCGGCCATCAGGACCGGATAGGTGAAGAGGCCGGCCGGGATGTTCTCTCCCTGCTTGGCGCTCTTGTCTTTGTACTGGGTCATGCGGCCGAGTTCGCCCATGTAGCTGAAGCAGGTGAGGACCCACGCGAGCTCCGCGTGCTGCGGAACGTGCGATTGAATGAAGAGCGTGGCTTTCTCGGGATCGATGCCGGCGGCAATGTAAGTCGCAATCGCGCGCAACGTCTGCTCGCGAAGCTCCTTCGGGTCCTGCCGCACGGTGATCGCGTGCATGTCCACCGCGAAGAACAGGCAGTCATAATCGTTCTGGAGCTTGGCCCAACAGCGAAGGGCCCCGATGTAGTTGCCGATCGTGAGACGATTGGACGGTTGAACCGCCGATAGCATGACCTTCTTCATGACATGACCTCAGGTAACCGGAACAGATGTGCCAACGCGTAAAGCGTGATGTTCGACAGGAAGCGAATCGGGTAGCTCAGGAACGTGAACGCTCCGGAGACGAGCAGTACAATCAGGATGATGAAGCTGTAACGCGCGATCGACTCGTACTTCATGGCGGTGTGATGCGGCAGGAAGCTTTGAATGACCTTGCTGCCGTCGAGCGGCGGGAGCGGGATCATATTGAAGATTCCGAGCGCGTAATTGAGTGAGATCGAGATGTACGCCATCGCCGCGAGCGGTTCGTACAGATAGAACGTTTCGGGGACCCACAGGCGGATCGCGCAGAAAATCATTCCCGAGAAAATCGCGAGCAGGAAATTGGTAACGGGGCCCGCGATCGAGACCCAGAAGAGTCCGTGGCGGTACTTCTTGAACAGGCTCGGGTCGATCGGCACGGGGCGCGCCCAGCCGATGAGCAGGTTCATCCCGGAGACCATGTTGATGATCGGGAAGAGAAGCGTCCCGATCGGGTCCATGTGGGGAATGGGGTTGAGTGTCAGACGACCGGCCCGCTTGGCCGTGTCATCGCCCCAACGATGAGCGATGAAGCCGTGAGCGAACTCGTGAAAGACGACCGCCATGATGAAGGGAACAAGCTGGACGGAAAGCAGTTGCAGCCGTTCGGTCAATGATTCCATGGTGTTCTTTTACACCAGTCGTCAGAGGCAGTCATGGGGTTTTCTCGAGGTGTTCCCGGAAAGCCCGAGCGACCTTGGAGAGGACCCGATTCTTTTTCCGGGCGAAGAACACTGGCGATCCGATTTTCTTCGGGAGCTCCACCTGGCGCAAAGTTCCTCGCTTGAGCTCCGCATCCACCATGTGGCGGGGGACGATGGTGTAGCCTTGATTGGCCAGAACAAGCCGTTTCTGGGTTTCCTGGTTGTTTGTTTCAATGAACCTGCCCGGTTCGAGACCGAGGATCTGGTGCATCTTGAGCGCCGGGTAGGCCTGACGGTAGTCCGCGGCCCGCGAGCCGATGTAGCGGATGCCGGTGCGGAAGTCCTCGATGCGAAACTTTCTGCCGACTGTTTTGTTGGCCGACGACACGACCAGTACGAACTCGACCCAGCGCAAAGTTTGGAGGCTCAGCGTGCGTTCTTCTTCCGTCGTGAGGGGAGTGTAGAAGAGGCCGCATTCCAATGCGTCATCCAGGATGGCGTTCTTGATCTCCGAGGACGTTCCCGAGAGAAGCCGGACATTCACCTTCGAGTGTGTTTTGCAGAAACGGCCGAGTAACTCGGGGAGCCAGTAGTTGCAGAGATTGTCCGAAGCTCCGATCGCAAGCGTGCCCACACACTCTTCCTGATGCTCGCGCGTGAGGGTCTTGAGGTTCTCGATCTCCCCGAAGATCGTTTTGCATCTTTCGAAGTACAGTTTTCCGATGTCGGTGAGCGTGGAGCGCCTCTTGTCGCGATGAAAGAGTTGCACATCGTTTGCGTGCTCCAGTTGCCGGATCATTTTGCTGATCGCCGGCTGACTGACTCTCAGACTTTTCGCGGCTTTCGTGAAGCTCTGGTGTTTGGCGACTTCGTAGAAATACCGAAGATGAGACACTTCCATGACTGCGGCTCCTATAACGAGAAGTTATCGATAACATAGTTTTTATATCTTTTACAACTCGGCGCTTCCGGAGCGAGAAGGGCGTGACCTAAGGAGGAACGAAAGATGAAGAAGATCGGTGTTGTTCTTTTCATGTTGCTTTGGACGGTCGCGGCGGACGCTCGTGGACTCGGCGAGCTGGAGCGCGA
>CAYOWB010000071.1:13830-15582 GCA_964407515.1 uncultured Bacteriovoracaceae bacterium
TGGATGCCGCTTTGGCGGCGGGCGAACCGCCCGTGCTGGTGTTTGACCTCGACGAGACGTTGGTGAACTCGATTCCGCGGCGGTATCTGGCTTATCGTGAAGTGCTTCCGGCGCTGGTGGCTGCGTTGCCATCAGAGACAGAGCAGGCCAGTGTGGCGCGGGCCGTGGAGAGGTTGTCGCTTTTCGGAATGGAGCGGCTCTCGAACCGGTACGACGCGGTTGAGCTGTTCCGCAGTCTCGGCGTTCTGAATGCAGGATTCATTCGGGAGGCGGATCGCACGATGTTCCGTGCCTACCTGCACGAGCGTTATATGGACTTCGATCAGGAGGTCCCCTGCGCGACAACGTTCGTGAGGCGCATGCTTCGGAGAGGTGCGCACCTGTTCTACGTGTCGAGCCGTTCGCAATCGAAACAGGCGGAAGGAACGGCGCGTTCCCTGCGTCGCCTTCGCATGGCTGAAGCCGGGGATGCGGTGGAGGTGATCCTGAAGCAGGACGGGATCGAGTCGATCGACTTCAAGCGGCAGGCCTTTGCGCGGGTTCATGCCGCGAAGAGGCTGGGCGGACGTCCGGCGCGAGTCGTGGGAGTGTTCGAGAACGAGCCGGAGAATATCAACGCGATGCTTAGGGAGTTTCCGGAAGCGCGGGCCTACTTCGTGACCGGAGCGTGGCTCAAGCGCGAGGCGCTTCTGCCGGGTGCGACGATGATCCGCGACTACTGCGAGTGAGCGTCGCGGGATGGCGTGCCCGCGTGAGGAAAAAGAAAAGGCCGGGAACCTCAGGGATCCCAGCCTTTTTCGTATTCTGTTTCTTGGAACCGCGGCTGTGAATCCCCGGTGTGAAACTCGTGTGTGAATTAGGGCTGTTCGCAGGGATACAGGTGGCAGCTGCAGTCGTTGAAGTACCAGTTGGCTTCACGGCCACCGGTGTAACTGGCGACGAGGCGCCAGCCGTTGCCTTCGCGGAAGAAGCGGACGCCGCCCACGCGGCCGGTGTACGCGCTGTATTCACCGCGGTACTGAGTCAGTCCGCTGAAGATGAGTTCGTTGCGAGTGTTCGGCTGCCAGTCGAGAGCCGTCGCAAAGTAGGAAACGATGCCTTTTTCACGAAGAACGATCTGGAAAGTGCGGTGGTAGGCTGAGTCGCTGTCGATGACCATGGAGCCGTTGTCGCAAACCCGGTGCAACGTCCACTCGTTGGTTTCCGCGAGAGCCTGAGAGCTGTTGGTCGCACTGAACGTGACCGCGCTTACCAACAGAGCTGACACTAGGAACTTCTTCATGGCCCTTACCTCCAAAACCCCTTCGCCAAGAATGCCTTGAAAGTCGGGCTATCACCCGTATTGCGTGGAGTCAACGCGGAATATCCGGCTCTCAAAGCGCGAGTTATTTGCGACCACGTGCGCGAGATTCGGATGCGCCACGAGGATGGAAGCGCTCGTGAGCTTCTTTGAGATGTTCGGGTGTGACGTGTGCGTAAATCTGAGTCGTTGAAAGATCGGAGTGTCCGAGGAGCATTTGGAGCGAGCGCAGATTCATTCCGGCATGCAGGAGATGCGTGGCGAAGGAGTGCCTCAGTACATGAGGCGAGAGCAGTGCCGGAGCGATGTGACTCTGTAGGGCTAGGTCTTTGAGAATTTTCCAGAAAGTCTGACGGGTGAGGACCATGCCGCGGTGGTTCACGAAGAGATGATCCGTCGCGGGATTGAGGTGCGTGCGGTGGTGTTCGAGATAGTCACGAACTTTATCCCCG
>CAYOWB010000072.1:0-3811 GCA_964407515.1 uncultured Bacteriovoracaceae bacterium
ACTCCCGAGAACGTCACGGCACTGGCCCGCCGCTGTGAAAAAGAGATCCTCGGTTTGGACTGCAGTCCTCGCCCACTGCTCGCCATTCCGCATCTTCTTTCAAGCGACTCCTCGTGTTCCTATCAAGGATACCTTTTGGCGGAGATGGGCGTGGCGCAGACGCGCGCTCACTTTTTCAAGAAGTATGGTTACATCGTGGACAATCCGCGGATCGGCGAGGACCTTGCGCGCCACTACTGGAATCCGGGAAACAGCAAAACCCATGATGAAACGATGGCCAGCCTCACCGGCGAAGGCCTCTCGGGCCGCGAGCTGGCAACTCATTGCAACCTCGACGGCGAGCGCCTTTGGGCGGAGGCCCACGAACGGATGACCTCGGCTCTCAAGAGGGCCCAGGACCGGACGGCCTCGGATAACCTTGAGAGCGCCGCACTCGACGCTTCCATTTTCATCGTCCATGGTGCCGAAAAGATCGCGGACAATCAGCAATCCATGCGGCGGATGTGCGATGACTTCGCCGCCTGGATCGCGGCAAAGTTTCCGATGGGCTGACGAACGCTCTTCTGTTCTGAAGCAAAGCTGACTTGCGGCTGAGGGCTGTGGGTGGTACCCACATGCCCCATGACGAATTTCTTTCGAGAGTTTCGCACAGCTGCCCGCACGCTCGATCACAAGGGCTCCCTTGTGATCTTCGCCATCGTGAGCTTTCTCACGGTCTTAGCCTATGCTCCGCTCCGTGCGGCCACGACAGCCCTCTTCATTCAGGCGCATGGCGCGAGTCACACACCGCATGTTTCCCTGGCCACTGTGGGCGCTCTCTTCGCCGCTGTGGCGGTGGGCAACTGGCTTCAGAAGCGGTTCTCCGTTCAGACCGCGTTCACCATCATCTCGGCGGTTTCTGCCGCTGTTTTCCTTGCCGCGCTGTCCGCATCCCAGCACGGGTACAAACCCGCAACCTGGATTCTCTACATCTGGAAAGAGATCTACATCGTCTTCATGATTCATTTGCCATGGGGCTACGCCAACAACCTTCTTAAGGAGCGTCAGGCGAAGGTTCTCTTCGGTCTGGCATCCGCACTCGGAAGCGTCGGCGGCGTGGTGGGTGGTGCCGTGGCGTCCACGGTTACCCGCTCTTACGGCGTGCCGTTCACGGTGATGTCAGCATCCGCGATTATCGTGCTGACTGCTGTGCTCTTCGCGTTCTCGGCAAAGCTGCCCAGTGAGGCTCCGTCCAAGCGCGAATCCTCTCCGATCCGTTCACTTCAGGGCGCAGGCCTCTATGTCGCGGTGATTTGCGCCATTGTGGGTCTCACGCAGTTCCTGGTCGGAATCCTCGACCTCAAGTTCAATCTGTTCGTCGAGCAGGCCTTCTCGAATGTCGCTGACAAAAGCGCATACTTAAGCACTGCATTCTCTGTCCTTAATGGAATTACACTTGGCGTAAAGGTCCTGATCCTGCCGTTCCTTCTGTTAATGATCGAGAATCGCAGACTCCAGGCCCTCACTCCGATTCTCTATCTCCTGATCGTCCTTCCCGGCGTGGCGTTGCCACAAATGGCCTGGCTGACGGCCGCGACTTACATCCTGATTAAGGGGCTGGACTACTCTCTCTTCAATGTTTCCAAGGAGATGCTCTACTATCCGCTCACTCCACGACAGAAGTACGGCGCCAAGTACCTGGCCGACGTCTTCGTCTATCGAGCGGCTAAAGCAGGGATTTCCGCCCTTCTCATCTTCTTCCAGGGGGGCGCCTTCCTGAACTCCATGTTGATCGGCATCCTGATCACCTGGTTTGTCACCACCCTGTTGCTCTGGAAGACGACGCCGGAGCAAACCCCAAGCATCGGGGCACAAGAGCCCGCGTAAACCGGCTTTTGGATAATTCCTGCTTTCCAGCCTCCTGTCATCATGTTATGCCGCATTGCGCAATCCCGGTGGTAACATGAACGTCAATCAGGAAATCCGGCTCACTCGGCTTACCCTCATCTTTACCGTTTTGGTCGTAAGCCTGGCCGCATGGGATCTCACTCTCATTGCCCAGGGCCTGCTCGATCGCTCCAACGGTTGGGGGCTTGTCGCCGAGGGAATTTGCATCGTTATCCTTGCGGCCCTCATCCACGGGAACCTGGTCTACCAGTTCACCCGCCTCGGATACCTCAAGCGCCTTCGTGATTTCGTACCGGCTTCTCGGGATGAGCTGGAGGCAGTCCATCAGGCGCCCGCGGCTTCGCTCGCCATTCTCGTCCCTTCCTATCGTGAAGATCTGCCCGTCGTGCGACGAACCCTACTCTCCGCCGCGCTCCAAGAATATCCGAACCGCCGCGTCGTCCTGCTGATTGATGACCCTTACTGGACAGAGGATCCTTCCGCTCTTGAAGCATTGAGGTCCATGCGCGCCCTGCCTGCGGATCTTCGCCGACTCTTCGAGAGGCCCGCGAATCGTTTTAAGTCGGTTTACGCCGAATATTTGGCTCGAAATTCCCGGCATACGTTTTCACCTCGAACCGAGTCCGCCCGCCTCTCCGACCACTACCGTGACGTCACCGCCTGGTTTGACTCTTTGATCGCGAGCTATCCTGCCACCGATCACGCAGACGATCTTCTTGTGAATCGTGTCTTCAAGGATTGCAGAGCCCGCCACCACCAAAGAAGTATTGAGCTGGCGACTCTCGCCAAATCGTCCGGCATCGATGAAACCCGGGCGCTTCGCGAATACCGGCGTTTGGCCGCCCTCTTTGAGGTCGAATTCAGTTCATTCGAACGGAAGCGCTACGAGAACCTTTCTCATGAGCCGAACAAGGCCATGAACCTCAACAGCTACCTTGGAATCATGGGACACAGCTTCCGTGAGATTCGAACCCTCGGCGCTCGCGGCTACTTTCTCAAAGAAGTGGCCCCGGCAGACGCCTCGATCTCTTTCGACGACGCGGACTTCGTACTCACGCTCGATGCCGACAGCGTCCTGTTGCCCGACTATGCTTTGCGAATGGTTCACATCATGAACCAACCGGGGAATGAACGAATCGCCGTCGCTCAGGCACCCTACAGCTCCTTCCCTGGATCACCCTCCATCGTCGAACGCTCCGCTGGCGCGACGACAGACATGCAATACATCACCCACCAGGGCTTCACCCATTATGGCGCGACGTTTTGGGTCGGCGCGAACGCCTTGATCCGCAAGGTCGCTCTCGAGGAGATCCAAACCGTCGGGTGGGACCGCGGTTACCGCGTGGCGAAGTACATCCAAGACCGCACCGTAATTGAAGACACGGAATCTAGCATCGACCTCAGAGAGCAGGGCTGGACCCTCTACAATTACCCTGAACGGATCGCCTTTAGCGCCACACCGCCCGACTTCGGATCCCTTCTGATTCAGCGCCGCCGGTGGGCCAATGGCGGCCTGATCATTCTGCCCAAGGCTCTCAAGCAGATGCTTCGTTGGCCCTGGCGCCCCGCCCGCTTCGTCGAGGGCTTCTTCCGCCTTCAATACCTCGGTGGAACTCCCGTCGTCACGCCCGGCCTGCTTCTCATACTCTGCTGCCCGATCGGCGCGGGAATTCACAGTGTCTGGCTTTACCTTTGCGGAGTGCCTTATTTCTTCCTATATGGGCGCGACCTGGTACTCATCGGTTATCACTGGACCGAACTTCTGCGCGGTTATGCCCTCGGGCTTCTCCTGCTTCCCGTGCACATGGGAGGCGTGGCGAAGTCAGTGGAACAGTTCTATACCGGAGAACAAATCCCCTTCGGCCGCACACCCAAGGTTTCCGGCCGCACTGGAGTCCCGGCACTCTACGTCGCCGTCGAATGG
>CAYOWB010000072.1:3821-9180 GCA_964407515.1 uncultured Bacteriovoracaceae bacterium
CGGCGCGGCAGCCGAGTCACGCCAAGGACGCTGGACAAACGCCACCTTCGCATTCATCAATGCCATGTTCCTTCTCTACGCTATTTGCCGGTTCATGGGCGTCCGGAACAGCCTGCAGGACATCGGACTTTGGATCAGGAAAAACACGCCGACATTACCCGTGGAAATCCATCCGCTGCGCTTGGTCTCACGCCTGACTGGGACCTGATTCTCGATTTGATTTTGGAGCGGGTGAAGGGGCTCGAACCCTCGACCTCAAGCTTGGGAAGCTCGCGCTCTAGCCAACTGAGCTACACCCGCCCACATCAGAAAGGTGAACTGACGTTAACCCAAAGCGGCAGCGTGATCAAGCATCTGAAATTCGGACTATGACGCAGCCCCGAGTTGAACCCCCACCCGTCGCTTCGCAAACGGTCGGGCCGACCTTTTGGCCTCAGCACGCCGGACAGCTCTCTCGATCAGAGCCCAAGCGACATTCCTGTCCGCTCCCCGATCCAACCGTCAGCACCTGCGTGGGCCTGCTCCGGTCCCGATAGACTGTGATCCCCTTACACCCGTGCTCGTACGCCAGAAGATACGCACGTGCGATAGCCTCTTCCGTCGCGTCGTGCGGCAGATTGATCGTCTTTGAGACTGCACTATCCGAGTGCCTCTGAAATGCCGCCTGCATCAACACATGATCCTCAACCGCCACCTCAGCCGCTGTTCGCCAGGCTGACCCCAGTACCTCACGCGCGCGCTCCCCTCTCACGTCCCCGGCGATGGCTGCGGCAGCGCCGCCCAGATCTAAGCCTGCCTCCTCAAACAGACGCGCGACCGTGGGATGAACTTCCACGAGTCTCTCCCCCTCAAGAACATTTCTCGCAATGACACTCGAATAGATCGGCTCAATTCCGCTCGATGCGCCCGCAATCAGACTGATGGTGCCGGTGGGTGCAACCGTCGTCACGGTCGCATTCCGCAGAGGCGCCATCCCCTGCTTCTGCCACCGTGATCCCTTCCAGTTCGGAAACGGACCTCGCTTCTTCGCCAAGTCCGTGGAGGCCTTCTTGCCTTCGTCATCGATAAAGCTCATGAAGCGCTCGCCGACTGCACGCCCCTCTTCGCTGTCATACCTCACGCCGAGAAGCAGCAACGCATCGGCGAACCCCATGACTCCCAGGCCAATTTTGCGGTTCTTTCTTGTGATCCTATCGCACTCTAGAAGCGGAAACGTATTCACCTCAATCACATCATCGAGGAATCGGACGGCCGTCCAAACATCCTGTCGTAGCCGCTTCCAGTCGATCTCGCGCCGGCCTCCTCGTCCTTGAACGTACGCACCAAGGTTCAAAGACCCCAGGTTACACGACTCATATGGAAGCAGCGGTTGTTCGCCACAAGGATTCGTCGCCTCAATCGCCCCTGCTTTAGGCGTCGGATTGAATCGGTTGATCTGGTCCAGAAAAACGAGCCCCGGGTCGCCACACTCCCACGCGGCCCGGACAATCCGGTCAAATACCTCGCGCGCATCCAATTCGCCGGCGCGCTTTCCATCCCGAGGGTCCAGCAGATGATACTTCTCCTTCGCCTTCACCGCCTCCATGAATGGCTCAGTGATCCCCACGGAGATGTTGAAGTTCACGATCGAGCGCATGTCGCGCTTCGAGTCCACGAACTCGATGATATCCGGATGATCAACTCGTAGAATTCCCATATTGGCGCCGCAGCGAGTGCCCCCTTGTTTAATCGTTTCAGTCGCCATGTCGTAGATCCGCAAGAACGATACCGGCCCCGATGCCACGCCCCGATTGGAGCGCACCATACTCCCCTTGGGCCTCACGCGGCTAAAGGAAAACCCCGTACCCCCGCCAGACTGATGAATCCGAGCGGCGTCCTTCAGGGTTTCGAAAATGCTTTCGAGCGTGTCTTCAATCGGAAGTACGAAGCAGGCCGAGAGCTGTCCACTTGGCAACCCTGCGTTCATGAGTGTAGGGCTATTCGGAAGAAACCTTCCTCGTACCATCAGCTCAAAGAACGCGTCCGACCACCTTTTGCGGTCGCGCGTTTCGGCTTGAGCAACAGCACCCGCCACCCGCTCAAAGAGTTCCCTAGGCGTCTCCGCGGTTCGTCCCTTTTCGTCACGCAGGAGGTAACGTTTCTCCAAGACCGAACGCGCAGTAGCCGAGACTTTGGGAAGATTCCTCGGAATTCTCATCCCTTCAGACTACCGGAGTTTTGAATTGATCTCTAGGGTGCGCCGCGCAGATCTCGGCACCCCATTGCGCGGGGTTCACTTTCCGATACAGAACTCGGAGAATACACGTCCCAAAATGTCATCTGGAAGCGTCTGGCCAATCAACACACTGAGAGAATGGAGCGCTTGGCGCACATCTGCCGCCAACAGATCCAACGAAGGTGCCGAGCACGCCCGTTCCAGGTGCTCGATTGCCGCTTCGACCGCCTGCACATGATCCAGGTGCGTTAGAAACACCTCTCCGGCTTCCCGATGAACCCAAGTTTCACAGAAGTCTGCGATAGCCGCCGCCGCCTCCGGGATGCCCTCCGTGCTGCGGGCCGACGTTTCCAGCCAAGTCCCAATTCCCATGGCCTGTAACGCCTGCCGAGCATCGGATACCGCGTCGACACTCACCAAATCACGTTTCGTAAATAGCCCGATCGCCTTGCTCGTGGACGCTCCAGCTCTCTGCCATTCCGCGATGAGCTTCGAGGCTTCACTCACGGGGGCGCTCAGATCCCAAAGCACAAGAACCAGATCAGCCCTCCCAACCGAGCGGAGGGCCCTTTCAATTCCGATGCGCTCAACAACGTCCTCGGTCGACTGAAGTCCAGCCAGGTCCTCCAGCCTCAGCGTCACACTCGTCTTCTTGCCTTGAAGCGTCAGCCGCTCTCGCACCACATCGCGCGTCGTGCCGGCGATCTCAGAGACAATGGACCGGTCTTCACCCAGAAGCGCGTTGAAGAGGCTCGACTTGCCGGCATTCGGAAGCCCAAAGAGCGCCACCCTGAAGCCATCTTGAATCAGCTCGCCTCGGCGGAACGTGTCTTTCAGCCTCCTGGCTTCACTGATGACCGCCCGCAACTGGGTCGGCAGATCGCTCATGGCGCTTTCGCCGATATCCTGATCCGAAAAATCGATATTAGCCTCAGCGAACATCGCAATCCGGCGAAGCGGCTCGGCCAAAGCGTTCAATACCCGGTTCTCGGACCCGGCCATCTTCTCAAGCGCCAAAGAGGCTGCCCCAGCATTTGAAGCTGCGATCAGATCCGCAACCGCCTGAGCCTGACTCAACGACATCTTTCCGTTGCGTACCGCTCTGAAGCTGAACTCACCTGGCAGCGCCTGGCGAGCCCCGGCTTCCATGACCCGTTCGATTACCCGTCCCACCACCCAGGTTCCGCCGTGCGTATGGAGCTCGACCGAATCTTCTCCCGTGTAACTCCTCGGAGCGACGAATCGCACCGCGACCGCATCGTCCAGGATCTCTCCTGAGGCCTTTTTCAACGTGGCGCGAGTCATCTTCCTGGCCTCAAAAGCAGAGCGAGGTTTTCCGGTGATCGTTTCCAGGATCTCAAAAGAAGTGGGGCCGCTCACCCGGAGAACCGAAATGGCTCCTCCGGGTGCAGCGGCCACCGCGACAATCGTGTCTTCGTTCAGATATGCTGCGCCATCAAGCGGCGTTGGTTGTAACCGGCCCATAGCCGAGCTTCTTGTTGAAGAACGCCTGGCGGATGATACCGACCAATGCGTTCACCAGCATGTAGACCGTCAAACCGGACGGAAGCGTCAACATGAACAAACCGAAGATCAGCGGCATGAACTGCATCATCTTGGCCTGAACCGGATCCGTCGCCGGCGTCGGGGTCATCTTCTGCTGAACGTACATCACGCCCGCCAGGAGAATGGGTGTCACGTAGAACGGGTCTTTGGACGAGAGGTCCTGGATCCACAACATGAACGGCGCATTGTAAAGTTCGATCGCGCTATAGAGAACACGATAAAGAGCGAAGAAGATCGGCATCTGAATCAGAATCGGCAAGCAGCCGGCCATCGGGTTATACCCATGGCTCTTCATCATCGTGAGCATCTCGCGATTCAACGCTTCTTTGTCGTCCTTGTACTTCTCGCGAATACGCTGCAATTGCGGCTGAAGCCTCGCCATCTCGCGCATGCTCTTCATGCTCTTGTACGTGAGCGGGAAGGTCAGAATGTTCACAAGAATGGTCAGCAAAATGATCGCTACACCGTAGTTGTGCACCATTCCGTTGAACCACTTCATGATCTTCAGAAGCGGATACGCAATAATGGTAAACCAGCCGAAATCGACCGCGTTGTCGAGCGAAGGATCTACCGCACGAAGGACATCAAGATCCTTGGGGCCATAATAGACCTTCATCGGAACGGTGATCGAATTACCCGTTATCGGGAAAACCATGCTCATGCGCGCCGTACGCGTACCGGTCTGTTGGATCAGTCCGCGGGGTTCGACTCCCCCCTGCGGAATCATCGCCATCATGAAATAGCGACTCTCCACGCCAGCCCACTTCAGCGGCGTGCTCACTTCTTTCAGCGAATCAATATCGTAGACCGCTTCGCGCTCGACCGACTTATTTGTCCAGTAGAGGAACTGGCGGTCGCGCTCCTCCTCGTCACCTTCGGGGCTATGGGCCGTGAGCGAAACAAACATGTAGCCTGGCCGCTTCGCCTTGAATTCCGCCGTCAATTGAACCATGGCGTAGGGCTTTCCCTCCACCGGGCGAATATCGCGAACCATCTTCACATTGGCGTCTTCATAGACCCATTGCATGCCCTGCGGGGTCGTGGAAAGCGTTCCCTGAACCTGGTTCAAATAGGCATATTCCGAAAGGTCGAAGGCGACCTGTCCAACGCCCTGCTGATGAGTCAGCGCCTGCAGATTGACTGCCGCGTCCTTGTCAGCCTTTCTCGCCTGGAATCCCTTAATATCCCACGACTGAAAGAGTTCTGGACCGCTGGTGATCCGCGCCGTTCCGATCGACGTCGTCAGTTCTTTGGATTCGCCCGGCTTCACCGGAACCGTTTGCGGCTGAATCTGTGTCGGTGCTGCCGCCTGCGGAGCGCTGGCCTGCGGCGCAGCCTGTTGGGGCTGCTGCGTCTGAACCTGCTGCTGCCGTGCGGTTCGTGGCTCGAGATAAAGTTTCTGCCAGCCAAAGAAGATTCCAAAAGTGAGCAGAATCGCCAGTAGCGTCTTACGGTCCATGATTTCCTTTCCCTAACGTTGACCTGTGCCGGAAGGTTCCGGCACGGGATCATACCCAGAAGATCCCCACGGATGGCAACGACAAATCCGTCGAATCCCAAGCAAAGTTCCGCGAACGG
>CAYOWB010000072.1:9190-15244 GCA_964407515.1 uncultured Bacteriovoracaceae bacterium
ATGAATACGTGACGCTTGTGCCACATACTCGCTGCAGCTCGGCTCAAAGCGGCAACCGAACCCCGGTCCTGCGATGAGGTGAATTAACGGAGATACCGTGCACTGATACAAGCGGATGGCCCACTCAACCCCGTTGAATCGCATCCAGAAGCTCTTTTCGCAGGGTTTCACGCAGCCGTCGTGGGTACGGATGGGCCATTTTTTTGGTGGCCGGAATGACAACATTATAGTCATAACTGCCCAGCTCCGCCGCCAGCTGACGAAAGGTCTCCCGAACACACCGCTTTACTTGGTTTCGTTCAACGGAAGACCCTCGTGACTTGAGCGTCATCCCGAGCCGGTAGTGCCCACATTCGTTTGGAATGCGATAAACGATACACTCCGACAAACGAAAGAACTGGCTCCGGCCGAAAAAACGCCGGTACTCCCACGGATAGTGGAGCCTGTTCTTAAAGCTCAGGGAATTTGGCTTGGAGACTGTCAGAGATTACTTGCCCGCTTTTTTCACGGTGAGGCGCTTACGGCCCTTGGCGCGACGGCGCTTCAAAACCTTCTGACCATTCTTGGTCGCCATGCGTGCACGGAATCCGTGCCGACGCCGTCTCTTCGTTCTACTCGGTTGATACGTCCTCTTCATAAAACATCAGCTCCACTAGTTTGAGAGTTTTTGGGGTATAACGACTACCGATCTGTTGTCAAGGCCGCGGTCAAATGTTATGCGGACTTCCTCGTGCGTACAACCCTGGAAATCGATTCATCCGACTGGTCTGAGATCTGGCGAGCTGCGTACCGCATCCTCGAACAGGCCATTGTTCCGCAGCAGCTGAAAGCTTGGGTTGAGCCTCTTCACTTCGTGAAGACCGAGCCTACCCCGAACGGCAGTGTGCGTGTGCATTTCCTGGCGCCAAACGATTTTTCGGCGCAATGGATCCGAGATCAGTACCAAGCCATAATAGAAGATGCTTTCACGCAAATTACTGGGAGCCCCTGCGAGCTGGCCATTGCGGTACTGGACGCGTCCGAGTCGAATGAACAACCGTTCCGCCCGCCGGTGGTTGAGCAACGCCAGACCGTATCCGGTCTCGGCATGCAGATTTCAGGCGATTCAACGCCACGCGAAGCCCGCGCCAAAAGCCAGGTAGTCGGTCTCGATCCTCGGTATACCTTCGAGAATTTCGTGGTCGGCGCCAGCAACCAGTTCGGCCATGCTTCCGCCGTCGCCGTCGCGGAACAGCCCGCCGGGCAGTACAACCCGCTTTTCATTTATAGCCCGCCGGGTCTCGGTAAAACCCATTTGTTACACGCGATCGGGAACCATGTGCTTCAGCAGACACCTTCGGCACGGGTTGCATATCTCTCGGCTGAGTCCTTTACTAACGATCTGATTGAGTCGATTCAACACAACCGTATGTCCGCCTTTCGAGGTAAATACCGAGACAGCTTCGACATGCTGCTGATCGACGACATCCAATTCATCGCCGGCAAGACGAAGACCGAAGAGGAGTTTTTCCACACCTTCAATGCGCTTCACAGTTCGAAGCGCCAAATAGTCGTGACAAGCGATCGCCCCCCAAAGGAAATCGAGGGGCTGGCCGAACGTATCCGCACCCGATTCGAATGGGGTCTGGTCGCAGACCTTCATCCACCGGAAATCGAAACTCGTATCGCGATTCTGAAGGCTAAGGCCGAACGGGACGACATTTACCTGCCCGACGACGTGGCCACCTTTATTGCCACCTACGTGAAGACGAATGTTCGCGAGTTGGAAGGCCTGTTGATTCGGCTCCAGGCACAGGCATCTTTGACGGGTGCTGAAATCTCGCTCGATATGGCAAAGCACGAGCTCAAAATCGCCATTCCGGAGGAGGGCTCACATTTCACCATCGAGTCGATCCAGAATGCCGTGGCGAAGCACTACCGAATTCGCGTTCTGGATCTGAAGTCAAGCGCCCGGGCCAGATCCGTGTCTTTGCCTCGCCAGATCGCCATGTTCTTGATCCGGAAATACACCGGCGTCGGTTACAAGGAAATCGGGCAGTACTTCGGCGGCAAGGACCACTCCACCATCCTGCACGCCTGCAATAAGATCGAAGACAACCTTGAGACCGACCACGAGCTTCGCGAAGCGGTCGAGTCGATCCAGAATCTCCTCTAATCCACCCCCTCTTCCTCTCACGTCCGTCCGAAAGACGTATTGCCATTATCTCCCTGCGTTATTTTCGCTAACTGGCTCAGTCCTTCTGTATTGCGTCAGTAGCAGTAATCCACTCAACTACATCGAAAAATGTGGATAACTCTGTGGATAACCGTGTGGATAGACTGTGGACAAAATGTTTATCCACACGTTATCCCCACGGTTATCCCCACGTTATCCACACACCACAGACAAAATTTTCTCTCTTTATCGAGAGCTTACAGAGTTATCCACTTATCCACACGGGTTGTCCCTATTGGGGATATCTCCTTCTTGTCCACACGGGCTCTGAAAGTGTGGATAACTCATGATTGCTGCAGTGCTCACGATACCAATCAGAGGGATTAACCGATCTCTTCTGATCACTATTAGAACTTATCCCCAAACTGGCTGTTGATAACCGGTGGATAACTGCGCGTGTGCGGTTCTTGGTCCCGTTGTCCACATTTCGGTGGATCTTATCCCCAGAGTTTTCCACACGGTTGTGCACACGCTTTATTCTGTGATTTCCTGTGGTTGATTGAGTTATCCACATTTCCACACGCTCTATGACTACTGCTATCTTATTAATATATATTTTCTTTACTTAGAGCCCTGGCTTTGAAAGAGAAGAGGTATGAAATTCACAATTGATCGGAGCCCTCTGTTAGAGGCTTTGCAAAAGGCACAATCGGTTGTTGAGAAGCGGAACACAGTTCAAATTCTCGCGAACATTCTTTGTACAATTCAGGACCAGCAGCTCTCCATCTGCTCCACCGACCTTGAAGTCGGCATCAAAATCTCTCTGCCTGTCCAGGCACAGCAAGATGGCAAGCTCACTCTCTCGGCAAAACACTTCCTCGATATCGTGAAGGAGCTTCCGGATAAGAAGCTCGATATCACCCGTAAAGATAACAACTGGGTTGAGATTGTTTGTGGCAAGTCCAAGTTCAATCTCGTCAGTCTGTCCGCGGAAGAGTATCCCGCTCTCCCCGCATTCGAAGAGAAAGAGTATTTCGATGCGAAGACTGAGTCTCTGAAAGAGATGATCGATCGGACCATCTTCGCTGTTTCGACAGATGCGACTCGTTATCACTTGAACGGAGTGTTCTTTGAGAACCTCGAGAACAACATGATCCGCATGACCGCGACTGACGGACACCGGCTCTCTTTCGTGGATAACGAAGTGTTCTTGAAGATGCCTGAATTGAAGCGCGGCATCGTGATTCCTCGTAAGGGTCTCGCTGAGCTTCGTAAGCTCCTTGACGAAAGCGGAAGCTCGATCGGTCTATCGTTCGAGCGTGGATATATCTACGCTCACAGCGATACGACTTACTTGTTCATTCGTTTGATCGAAGGTGAATACCCGGACTATCGCCAGGTCATTCCGAAGTCGACTGAACGTACGGTCATGATCAATCGTGAGAGCTTCAATTCCGCGCTTAAGCGCGTGAGTCTCATGTCACATGAGAAAAGCCGTGGCGTGAAACTGTCTCTTCAGGGAACGTCGCTGACGATCTCTTCGAGCAACCCGGATATGGGTGAAGCTCGTGAAGAAGTGGATGTTGATTACCAGGGCGATCCGATCGATATCGGTTTCAACGCCAAGTATTTGCTCGATTGCTTGAGCATCATGAACACCGACAAGCTCGAGTTCCACTTCAAGGATCGGCTGAGTCCGGGAATTCTCAGAGGCGCTGGCCAGCAGAATCACACCTACGTGATCATGCCGATGCGAATCTGAATTGAAGGTCGAAAGACTCGTTCTTCGTAATTTCAGAAACGTGGCGGAAGCGGCCCTGGAGCCCGATCCGCATCTGAACATCCTCGTTGGCGCAAACGGCCAAGGGAAGACGTCCATCATCGAAGCGATTGGCTATCTGGCGACCTTGAGGTCATTCCGGGGTGCTAAATCGGATGAGGTCATTCGCTACGGGGAATCCCGGGCGGAGATCCGCTGTATCGCTTCCGGGGCGGATGAGAGCCAGGATGCTGAGCTGAAAAGCGAGCTCGAGGTTGTATTCCAGTCCCAGGGGGACGCTCTTGGGGGAAAGGTCTCTAAGACGGCCGCCATCAACGGGAAGCCGTATAAGAGCTCAACTCAATATCTCAGCCAGCGGTTCGGGTCTTTTCAGGTCGGTTTCCATGCAATCGTCTTTAATCCATCCGACCACGATCTGGTCCGGGGCGAGCCAGCGATACGGCGGGGTTACCTGGATCGGGTCATTTCCGCCGAGGATTTGGACTATCTGAAAGCGCTTCAGAAGTACAAACGAGCGGTCGAGCAACGGAACGCCTTACTGAAGACCGGAAGCCCTGCCAGAAGCCTGCTTGAGGGGTTCACCGACCCGGTGATCGAGCACGGGGCGCTGCTTGCTTACAAGCGGCTCCAGTGGCTCCAAGCCTTAGACGGCCGTCTGAATGAATCGGTGCGTCAGATTGCTCCTCGGCAGCCTGTATTGAGAGTTTTTTCGGCCTCTTCTTGGGTGCCGAAAATCGCGAGTTTATCAATTGATAACAGAGAGTTAGATACCAGTCATTTCACTGGACAATACGAGGTGCCTTCATTAGAACTTCTAAAACAGGCATTGCGCTCACGTTTGTCTGAACTCGAACGTGCGGAACAGCAAGCAGGCATTACGCTGGCCGGTCCGCATCGAGACGATTGGCTGTTCTTTTTGGGAAGTCAGAGCCTCAAGGGGCACGGCTCTCAAGGAGAAGTCCGATCGGCATTACTCGCTCTCAAGATTTCAGAGATCGAGTTGTTCAGAAAGAGAACCGGTCACCGGCCGCTTTTTCTGCTCGACGATTTCTCTTCGGAGTTGGATCGCGAGAGACGAACGTTCCTGCTGGAGTTTTTGTCGAAGACAGATCTCCAGGTTTTCATCACGACGACGGAAGACTCGTCGTCTGTCGGCGGCAAACGCTTCGTCGTGGTGAACGGGAATCTGAGCAACGCCTGAGAAGGCATTCATGACCACAGAGACCGAACAAGTAAATGTGAACGCGAACGAGTATTCCGCGGACAAAATCAAGATCCTCGAAGGTCTTGAAGCAGTTCGCAAACGTCCGGGCATGTATATCGGTGATACCGGTGCTCGAGGCCTGCACCACCTCGTTTACGAAATCGTGGACAACTCCATCGACGAAGCGCTCGCGGGATACGCGAAGAAGATCGATGTCACTGTCCACGTTGATAACAGTGTCACCGTTGAAGACGACGGGCGAGGCATCCCGACGGGCATGCATGCTTCCGGCGTTTCTGCCGTCGAAGTCGTTCTCACTAAGCTACACGCGGGCGGCAAGTTCAACGAAGAAGGCGGCGCTTATAAAGTGTCGGGCGGTCTGCACGGCGTCGGCGCGGCATGCGTGAACGCGCTTTCTGAATTGATGAACGTAGAAGTTTATCAAAACGGCAAGGTCTACAAGATGACCTTCAAGCGGGGTTCTCCGCAGGCTCCGCTCAAAGAAGTCGGCGTGACCGCCAAACGCGGCACCGTCGTGACTTTCAAGCCGGATCCGGAAATTTTCTCCGTTCTGGAGTACAGCAGCGATACTCTGGCCACGCGTCTGCGCGAGCTCGCATTCCTCAATAGCGGGATTTCCATCACGCTGACCGATGAACGGCAGGAGCCGGCGAAGAAGTTCGATTTCCATTACGAAGGCGGGCTGATTCAGTTCGTCGAGTACATCAACAAGTCGAAGCAGAAGCTGCACGACAACGTGATCTTTTTCGCGGCGGAGAAGGACCTCCTCTCCGCCGCGAAGCAGAAGCTGCACGACAACGTGATCTTTTTCGCGGCGGAGAAGGACCTCCTCTCCGCCGCGAAGCAGAAGCTGCACGACAACGTGATCTTTTTCGCGGCGGAGAAGGACCTCCT
>CAYOWB010000073.1:0-6894 GCA_964407515.1 uncultured Bacteriovoracaceae bacterium
CCCATCGCCATCGCCTGGCTTTGGGTCGCCAAGGCGGCCGTGAGGATCAAGAACGCTATTCTTGTATAATACATAAAGGCTCCGTAAAAATTTCGCCGTGTGCTCGGCGGTTCTCATGTGCGCGGTGGTGTATGTTTTATGGCGCACAGAGTCAACTCCAGGGCTCGCGCCATGCGCAGAAACTGGAACTTATTGTTAACACCGAACGAAGGAGTTTCGAGAGGAACGAAGCCGCCAGACGGGCTTACTCGCCGGTGATTAGCTTTCGGGCGCCGAAGTAAAGCACGGAACTCCCGGTGCGTTCGTAAAGCCGAATCGCACCCGGGCTCAACACGACGCTGAGAATCGACCCGCTCATGCATTTGTCAAACAGGTAGGTGGGAAGATTCTTCATGACCATGTGGTCGAGCGCGTGATTCAGCAGGTACTTCGAAAGGTAGATCCGGTTGAAGGTGCGAAGCCGCTCCGCTCTTTCGTCGGCCTCTTCTCCCATCACTGCCTTCATCGTCTCGGCCTGTGCCTCGGTCAGTAGCGCGGCCACGGTCATCCGCAGTCCGAAGGGAACGAGGGCGTTGAGGGTCTCGGAGCCGGTGAGTTTATTGATCGGGGTGGAGATCAGCAAGGACGCGTTTTCGACACCGAAGTCCAGCGCCACGACGGGCAGGCGTTCGGTATTGAGGAGGCGATGGTCTCCCATGGCTTCGAACGCGACCATGGTTCCGGCCATCGTGACGTTGTCCCAGAGGACCATGTCCCAGAAATAGGCATCGCCCCGCTTGTTCGCATTCATGATGTCGGTGCAGCGCAGGACCTTCGCTTGATTTTGCCGGGATCGCCGCGCGTTTTGTATCCGGATTCCCTTCTTCCGGAACGTCCGCGCGATGTCGTCGATCTCCTCTTGGGCGAGATCGGCCGAGTACACGGTCTTCTGCGCCCATGATTTGGTCTTGGGGTTGTAGGCGAGTGTGCCCGTTTCCTTTACGAAGATGGTTTTGGGAATCGCCGAGTCCTGTCCAGTGTTTTGAAGCACGAGTTGGCGGTCGGCGCCGGTTTTAAGGGTGTCGCTCGTCACGTAGATCTGGTCGTTCTGGTCGACGACGTAGGTGTAGCTGCGGCCCTCTTGGACGAGTTTGCCGCGCCAGTTGCGTACGGGTTCTCCCTCTTTGAATGTCTTGGAGTCCAGGCGTGCGAGCTTGGCGCTTTGGACCGAAACCTTCTTCGCCGTCACAGGAACGACGGGCTCGATCAGGGTGTTTGAGAGCACTCCGGCGCGTCTCAATGCATTGATCTGCGCCAAGGTCAGGCCGGCGCCGGTCAGTCGCCGCATCTGCTGCTCCAGTTCGGTCCGGGTGAGAGTGTCCGACGAAGTCTCGATCTCCGTCAGAAGCGCGGCTTTCATCTTGGAGCGCAACGGGTTCAGCGGGATCCGCGATGAAAGGAAGCGATACCCCAGGACTTGTTCGGCCTCCTCCATCTTGCCGGTGAAGATGAACAAGGATCTGGCCCGTTCCTTCAGACACGTCTTGGCGTGAGCAGGTGGGACGATTCCCAAAAGGGGGATCGACGTCAGGAGGAGAGTAGTGGTGAGAATCGTTGCAAGCCGCAGAAAATGCGCCCCCTTAAGTAATGGTATGAGAAAGCAGCTTGCAAGGAAAGTGTGTCCCTGGGGTGTTGCTCGAGCGGGCTGGGGTTTGCTGTGCAGACGCTGAAAACCCCAGAAACAACAGGGAAATTCGGATGGACCTGTATCGCCCAAGTTCTTCCGAGCCGGAACAATTCGGGCGATACAGCGCCGATCAGCGTATCTACTGATGCCTCGCGATTCGGATCGTCTCAGGAGTCTCGAGTCGCAGAGGTTGAGACGCCGGGATAGGGGTCGGAGAGGTGGTGCACTCAAGGTCGGAACAGTGATACTTCGGGCGCACCCAGGAGATGATTCCGTCGCCGGGCTTGATCCAGAGAGCGGCGATATTGCGCGGCTCTTGGCTGTTCACCTGGATCCAGCACTCGGATTTTTTGCAGGTGCCCGACTTAAGGAGGGTCTGGTCATTAGGACTTACCTGGGTATTTCGTGAGAACCACGTCTTGGGCCGAGAGACAAACGTGGGAATTCCTTCCCCGCGGACGGAATACAGCAGCGTGTTCACGGTGTCCTTATGCTTCGGATCGCGAATTCGCACGGTGTTGGATGGGTAGCGGTAGTCTTCCCATCGCGCCTCGGGAGAGAAGAGCGCAAGGATATCCTCGGCAATCGACTCAAGAGACCACTCCCGATACCGGTCCGAGAGGAAGATGGCATTGAGTCTCCGCGTGGCGATCGAGTCCTTGTGTCCGGCTTGGATCGCGATTCGATAAAAAAGCTCATGCGCTTGGATGGCGGCCTGGCTGTCGTCATCCATCTGCATAAAGAGATCCCGGTTGATGGTGAATAAGGCTTGGCCCGGATAGACCTTGTGCTTGGCCTGAATAATGACCTGTTCGACCTTGCACCCGGCCGGGAAGTAGAGGTGACCGGAGTCCGGGATGTCCGTGAGTTCCTTGCCGCGGAGCCAGACATTGTCGGAGCGAAATTCGTGGAGCCCTTGCTCCATCCAGAGCGCTAGCTCGGGCATCTTGCTTCGCACGCGCTCGATGATTTTCCAAAGCTTGGCGTCGGGGCCTGTCTCGGGGCCGCCGAGGTCCACCTTCCATCCGTAAACCTCCCGCGCTTCGTAGATATCCAACGCTTCCACGGAGCGGATCGAGCCATCCGCATTGCGGCAAACCACGCCGTCGCCGCCGTTTCCGATATCGCCGCCCGCCGCGAACGCGCTTCCCCATGGCAGCGAAGACGCCGCGAGAGCGGGCAGAATCGCCAGAGTGGCTAAAGCCGTGAGCCTCGCCAGTGTTACGAGCGCTGCCGTGACCGTTATTTCCTTAGTGAACATGCTTCGTATCTCCCAAAACATTAAAGAGCTGCACATTGAGGTGGTAGACCGCGTCTCCATTCGACGTTTCGAGAAACTCGGCAAGCCTTCGCCGGAATTCACGGATCATCTGCTTGGCCTCGGGGAGCTTGTCCCTCGAGATCGTCATGATGTGTCCCGTGATGTCGCGTTCCTGAACCGGCTGCGTTTCGAGAGCGTCGAGCGCCTTGCGGATCATCTGTCCGTGGTAGCTTCGAATCGCCTCGTGCGGCAGGTCGGTCGTCGTCGAATAGTATGCGTCGCGCTTCTTGAGCTCGCCGTCGGGAGTCCGTTCCAGGAGCCCCACGCGAACGAGCCGCTCAATCGCTTCGCTCACCTGTCCTTCATTCACGTTTCCCCCGAGGCGCAGGCGAATCCAGTGGGGGTCGGCTTTGAAACCTTTGAGCTGAGTCATCTCGACGATGGCGAGGTGGTACCAATCGGAGACGATGCGAAAGTGGTCGAGCGACAGGCAGGAGAACTGCCGGTCGGGGCGCAGGGACGAGAGGATCTTCTCGTAGAAGATCTTTTCTTCGTTCGTCCGCGCGTTGGAGAAGAGCACGAGCATGTCGAAGTAGCGCGCTTCGGTCTCAGTGAGGCGGCCCGTGGTGACCCACTGCTGGCTGATCTTGCTCGAGAGGGAAGGAAGAAGGCGGCGCTTGCGATTGAGCACCATCGAGAGCATCGCCACGTGCGAGAGGCCGAGTTGTTTGGCCCAGGCGCGGAGCGAGAACCGGGGATTCAGTGCCTGAATCGACTGGATCGTCGCGTTCAGGAAATCCACCGGATCGTTATATTGGAAAACCTTCGATTCCATGGAGGGCGTTATATGCACACCGATGCAGTGCGTCAATCAGGTTGTTAACAAAGTGGAACTTCTTGTTAACGCGCAGGGGGGGGTCCCTTTGGGGTCAATGAGTTAGGCGATATACGCGTTCAGGGTGCCCGGAGGCGCCTGAGTGAAACGCCGGTCAGGTTTGCCGCGCACCGCCCCCGTCCGCTTACTTACGCGCGTACCGCACACATACCGTCCAAAACCGTCCACTCTGGACGAAAAGTCGGGGTACGTGGCGCCACGTACCCGCCAATTTCGTACACACTGGACGAAAAGCGTGGGTACGTCCGGGGCGGTAAGGGAGGCGGGCCCTGTGCTCCGCAAGGCCGTATGCGTTCGACGAAGGGCATACGCCCCAGTCAGCCCGCGTGCGCCTTTGCGCAGTCCTCAGTGTCAGAAGTCAGTCTCAATCCGCCGTCTCAAGTTCCCGTCATCTCGCCGGGCTGATCAGTGCGTTGGTCGCTGCCTGCATTATTCCGTTCATCTAGGGCAGGCGTGTGCGCCACTTCCTCGATGACGTTCGAGACATCCGCGGGCGTGCTATTTCTTCGAAAGGCCCTCCGGACGATCTTGCGGACCAGATCGCGGTTCATCCAAAGGATGGGAACAAGAACGCCGAGGAGTCCGAACCGGCTCCGTCGCCTCGCATATTTGCGGAATGTCCGGCCGTACGAAGGCCTCAGAATGGCGGAGATAGCTAAGCCGCTCAACAAATTCCTCATCGCAGATCGTCTTCTGAAGAGCATGCCTGCATCAGTGCAAGCGATAAACCAGCGGATGACGCGCTGCTAAACCAAAAGGTGGGGGCCACCTACTGGTGGGGGGCCACCTTCTGGCACCTTTTTGTTTTACCCGCCCGCCGTTTTCGGTTACGAAGCAAACACATTAACTGAAGGGGAATGCAACATGGCCATCGAAAAGACTTTTTCCATCATTAAGCCTAACGCCGTCGCGAAGAACGTGATGGGCGAAATCATCACTCGCTTTGAGCAGCGCGGGCTCCGCGTCGCCGCGGCGAAGTTCACGCGCCTCTCGCGCGAAAAGGCCGAAGGCTTCTACATCGAACATCGCGAGAAGCCCTTCTTCCAGGGGCTGGTTCAGTTCATGACCAGCGGCCCGGTGCTTCTCATGTGCCTCGAAGGCGAGAACGCCATCATGCTGAACCGCGAGATCATGGGCGCGACCGACCCGGCCAAGGCGGCTCCCGGCACCATCCGCAAGGACTTCGCCGACAGCCTGCAAGAAAACGCCGTGCACGGTTCGGACAGCCCCAAGTCGGCCGAGCGCGAAATCGCGTACTTCTTCGACCGCTCTGAAATTCAGTCGCGTTTCTAAGGGCCTGCGTAGCGGCAGAGTGTCCTGTTTCGCCCGGATGCGAGGAGTATTCGTGGCGTTGTTGGCGCTCTAAGCTGTTGCTTGAGCGGACTGGCTAGAGGCATACTCACGACACGAGGGTGCAGCTATGCGGATCGCGGTGGCTCAGACGGACCCCATCATCGGGGCCTTCGAAGCAAACATTAAAAAGATCAAAGAAGCGTACAAGCGGGCCTGTTCCAAACAGGCCCGTTTGCTTATTACGCCCGAGCTCGGGATCTGCGGTTATCCGCCGCACGATCTGGTGGAGCGTCCCGAGATGTTCGAATGGAACGAACGCGCCATCAACGAACTGGCAGCCGCCACGAAGGGACAGAAATGCGCGCTCGCCGTCGGCCACATCACGCCTAATCCCGCCGAGCAAGGCAAGGGCGCGATGAACGTCGCGAGTATCCTCGAGGACGGCCGCATTGTTTTCCGCCAAGCCAAGAGCCTGCTTCCGACCTACGATGTCTTCGACGAAAGCCGTTACTTCCAGCCGGCTCCCGAAATCAAACTCTGGAACTGCGATGGCCGAAAGGTCGCCATCGCTATTTGCGAGGACCTTTGGGCCCATGACACCGTGATGGGGCGCCGAATCTATGGCGAAGATCCCATCGACAAGTACCGTGAAGCCGGAGCGGAGCTTCTGATTTCGCTTTCCGCGAGCCCCTATGAGTGGGGAAAACGCGAGCGCCGCGAGAGCGTTCATACCGACGCTGCACAGGCCCTCAATGTCCCGCTCGTTTATGTGAATCAGGTCGGCGCCAACGATGAGATCCTCTTCGACGGAGCGTCCTTCGCCGTGAGCGGCGAGGGGGAATTCCTCGGGCGTCTCCCGATCTTCAAGACCTCTTTCGGTGTTGTCAATGTCCCGCTCAAGGGCGAGGAAGGCACGGCTGCGTGGGAATCGCCCGAGCCGGAAAACCGTGAAGACGAAGCACCCGAGGAGATCGAAGTCCTCGCGCGCGGCCTCGTCGCGGGGCTCCAGGACGACTTCCAGCTCACCGGCTTCAAGACCGCGATTATCGGCCTGAGCGGCGGTATCGATTCCGCCGTCGTCGGGACGCTGCTCGCCAAGGCGCTCGGTCCTCAGAACGTTCTGGGTGTCGCGATGCCGAGTCAGTACTCTTCCACCCACAGCATCGAGGATGCGGAACAGCTCGCACGGAACCTTGGAATTCGCTTCGAAGTTCACCCGATCAAGTTCCTGTACTCGACGGCCTCTCGTACACTCGCGGAAGGCAGGGGTGAGCTGGCTTCGATCGCGCTCGAAAATCTTCAGTCCCGCCTGCGTGGCTTGACGCTCATGACGCTTTCGAATCATTACAATGCGCTCGTTATCGCCACCGGTAACAAGTCGGAGCTCGCCACGGGGTACTGCACGCTGTACGGTGACATGTGCGGTGCGCTGGCGCCCATCGGCGATGTGCTCAAGACCCGCGTGTACGACCTCGCGCGCTGGATGAATCTCGGTTGGGGAAATCCCATTCCCGAGCGCACGATCACCAAGCCGCCCTCGGCAGAACTGAAGCCGGGACAGGTGGACCAGGATACGCTTCCGCCCTACGACGCGTTGGATGCACTTCTTTCCGACTACCTGGAAGAGCGCACACCGGTCGCCGAGTTGGAGAAGAAGTACGGCAAGTGGCCGGGCGTGAAAGAGGCTGATTGGGTCCGAAAGACTCTCTCAAAGGTAGAGGTCAATGAGTACAAGCGCCGTCAGGCTTCGCCGGTCTTCAAGATCAGCCGCAAGGCGTT
>CAYOWB010000073.1:6948-7644 GCA_964407515.1 uncultured Bacteriovoracaceae bacterium
CTTTTCATTCGGCCGTGGGTCGTGATACCCAGGTCACCTATTCGGAGGAACCCATGAAGAACGATTTTGCCAGTCTGATTGGAAAAGTGAAGGAAGCTCAGAGCCGCTTGAAGGATGTTCTGGAAGATACGTCATGGGTGGAAGATGCCCGGAAGTATGCCGAACAGCAGAGCAAGGATATCAAGAAGCTCGTGAAGGCTGATGTCAATCACGTGAAGAAGTTCCTCGAGACCGAACGTAAGGAGCTCGATAAGTTCCAGAAGATGATTCCCGGTGAAGTCGAGAAGTTCAAAAAGTTCGTCGACTGCCAGAAGAAGGAGTTTGATCGCCTCCTGGACAACATTCGCCAGGTCCATGCCGGCGAAGAAGCGCCGAAGGCCAAAGCGGCCAAGAAACGCTCGGCCTCCAAGGCTAAAGTGCGGGGCAAGAAGGCTTCCGCCTAAGCTATTGATCAGTATAAGTTCCGACTTCCGGGGGGCCCTCATTGAGGGGGCCCCCTTCTTTTTTTCGGCGAATTAGCTGATGCAAAAGTGTCCTGTCTGTTCTATGACGCAGCATGTGATGAGGTGTTATTCCATGCAGTTCCTTGCGATTCTGATCGGGCTTTTCGCTTCCATCCCTTTTGCTTCTGCCGGCACGAACATGATTGAGATTGGGGGGAGCGTCCCCAATGACGAGTTCGGGCATGCCGTCATT
>CAYOWB010000073.1:7654-15215 GCA_964407515.1 uncultured Bacteriovoracaceae bacterium
AAGCGTCTCCAATGTCGGCATGCCCGAACTCGTCATTGGGTTCCGCTTCAATGGAATTCCCGGAGGAGCCTGGCAGTTCTTCGCGGTGCAGGGGGGACTCACTACGACCGATACCGAAGGAAGTGTGTTGACCTATTTGGACCTTCGCGTTGTTCCGCTCGGAAACACCACGAGCGGTTTCGGCTATGGGACGATCATTGTCGGACGGAACGTGGATGTCGGCATCGCGGGCCGGGCCACCGTTTATGTCTTCAGTGCCGAAAAAGACTTTGAGTTGTTCCAGAACGAGCGATTTCGCCTCTATGCGGATCTAGTCGTGGACCTTGCGGGCGTGACCTTGGCGAAGGTCTCGGGGAGCCCGCTGATTTTGAATCCGGAGTACATTCGGATCGGTGGCGGGCTGCACGGTGAGGCTTTGTTGGGGCGCGGTTTCGGGCTCCGCCTCGACTTACAGGGGAAGGTGGCTCTTCCGGTATTGCCGGCCGAAGCATTGAGCCGCCTGACGTTGGCGTATCGCACCTCCAGGGCGGAATTTCAGGCCTTCGTAGAGGCAAGTGTCCTGGCCGAGTACACGCGGGTGAGGGAGATGGCGCTAGGGGGTGAAGGGGTGAGCTGGGGTATTGAGAAGCCGCCCATCATTCTGTCCGCTACGGCTGGGCTGGCCGTGATTTTCTAGGTGCATCACTTGCCTGTGCGCACCGGCGGCAAAATGGTGGTTCTTGACAGTTCTCGCTAGCTTGGGTAACCCTGAGTAAATCAGGGAGGTTTTTGGAACCACAAACCGAAACAAACAAACGAATGGCATTTATACCGTCTCAACCGTCCAGGCCGTCTTTTCCGCGCGGATCGCGCGATCGCTATCAAAACCAGAACAAGGATGAACACCGGATCAACGAACGCATCCGTGTTCCCCAGGTCCGTCTGATTGACGAACAAGGCAATCAGGTTGGCGTTGTTCCCACGCACCAGGCGCTTCAAATGGCGCGCGAGCGCGGGTTAGATCTCATGGAAGTGTCACCCAATGCTCAGCCGCCGGTCTGCAAAATCTGCGACTATGGCAAGTTCAAGTACGAAAAGAAGAAGAAAGAGCAGCTGGCCAAGAAGAAGCAGACGGTCATCAAAGTGAAGGAAGTGCAGCTCCGTCCGCAAACCGAGGAGCACGATCTTCAGTACAAGTTTAAAAACATTCGCACCTTCCTTGAGGAAGGCGACAAGGCCAAGATCACGATCATGTTCCGTGGTCGCGAAATCACCTACGTCGACCAGGGTTACAAGATGATGGCCCAGTTGGTGGAGATGGTGAAGGACGTCGGTTTCGTCGAAGCTCCGGCGAAACTCGAAGGCAAAAAGCTCATCATGGTACTCGCTCCGGGAAGCAAGAAGACCTCGAGTTCTCCGAGCCCCGTGATTGTGAGGCCTACGAGCCAAAATCCCGGTCAGGGTGGTGGCTCCAATAGTGGTTCCGGTGGGAGCGATAAGCCCTAATCAACGCTTGACGGAGTTTGCTGACCTAGAGTAGGGTGGCGACTCCTATTGTGCCGACTCCCGAAATCGCGTGCTGAAAGCGCGTGAATGATCGCGACGTGCACGGGGCTGCTCTCGCGGTCCGCAATCAGGCACGTCTCTGAGTGGCGTACCCAGGATCGCGTCCCGATGGATGAAGCTCGGTGGCCGATCCTGATGAACGGGTCAGAGTGGATAGCACAGTAGATGGAATGAAAGGCAACGAAGGATGACGAAACAGAAAACGAAGAAGTCGGCGGCTAAGCGGTTCAAGTTTACCGCTACTGGCAAAGTGAAGTTTAAGCGCGTCAACAAGCGCCACAATCTTGGAAACAAGAGCTCTGCGCGCAAGTTGAAGCTGCGTTCGGCAGCGTATCTGATGGATGGTGATGCACGTCATATCGAAAAGTGCATGCCCTACGGATCTCGCTAATTAGTTGATTGTCTCTTTTTAAGGAGTAGCTCATGCCTCGCGCAAAACGTGGATTTAAGCGTCGTCGCCGCCACAATAAGATTCTGAAGAAGGCCGAAGGTTTTGTTTTCGGCCGTAAAAATAAAATCCGTCGTACGTCTGAAGCGGTTGACCGCGCTCAGATGTATGCTTACCGCGATCGCCGCGTGAAGAAGCGTGAATTCCGCCAGCTGTGGATCGCGCGCCTCTCGGCCGCTTGCAACATGAACGATATCAGCTATAGCCGCTTGATCGGCGCTCTGACGAAGGCTCAGGTGAAGCTGGACCGCAAGATCCTTTCGGATATCGCGATTCAGGACCCGAGCTGCTTCACGCAGATCGTGGATCAGGTTCGTTCGCACGCGCCCGCTCACTAAGCCGGTCGCAAATACGATACGATGATCGCAAAACTCGAGGAAATCGGGGTTCAAGGTCTTCAGGAAATCGAAAAGGCATCGTCTCTCGATGCTCTTGAGCAGGTTCGCGTCGCCTATTTGGGCAAGAAGGGTCGGCTCAGTGAAGTTCTGAAAGGACTTGGCACCGTATCGCCGGAAGAGCGCCCGAAGATCGGCGCTGCCGCGAACGAGTGGAAACGTCGGATCGAAGAAGCTCTCACGGAGCGGAAGGCGGGTCTCGAAAAGGCCGCCCTGGAAGTCACCCTCCAGAAGGAACGGATCGATATTTCGTTGCCGTCCCGCCTTCCGCATCGTGGTACGCTCCACCCCATTACCTTGACCACGCGTCGGATTATCCAGACCTTCTGCCGTCTGGGGTTCGACGTGATGACCGGCCCTGAGGCCGAAACTGACTTCCTGAACTTCGAAGCCGCCAATATCGGAAAGGATCATCCTGCGCGAGACATGCAGGACACCTTCTTCATGGGCCCCGGAGTTTGCCTCCGTTCTCATACGACCGCGATTCAGATGCGTGCGATGCGTTCCAAGAAGTGGCCGCTCCGCGTGTTGAGTCCGGGTGCCGTCTACCGTTGCGACAACGACGCGACTCATTCGCCGATGTTCCATCAGATCGAAGGACTTTGGGTGGACCGCAACGTGACGATGAGCGACCTCAAGGGGACGCTGGAATTCTTTGCTAAAGAAACGTTCGGATCGGACGCCAAGATCCGTCTTCGCCCGAGTTACTTTCCGTTCGTCGAGCCGGGCGCGGAAGTGGACGTGAGCTGCTTCCAATGCCGGGGCAAGCCAGTCGATACCTGCCGCATCTGCAAGGGCAGCGGATGGCTTGAGATCCTGGGTGCCGGAATGGTTCATCCCAACCTCTTCAAGTGCGCTGGCGCGGAATACGACCCCGGTGAGATTTCGGGATTCGCTTTCGGCATGGGCGTCGAGCGCATCGCCATGCTCCTGCACGAAATCCCGGACATGAGATTCCTGTTCCAGGGCGATACTCGCTTCCTGGGGCAGTTTTAGGTTGTACTGAGAGATTCTATCGCCGGTCGGGCATGAGGGTTTGCGGGAGACTTCCCGGCGCCCTCCGTTAGGCTTGAGGCGACGACCTCGTATTTGAAGAGACAGGTGACATCATGCATATTTCCTGGAAATGGCTTTCCGAGATGGTTGACCTCAGTTCCGTCGGTGGTCCTCAAGGACTGGCGGATCTTCTGACGGCGCGCGGTCTCGAGGTCGAAGAGGTCCGTTCGCTCGCGAAGGGCTTCGATAAAGTCATCACGGCGCAGATTCTGGAACGCAATCGGCATCCGCAAGCGGATCGTCTGAGTCTTTGCAAGGTGTCCGTCGGCCAGGGCGAACCGCTTGACATCGTCTGTGGTGCGCAGAACATGAAGGCGGGCGATAGGGTAGTGCTCGCACAGATCGGCGCGCACCTGCCTAACGGACTGAAGATCGCTCAAGGTAAGATCCGCGGCGAAGTTTCCAACGGAATGCTTTGTTCGAAGGAAGAGCTGGGGCTGGCCGAGTCCTCCGAGGGAATCATCATTCTTCCCGAGGACACGAAACTCGGGGTTCCGTACGCCGACCTGCTGGGACGCAATGACACGATTCTGACTTTGAAGCTCACTGCGAACCGTGGCGATTGCATGAGTCACTACGGTCTTGCCCGTGAAGTAGCGGCCGCGCTGGGGCAGAAGCCCAGAATGCCGGAGCGTGCGGAGCTGCCGAACGGCGGATCTCCCGTTTCGGTGCATCTGGAAGCCGGCGATGCGGCACCTCAGTTCTGGGGTTGCTACATGGATGGCGTGAAGATCGGCCCGTCGCCTGAATGGGTGGTGCGCCGTCTGGAAGCGCTCGGTAGCCGTTCGATCAACAACGTCGTCGATGCTACAAATCTGGTTCTATTTGAACTCGGGCACCCGGTTCATGCGTACGATGCGGATTTCATCCGTGGAAATCGACTCAGTGTTCAGGTCGCGAAGGCCGGCGATGAGCTCCCGCTGCTCGATGGCGGAATGGCGAACCTGGATGGCTCTGAACTCGTGATCGCGGACGGCGAACGTGCCGTCGGTCTCGCGGGCGTCATGGGCGGTGGAAATTCCGAGGTGAGTGACCAGACGACTCGCGTGTTCCTGGAGTGCGCGGAGTTCAATCCCGTGCTGGTGCGTCGCGCTGCCTTCCGGCATCAGCGTCGTACGGAGGCGGCTCAGCGCTTCGAGAAGGGCGTGGACCCGGCGGGCTTGCCTGCCGTGCTCGGGCGCCTGGCTTATCTCATTCAACAGCTTGCGGGCGGAACGGTTCGTGGCACGTCCGTCGCGAATCAGCGGAAGTCGGAGACGCTCCATCGTCAGATCCGCTTGAAGAAGAACTACATCTCGACGTTCCTCGGGATGCCCGCGCTTCAGGACTCCGAAGTGGAGAAAGTCCTGCGCGACCATGATTGCGCCGTGGAATCTCATGGAGACGAATGGGTGGTCACCGCGCCCACGTACCGCATGGATCTCGCGATCCGCGAAGACCTCGCGGAAGAAGTCGCTCGATCGATCGGTTACGATAAGATCCCTGCGACGATTCCGGAAACGACGTCGCAGCCGACGACGCTCAGCGCGAATCCGGCTCAGGCTCGCTTGGTGGTTACCGATCGGGCCAAGGATGCGCTCGCTCAGGTCGGCGTTCTTGAAACGCTGAACCTCGGCTTCACGAGCGCCGCCTGGCTGAAGCAGTTCGGCATGTTCGAAGAAGGTCAGACCGTCCGTGTCTGCAATCCTCTCAGTGAAGAGTTCGAGTACATGGTTCCTTCCCTGTTGCCGGGAGTGGTTCGCAATGTGATCGACAACTGGCGGCATACCTTCGGCTCCGAAGCTCTTCCAATCCGTCTGTTTGAGCTTCGCCCGACGTTCCATGCGAACGGAGCTGTGGAGAGCAAGGGCGAGCTCGAGACCAATATCCAGGAGCGCTGGAAGCTAGCAATCGCGCTTTCCGGGCCCCGGTTCGCCAATGGGCTGCGAAATCAGCAGGGCGAAGTGGACTTCTATGACCTCAAGGGCGTGATCGAGTATCTCTTCGATCAGCTGGGCACCAAGGGCGTGCGTATGCAGCCCGTGGCGAACTCCCGGCTCAAGAACCATCCGGTTATCAATATGCTCCACCCTGGGCAATCGGCGGAGATCCTGGTGGGGAACAATGTGGCCGGCCATTTCGGCTTGTTGCACCCGGCCAAGGCGAAGGAGTTCAAGACTCGCGCTCCGCTCTGGATCGCGGAGTTGGATTGGGATGTTCTTTATCCGATGTGCCGCAGTGCAGTGCAGTCGCGCCTCTTTAAGTCATGGCCGGACTTCCCATCGATGGAGCGCGATTTCGCCCTCGTCGTGAAGAATGACGTTCCGGCGGACAAAATTACTCAACTTGCGCTGAAGGCGGGCAAGCCGCTCGCGAAGGTTGCAAAGGTTTTCGATATTTATCAGGGACATCCGATCCCTGAGGGGATGACAAGCGTCGCAGTGCGGGTTATCTTTTATGAGGAGGGGCGCAGTCTTCAGGAATCGGAGACTGAGGCCACATCCACCCGGATTCTTGAAGCATGGAAGAAAGAACTGGGTGCTGAGTTGCGGAGTTAGTCCAAAGTAACTTTGAACTGAGAGAGCAAACAGAGGAGATGTGACCCGTGGCGATGACCAAAGCGGATATCGTAGAAGCGTTGTACGAGAAAGTCGGTTTCTCAAAGAAGGAAGCTGCTGATCTCGTTGAGCTTGTTTTCGACACCATCAAGACAACGCTGGCGCAGGGACAGAAAATCAAAATTTCTGGCTTTGGCAATTTCGTGGTGCGCGAGAAGCGTTCTCGTGTCGGCCGCAACCCTCAGACAGGCGAGAGCATTGAGATTTCCGCCCGTCGTGTCCTCACGTTCCGTCCTTCGCAGGTGCTGCGCGCTGAAGTGAACGCGGCGCTCGAAGGCACGCCGCTTCAGCCCGATGCCGCTCGTCGCGCTGCCGAAGCCGATGAGGCCGAGGACGACGACGAAAGCTAATGCAGATTCCCGATCGGCTCTATTTCCGCATCGGTGATGTAGCGAACATTGCAGGTGTGAAGCCGCACGTGCTTCGCTACTGGGAGTCGGAGTTCCCGATGATCAGCCCCGGCAAATCGTCCACGGGGCAATGCGTTTATCGCCGTTCCGATGTCGAGACCGTTCTTCTGATCAAGCATCTCCTCTACGATGAGCGGTATTCGATTGAGGGCGCGCGAAAGCGCATCCGGGAATTGCGCAAAGAAGGCGAGCTCAAAGTCTTCAAGAACGAGAAGGTTCTGAAGTCCGCTTCGCCAGCGGTGGGCGATGCCGAGCGGGATCGTCAGCTGGATTCCTTGAAAAAACAGCTTCTCGCGCTGGTACGGAAGCCGGTATCCGAGATCTTCCGCTATTGATGTCTTCTCCTGTTCTCTTCCTGATGGCCTTGGGGGGATTTGCAGGCCGGGCAAGAGTCGACTCGGGGGTTGCCGGATCGCAGCTCCTGTGGCAAGGTGCGGCAATCTTTTGAGAGGTATTCCGATGCGCCGAATTCTTTTGGGCTCCGCGGTGTTTTCCTTAATGATGTCCGCAGTGCAGGCATGGGCAGGTCCGGTCGAGGTCGCCTCCTTGCTGAATGGTCTTGAGGGCTATTGGCAGGGACGCGGGGTCATCGAAGAGAGCATTGCTGGGAATCAAACCCGTGATTCGTATTCCCTTCAGCTACGTATTCGTCAGGATGGCGCGGACTCCTGGTGGGTGACTTCGGAGCTTCGCGCCGAGAGCGGACGATACGAGGAATCCTCCACTCGTTTGAGTATCATCGGCGGGTACTTAGTCGCTGGGCAGTTCGGCTCCCAGGAGCCGGTCGTGGTTGAGCAATCCAACGCGACCCGGTTGATCTATTCTGTTTCGCGCAGGGATGCCCTGACCTGGCAGCAGACCGTGGAAAGACGCAAACTGGAAAAGTGTGGTGAGGCGCTTTGTCTGGCTCGGGAGATCGCAGTGAACGGGGTCACGCTTTTTCGGGACAGTGCCCGTTTACGTTCCTGGTAAACGCTGCTTCATAGCGCGTTCTTGATGCCCAGGTTTTTGCAGCGTTCGTAGATTCCCATTCCAACGGAGAATCGTCCGTCGCAGTTTTTCACGAGAGAGCATTTGGGAGACTGAATGACTTCTCCGGGTTTCGGCCAC
>CAYOWB010000074.1:0-2540 GCA_964407515.1 uncultured Bacteriovoracaceae bacterium
GCGGACCGTCGAAGTGAAAAGCGGTTATGGACTTTCGCATGAATCGGAAGTGAAGATTCTCGAAGTCGTTCCGAAGCTGCGCAAACGGTTCCCTGAGCTGACCTTCACGGCCACTTATCTCGGGGCGCACGCTTTTCCTCCGGAATTGGATCGAAAAGAGTACATGCGGGAGATGCTCGAGAGAACGCTTCCCGAGGTGGTGAAGCGAAAGCTCGCGGACTCGTGCGACGCTTTCGTGGATGAGGGCTACTTCACGGTAGCCGAAGCGCGTGAGCTTCTGAAGAAAGCGCAGGCACTCGGTCTTAAGGTCAAGGTCCACGCGGATGAGCTGGCCAACACGGGCGCCGCGCAGCTGGCGGCGGAGATTCATGCGCTTTCAGCCGATCACTTGCTCAAGATCTCGGACGAAAGCATCGCGAAGTTGGCCGCCTCTGACACCGTCGCTGTTCTCCTTCCGGGGACGGCGTTTTATCTCAAGGCCGCGCATGCGCCGGGGCGCAAGCTCATCGAGGCGGGCGCTGCGGTGGCGCTTTCCACTGACTTCAATCCAGGGACCTGCGTGACGCTTTCGCTTCCGGTTGTGATGACGATTGCGGCGCTGTACCTCGGGTTCACCCGTGCGGAGATTTTCGCGGCCGTGACCTACAACGCCGCCAAGGCCCTGGGCCTGAATCAGCACAAGGGGACCCTGGAGCCCGGAATGGACGCGGATATCGCGGTGCTGCCGTTCTCTTCATTTGAGGAGACTTACTACCGGTTTGCTTGGTCGCCGCTCAATACGAATAAGCGCGCCGGTCGGTAGTTCATCCAGCGGTGAAAGACTAGAAACGCCGTGCCAGCGATGATCAATCCCGAGATCACGTCCACGAGATAGTGTTGCTTCGTCGTGAGGGTCGACACCGTAATCGCCATCGCCCAGCCGAATAGGGCGGGGAAGCGCTTCCGGTCATGATCGAGGTGAATGAGACTCATCAACACGATTGAGGAGACATGAAGGCTTGGGCAGCAGTTCAGGGGCTCGTCGAGCCCGCGAATCAGGTTTGCTATTCCCGCCGTCAAGGGGTCCAGTCCTTCGGGCAGGGGAAACAGTTCCCGTGGATAAGCTGTCGGCCAAAGCAGGAAGACCGTGCAGCTGAAGAGTTGCACACTGAAGAACGAATAGAAGAACTTATTCAGGTTTTCCGAACTGTCGTGCAGGAAGTAGACGACGGGGATCAGGAAGTAGACGCTCGCGTAAATCCAAAACGTCACCGGAAGAAGAGGAACCCACTGGTCGATCGCCGTCATCGGCAGCAGTCGGGGCGGGAAGATCGGAAAGTGGTTCGTCAGCATATAGAGAATCGGCTGCGCGAGCAGAAGGACGGCGCCGGCCGGAAGTTTGGTGGCGCGAGTGACGATGATCGGTAAAGCCGGTGCCTGCATCCCTTACGTTCCTTGGGACAGCCACTGGGTGATTCGTTCGCGGCTTTCGCGTGAATTCCAGTCCCGTTCCCCGTTTTCGATGAAGAGAACCTTGCGGTCTCGGTCTAAGACCATGCTAAACGGGATCGCGCGAATATCAAAGAGCTCCACCAAGCCGCCCCCTTCATCGACGTAGACCGGGTAATCGATCTTAAGGCGGGGGAGCAGTTTGGGTAGAAGCTTCTCCGGAGTTTCGTCGACGTTGATAGAGATCACCTCCAGGCCCTGTTCCTTCATGCTGCTCCGGAGGGCATTGATCGACGGGATCTCCACTTTACAGGCCTCGCACCAGGAGGCCCAGAAGTTGACGAGGGTGACCTTTCCGGCCACGGAGGAGAAGGGTACTTGTGTGTGGTCACGCCTGATGAGTGTGAAGTCCTGAAGGATGCTTCCCACTTCGACGCCGTGTCCGTGCTCGTCCTCGATGTTCGGAACTACGGCTCTGAGGGCGAAAAGGACGGCCAGGGCGAGGCCCGCGATGGTGATAACGGTGAGGAGCATTTTCCAGGCGGTTCTTGTCATGGTTTTCAATCTTACCTTAGAATGGGAGGTATGAAAGGTTTCACGAGGGACATTCGAGGTCAAGCCGCTGTCGAGTACATCCTGATGTTGGTCGCGGCGCTCGCCATCGTATCGGTCATCGGATTCACCTTCCGGCGCAGCCTGTTCAAGATGTGGTCCGGCATGACGGGTGAGATTTCGGCAGCGTGTCCAACCTGTCCGAAGGACCCCAAGGTCAAACGTCTCCGCTAGTATCGCAGATCAAAGTTTGCGAAACCCGATCAGGAAGATTTCCTTGCTCTCCTTGCGCGTGCTCTTGGGGCGGAGGACTTCAACGCGCGCGAATACGCCACGCATCTTGGCTCGGAAGCCGTCAAAGTCTTCGCTGTGAAAGAGCTTGCATACGAAGTTTCCGCCCTTACGGAGGTACTTCTCTGCCATGGCAAGCGCCAGCTCGCATAGTTCCAGGGAGCGCGCCTGATCGGTAATGCGGATTCCGGTCGTCTTCGGGGCCATGTCGGAAAGCACTACATCAAAGGGGGGCGAAAACTCATACTGCTTCAACACTTCTTCGAGGT
>CAYOWB010000074.1:2550-3435 GCA_964407515.1 uncultured Bacteriovoracaceae bacterium
CCAGTTGGCGCATGTCGCCAACGACAAACACCGCGTTGGGGAGTGTGATCTTGATGGGTTGCAGGTCAATACCGAGGACGCGTCCGCTGCGACCCACGATCTTTGAGCAGAACTGCGACCAGGAGCCAGGAGCGGCGCCCAGATCCAGGATCTTGTCGCCCTGCTTGAGGAGCTTGAAACGTTTATCGATTTCCTCGAGCTTGAACACCGAACGAGCGGCAAAGCTCTCCTTCTTGGCCTTGTGAAAATAATAATCCTTCTGATTATACGCCATCTTAGCGCACTGCTTTATCAGATGGGATTGCAAAGCTCCAGTGAAGTTTCGTGCGCCGGTTTGACTTCACCCGATAGGTCCCCATTGTCTTGGGGGTAGGCGGACCGGCTAATCCAATGAGGAGAACCAAATGAGTATCAGAGCTTTATCGTTGAAGGGCTGGAGGGCCGCGGCCCTCTTGGGAATGGTGCTGGTCGCTGTGACTGAGGCTAGGGCGGAATCGACTTGGCAGCTGGACTCAGCGCATTCGGGAGTTCTGTTCAGCGTGAAGTATCTCAAGGTAGCCGATGTCGATGGCCGCTTCACCGACTTCAAGGGCACGTTAACGACCGGCAAGGCCAAGGACTTCAAAGATGCGAAGGTCGAGGCCGTGATTCAGGCGGCCAGCATCAATACGGGGAATGAAAAGCGCGCCGAGCATCTCCGGAACGAAGACTTCTTCGACGTGAAGAAGCACCCGGAGATCCGCTTCGTGAGCAAAGCGGTGAAGAAGGTCTCCGGAGATCAGTACAAGATCACCGGTGATTTCACGATGCATGGTGTGACCAAGGAAATCGTCCTGGATGCGACGTATCTCGGCGAGGAGAAGGGAGGCTTTGGTGAGATGCGCT
>CAYOWB010000074.1:3492-5673 GCA_964407515.1 uncultured Bacteriovoracaceae bacterium
ACTACCGATCGTGGTGCTCTCGTCGTCGGCGACGACGTCGCGATCAAGTTGAACCTCCAATTCGTACCCGAGGCTCCGAAGAAGGAAGGCGGCAAGAAATGAAGATCGCGATCGTGTACCACAGCGGATACGGGCACACGGAACAACAGGCCCGGGCGGTCGCCCGCGGGACGGAGTCCGTTCCGGGCGCGCGCCCTCAGTTGATTCACGTGAAGGACATTGAGTCCCATTGGAAGGATCTCGAAGAAGCCTCGGCCATCATCTTCGGGGCGCCGACGTACATGGGCAATGTGTCCGGGGACTTCAAGTCCTTCATGGACAAGACCTCCAAGGTTTGGGCTCAGGGCGGCTGGCGCGACAAGGTGGCGGCCGGATTCACGAACTCGGCCAGTCAGAGTGGAGATAAATTGAATTCGCTCCTGACGCTCGCGGTGTTCGCCGCTCAACACGGGATGACCTGGGTGAATCTGGGACTGATGCCCGGAAATAACTCCAGCCAGGGAAGTCCTGATGATTTGAATCGTCTTGGAGGATTCATGGGCGCCATGGCGCAATCCAATGCGGATCAAGGACCGGATCAGGGGCCGCGCCAGAGTGACCTGAAGACGGCGGAGCATCTCGGTCGCCGAGTGGCGGAGTTCACACGGACGATCGAGGTCGGACGCAAAGCCGGCGGCTAGTGAATCTCAGAACAGCTTCATGAAGTACTTGCGGCTCTCTTCGAAGACGGCCGAGGCGATGAACTGAACATCCGCCTCGCGTATGTTCTTGAAGAGAAGTCCGACTTTGATTCCCGGGAAGCGAGCTTGGTCGGGGTGGGGCGCGGCGTGCCTCACCTCGGCATTGCATGTGACTTTGCGGCCTGCGAACGTGAAGGTCAGGTGTTGGATCGTCAGTTCCTTCGTGAACATCGGCGCCTCGGCCTCGGTGACCAGGATCGCGATGCCGCCCGCGCTGAGGTCGAGAATCTTCTTCACGAGCGTCGTGCCCGGCATGACCGGATCCTCGAATTCCGCCTTCAGAACGTGTCCGTCCGGAATGCGGAAGCGCAGATCCTTGCGGCGCTGAACTTTGAATACGGCGCCAGGGGTTTTAAAGCGTAGTCCCGCTTTATCGATGCCGACGAAGCGGGACTTGAAGAAAATGTTCGCCCGCGCAAGTGAGATGCTGAAGAAGCAATCCGTAATACTGCGAGAGGCAAGGTCGTCCATGAACTTCGCTGGATCCAAGCCGGGCGGGACCCATGCGTAAATCACCTGGTCCACCTTGCTGATCATGGACAAGTAGGTGTTGATGTTGTGTTCCTGATTCGGGGTCCAGAGCAGGGTCGAGGCATGCGTCTTGACAGCTTCGTGGAGAAGCGTCTCGGCTTCCGCAGGGTTCCCGACGGGCTGAAACTCAGACAATCGTGACCTTTCTCAGGAGGTCCATGTCCTGCAGCGTCTTGCCGGAGCCGCGCACCACGCAGGTGAGAGGGTCCTCGGCGAGAGCGACGGGCAGACCGGTTTTTTCCTTAATCAGGATGTCGAGATTCGCGAGCAGCGCGCCGCCACCGGCCAGAATGATGCCGTTGTCGACGATGTCGGCCGCGAGTTCAGGCGGCGTGCGTTCGAGGGCAGTCTTGATCGCGTCTACGACCGCGGAGACCGGCTCAGCCAAGGCGTCACGGATTTCTTCGCTGTTCACTTCGATGGTCTTGGGAGCGCCGCTGATGAGGTCCCGGCCCTTCACCTCGTAAGTCTTTTCTTCTTCGAACGGATAAGCGCAGCCGATGGAGAGCTTGATCTGCTCGGCCGTGCGTTCACCGATGAGCAGCGAATACTTGCGCTTGATGTAGTTGACGATGGCTTCGTCGAACTTGTCGCCGGCAACACGGACCGAGCGGGAATAAACGATTCCGCCGAGCGAGATGACGGCGACTTCGGTGGTGCCGCCGCCGATGTCGACGATCATGTTGCCGCTGGGCTCGCGGATCGGGAGTCCAGCGCCGAGGGCTGCGGCCATCGGCTCTTCAATGAGGTAAACTTCGCGAGCGCCGGCAGACTGGGCCGATTCCTTCACGGCGCGTTTCTCAACTTGCGTGATCCCGAACGGGATGCAGATGATGATGCGCGGGCGGATGAAGGTGCGGTGCTCGCTGGCCTTCGAGATGAAGTACTTGAGCATCGACTGGGTGACTTC
>CAYOWB010000074.1:5710-7401 GCA_964407515.1 uncultured Bacteriovoracaceae bacterium
GGATGGCTTGAATGGAGCCGGGGGTGCGGCCCAGCATGTCCTTGGCTTCCTTGCCGACGGCGAGGACGCGGGTCTGCCCGCGCGAATTCCGGTGAATCGCGACGACGGAAGGCTCGTTGATGATGATTCCGCGGTCACGCGCGTAAACCAGCGTGTTCGCCGTGCCGAGGTCGATAGCCAGATCGTTTGAGAAAAAATCCAGGATTTTCTTGAGCATGTCCTCTCAACTCCGTGTCTTCTGCGTCACTTCACCATTTGTAGTGCCGACTGTGTTCGCCACGTTCAGCGATTTCGCTCATGGACTTGATCCCGAGCTCGAGATGCAGATCCGTGAACTTCCTGAAGACTGCGCGCGCTGACTTCTTGGTCTTGATGCCGCCCCTCTTGAGCGGAAGATCCGAGACCAATAGCAACGCCCCAATCGGCACCTTGGATGCGAATCCCGTGACAAAAAGAGTCGCAGATTCCATATCAATAGCCAAGGCCCGTTCTTCATAAAGCTGTTGTTTGAACTGATCGTCGAATTCCCAGAACCGGTAGTCGGTCGTGTGAATCACGCCCGTTCGGTAGTCGAGGTTGTTCTCGACGACGATCTGGGAAACGAACTTCTGAATCTTGAAGGTCGGAAGCGCCGGGACCTGCTTCGGCATGAAGTGCTGGGAAGCGCCTTCGTCGCGAATCGCCGCGGTCGGCAGGATGAAATCACCGACTTTGAGTGAGCGGTGAAGACCTCCGCACATTCCGAGGAAGAGGACGGCCTTGGGGTCCGTGACCGAGAGCATCTCAATGATCAGGGCGGCCGTCGGAGAGCCGATCGAAAAATCGATGATCGAAACCTTCGCGCTATCGCTGTGAACGCAGTTCATCGCGGAACCGTGCGTGCGTTCGTCTCCGCAAAGGGTCGAGAAACGTTCCAAATAATAGTCAAAATTGGTCAGAATGATCTGCTTGTGAAAACGCTCGGGGGGGCTGCCGGTGTAGCGCTCCAACATGTCGCGGGCGACTTTGAGCTTCTTGGCGTTCGAGTAAATCCGGTTGCTGCCCAGGGATTCCCGAATCGTTCTGTTGCGTTGCACACGCTAAGCTTACATTTTGGCCCGGGGCGATACAAGAGGAGTCAGAGTACTTTCTGATGCTCGGTGCGTCATTAAAAAGTGGCCGCCCCCCTTTGCGGGGCGTGTTATAGAAGCAGGCAATGCCTCGACGCCGAAAGAAAGTCACCTTCGGGAAATTCATGTTCCTGGTGAGCCTGCTCACCGTGGCCGCGGCGGGTTATTTGATTTGGTCTGGTTGGCAGTTCTTCAGAAGCGAGTTCCCGGACGTCGGGGTTCTGAAGAAGCAGTATCCCGTCATTCACTATAAGGGTCCGAAGAAGCCGTTTGAGGTCAAGCTTCAGCGCGGGAGGCCCGCGGGTTGGCTCGGCATCGGAGAGGTCTCACGCGAAGCGGTGGGCGCGATCGTGGTCAGCGAGGACTGGGCCTTCTATCAGCACAAGGGTTACGACGCCAATCAGATCAAGGAAGCCATTAAGGAAGACTGGGAAGCGGGCAGGTTCCGTCGTGGCGCAAGCACGATCACTCAACAGGTCGTGAAGAACGTCTTCCTATCGAACGACAAGAATCTGTGGCGGAAGTTAAAGGAGCTGATCCTTGCCGTGAACCTCGAGCAGCACGTCGGCAAGCGGCGTATTC
>CAYOWB010000074.1:7425-12217 GCA_964407515.1 uncultured Bacteriovoracaceae bacterium
CGAATGGGGTGAGGGGATCTTCGGCCTGCGAGGCGCGGCACAGCATTACTTCGGAAAGTCGCCTTCAGAACTGACGGCGAAGGAAGCCGCCTTTCTCGCGATGTTGCTTCCGAGTCCGAAGCGTTATAGTCAATCGTTCCGTGCCAGGCGGCTCACTGATTATGCACGCAGGACGGTGGATTCCATTTTAGGCAAAATGGTACAGGCCAACTACATCAGTGAAGAGGAGCGGGATCGGCTCACACAGATTCCTCTTTCATTTGAAGACCCTGCAGCCGTGGACGGGGGCGCCGAGCCCGCTGCGGACTCGGAAGAAAAGCCCCTCGCTGAGGAAGAAAACTTCATTTGATTCCTTGGCTTGACCGGGGTCCGCAGTTCGATGAAAATTTGAGTAGAATGATGCACAAAAAGGCCAGAAGAAGATCGTTTTTACTCGCTGGACTCCTGTTTCTGGGCTTGGTGGCTAGTGGTTGGGTATTGAGCGGTACGGGCTCTTCGGATCGCCTTCCCGCATCCCGGCATTCCCTCTCCAAAGACGCTTTAGCGAAGATCCTGTCTCCGGCGATGACTTCCTCGCAGCTCCCTCAGTACTTGGAGTATGAGGAGAACGGGGAAAAGATCCCGCTTCGCTTTGAATACACGCTGAATCAGCAGGTCCAAGAGGCGATGCAGGGAGTCCTGGATAACTATTCACCCGACTACGGGGCCGTGGTCGCGATCGATCCGCAGACGGGCCGCATCATTTCGATGGTGAGCTATTCGCGGCGTGGGCAACAGCAGGAGAACCTCGCGTTGCGCGCGACTTTTCCCTCGGCTTCGATCTTCAAGGTAGTGACAGCCGCTGCCGCGATCGCCGAAAAGTCTTTTTCAGCAAATACGGTTATTCCTTACAACGGTCGGAATCACACGCTGTACCGGCGAAACGTGTTCGATGACCGCGCTAACCGCTGGACCCGTTATATCACCCTGAAGAACGCCTTCGCGAAGTCGGTCAATACGGTATTCGGCCGGATCGGCGCCGTGAGCCTGGGTGCTCACGAACTGCGCGAGTACGCGGAGAGGTTCGGCTTCAATCAGAAGATCGCGACTGACGTGCCCATGCAGGAGGGGCGTGCCGAGATTTCCGACGATCCCTGGTCTTTGGCCGAGGCGGCGTCGGGCTACACTCGTGACAACACGATGAGTCCGCTGCATGGGGCTCTGATTGCCGCTGCCATCGCGAATGACGGCAAGATGATGGAGCCCTATCTTGTGGACTCTGTTTGGGGTGCCAACGGCGAACAGAAGTACCAGTCGCAGCCGAAGGTTGCACGTGAGTCGGTGGATCATCATACCGCCGCCGAAGTCCGCAACCTGATGCGCGAGACGATCACGCACGGGACTTCGCGCAAGTCTTTCCGCGGTTTCTTCCGCGGCCGTTATACGGAAGTGGATGTCGGCGGGAAGACCGGTTCTTTGACCGGAACCGATCCCCAGGGCAAGTACGACTGGTTCGTGGGCTTCGCGGAAGCTCGCGGCAAGCGCATCGCGATTTGCGCGCTCACCATCAACGAGAGGAACTGGCGCGTGAAGTCGTCGTATCTCGCTCGGCGTTTGATCGAGACCTACTACCGTGATCAGCTTGGAGTGCAGGACCAAAAGGCGCCGCGCACGACGGCGCGGTCGGGAATCTGAGGCGCATGAGAGCCGTCATTCAGCGAGTGAAATCCGCCGAAGTGACCGTGGCCGGGGAGACGGTGGGGAAGATCGGCTGTGGCGTGCTGACCCTGCTCGGCATCGGCCCCAAAGACACGGAAGCGGATCTCGATTGGATGATGGGGAAGATCGCGCGCCTTCGCATCTTTGAAGACTCCGAAGGAAAAATGAATCGTTCGCTGCAGGACATCGGTGGCGAGCACCTGATCGTAAGTCAGTTCACTCTTTATGGCGACTGCTCCAAGGGCAATCGCCCTTCTTTTGTCGATGCGGCTCCGCCCTCATTCGCCGAGCCGATGTATCTCAAGGCTTTGGAGAAGAGTCGCGCTCTCGGTCTCAAGACCGCTGGCGGAAAGTTCCAGGCCGAGATGCAGGTTTCGTTGGTCAACGACGGGCCGGTGACGTTGGTGCTTGAGCGTTGAGGTTCGAGCGCGGTTCTAGCCCGACAGTGCTGTGCAGGCGATTCTCGAACCAGTGGTTCGAGCTTCGGGGGCACAGGCGCGCTGTGAGGCGCTTTCTCGAACCGTTCGTTCGAAAATCGCTCGCACAGGCTAAGGGGAGGCGCCCCGGGGTCACGGCAAACAGCTGAGTGCCGACGCCGCGCTGACCGCAACGGTCGGTCCGCTTCCTTCGCGAAGAACCTTTCGTATTCCCGGAGCGGCGATGATCGTGATGCACGGAAGAGTCGTTCCGAGGTGCTTTCGGAAAGAATCGAAGGGGCGATGCCATCCAGCGTCGGATAGCTTGGCCTCGACCAGGAGCCATGGCTTTCGATCACGGGTGATCAGGAAGTCGACCTCTTCCTTCTCCTTGTTTCTGAGAAAGCCGAGTTCGAAGCTTCCCTCGCCGGTATCGCTCCAGAAGTGGCAGGCTTTGAGCAAATGGGAGGCCACCAAATTTTCGAAGCGGTTTCCTTCCGCGAGAACCTCCGACCAATCCCAGAGATACAGCTTGCCCTCCTTTTTCAGGGCGCGAGGGATTGAGCGGGAGTAGGGCTTCAGCTCGAAGTGATAGTAGAGCTCCTGCAGATAATTGAGCCAGCGCCTCACTGTATCGTGCGCGACCTCGAGGTCTTCGCGCAAGGATTGGGGACTGAGCATTCCGCCTGCCTTTTCAGGAAGAAGCGCTGCCAGCATTTCAACCTTGCTCAGTTCCGGAAGGCGACTCAGATCGCGGAGGTCTTCCCGCACGATCTTTTCAAGACGGCCTTTTCTCCAGAGGCGGGCGACCTTCTCCGACTGCGCCAGAAACGGTTCTGGGAACCCCCCAAAGCGCATGAGTTGCTGGAACGCCTCCTGGGCGCCCGAGGGTGCGGCCGGTAAAGAGAGGAGAGAGCGGAGAGCGTCATCGGGACCGAGGGGCGGGCGCTCCAAGGCTTCCCCTACCGAGAATGGGTGAAGGCGGAAGTGATAGTACCGGCCTAGCAGGCTATCGCCCCCTTTTCGGTACGTGTTCAAACGAGCGCTTCCCGTCACGATGAATCGGAACTCCGAGCCAAAGCGGTCATAAAGTCCCTTCAGCGTGGTCTTCCAGTTTTTCGCTTTGTGAATTTCGTCAAAAACCAGAAGCGGGTGATTTCCCTTTTCTTCCGGGATCAGGCGCGAAGGAGATTTGATCCAGAGTCTGCGGAACTCGATTTCGTCCCAGTTGTAGTATCGCCCCTCGTCAGTAGGGGAGATCAGTCCGCGTGCCAGGGTCGTCTTCCCGCATTGGCGGGGACCGGACAAGAACGCCATCTTATTGCGCAGCAAGGCTGTCTCTTCGATCGCCCGCTGCAAGTACCGAGATCTCATTCTGACCATTTTCGCGTCCTACGCGAATTTGGTCAAGACCATTTTCGCTTCTGTCGCGAATTTGGTCAGAATGTCGCTCATGCCGCAGTGGAGCGCATTGGGTGTCAGAAGTGGTTGACTCCCGGCACGAGCGGGAGCGGTTGGTCCAGTTACTGAACGTCTGCTTCGAGAGGATCTTTCGCTTTACCGACCGCTAGTTGAAGAGGCTGTGCCATTCCTTCAACCCAAGCGAGGTCGTATTTCAGGCCCTTTATGTTTGATAGAGAGGGCTCGGCGCTTCTTCGGAACTCCTTGAGGTTCTTCTGTGCCATTGTGCCATCTTATGATCATTGAAAAGTCCATTAACGAAGAAGATGGCAGTGCCCTTTCCTGAACATGGATTTATCGAAGAAAATGACGGTTCTTCGAGAAGAAAGGCTCCAAGAATTTCTAAAGAGAGAAGGGTTCTACTGATTGTCGCAAGGTGTCTGATAATCGGGATGTTCACCGGCCATTTCTTTCGCAGTCACCTTGTTTTCATTGCTCCAGTAGCGGGAGGTACGTGCGAAAGTATTTAAGACCTTTGCCCTAAGATACTGATCCTCCATGTAGCCATGCATCTCGTCATTAAAACTTTGCAAGTCACAATCGACAGAGCGCTCAAGTAGAATTCTTCCCTTCTTGCGCACCTCAAGATCGTAGTTATCACTGAGTACATGCTGGTAGTACCGGGCGCCCTGTCTCAGGGCCATCTGCTTTTTCCGGTCGTTCGGGACGAAGGCGTAGATTCAGCGCTGAACGTCGTCTCGAACTCCGTCATGATCTGAGTCGATACCCTGCAGGCTCTTCTTTCCTTCTGGCCCGGGATCGGGCGGGAAGCCGCGCGGGAACTTGAAGTTCTTGTCCACATCGAGAATCGCGCTCGGCACGGGCTGGGGAGAGGCCCCGTACTTCAGGAGCCACCAGGCATGACCGAGGTAGACGAGCCCGATCACCAGCCCGACGAGTACAATGGGTATCGAGACTACGAGAAGGAATTTGCGCCGCATGGATGGTCGCTGCTCTATCAGTCGGACAGTCGGCGTGGAATTCTCTTGGCGCGCTCTGTCATTGTGTTCGCAGGGAATCGCCGGTCGGTGCGAGCCGAACTCGGTGCTGTGCAGGCGAAAGTCGAACCAGTGGTTCGGATTTCGGGGGCACAGGTGCGTTGTGAGGCATTATTTCGAACCAACGGTTCGAAAATCGTTCGCACAAGCTCAGGGGCGGCGTGCGAGGGGCGATGGCGTACACCGTCTTGCCATTCTTTTTACTCCCTAGGGCGAGAT
>CAYOWB010000074.1:12231-14984 GCA_964407515.1 uncultured Bacteriovoracaceae bacterium
ACGGATGCGGCATTTCTCCAGCGCTGGAAGTTCTAGGTGGAGACGGGATTAACCGAGCGGGATTAGACGAAAGTCTCTGCTCTCAAATGCCGAAAGCCCCGCGGTGATTGAGGGGGTCCGGTGCCACCATTGGCTCGATGGCCTGAAGGCCGTATTCGAGCTTGAGCGCTGATCCGTCAATAAGTCTTCCGCCACTGGCTGATCCAGCGGTGGATCTTGTGCGGGAAGCGATTGGGCATGAGGTACATGAGCGCGCAGGTCCCGGTGACGACGCTCATGCCGTGGCGGCGCGCGACTTCCAGCGCCTCGGGTGTTTCGGTGTCCCAGTGAATCCAAACGTTCTTGATCCCGGCTTGTGCCGCTTTTTCCACCCAGGCGGCGGTTTCGGCGTTGGGGAGTTCGAGCACCACTGCATCGACGGGCGAAGGGAGCTTCGAGAAATCCGCGTAGACCGGATCGCCTTCGTGCTCAGTGCGCGAGGGGTCGATGGCGTACACCGTTTTGCCCTGCTCTTTCAGTCCCTGATAGGTGTAGCGAGGAAAGGGCATCTTGGCCTGATGGCCGACGACTGCGTACTTGTTCCGTGACCAGAAGTCTTTCTTGGATTCCATGGGGAAGAGTATACGCGACCTAGGCCCGAACTCAGGCGAAAATGTCGCTTTCGAGGGGCTGGGAGAGCCAGGTCTCCGCATCGGTCACCGACACTCCATTTCTCGTCTCAGTCGGGCGCTTTTTGGAACCCGTTCGGCGTACCAGTTGAATCGCGTGGGGAATCTTCAGCTTGTCCATCAGGTAGTAGAGCGATCGTGAGGGCGACTCATCCGCCAGTTTCGCCTCAACTAAGAGCACCGGCTTTCGGTTTTTCAAGACGACGAAGTCGACCTCATGGTCCGCCTGATCGCGGATGAAGTGTAGCGAATAGGAATTACCGGTCGAGTCCTCCAGGAACTGAAGCCGCTTGTGCAGATGGTTGGCCACAAGGTTTTCAAAGCGCGCGCCGTCCGAGCCTTGAACCTCTCCGTTGTCGTAGAAGTAGACCTTGGGAGCCTTGACGACCGCCTTGGACAGATTCGCGCTGTAGGGGGAGACCACGAAAAGCGTGTAAGTCTTCTCCAAAAGATTCAGCCACGCCTTGGCGGTCTTGGGTGCGATTTCCAAATCGCGGGCGAGATTGGAAAGCACGATCTCGCCGCCCACGCGTTCCCTGAGAAGGTCGTAGAAAATTTCCAATAAGGAAATGTCACGAATGGCCTCCAGGTCGCGTATGTCCTGTCGAAACACCAGATTCCGGCGCTCGTGCCTCCAACGTTTGGTGTGGACTTCATCCGCCTCCAGAAACGGTTCGGGAAAACCACCGTGCATCAAAAGGCGGTCGAGGAGATTCGCATCCCCGAGCTTCAGGGTGTGGCGGAGTTCCGCGAGGCAGAACGGATGCAGGCGCCAAGAGAAGTAGCGGCCGACCATGGAGTCCTGACCTCGTTTGTAAATGTCGAGCCGTGCGCTCCCCGTTACGATGAACCGATGTCGATCCCGCTGCTTGTCGAAAGTTCCCTTGAGGAAGTTTTTCCAGCGAGAAAATTTGTGGATCTCGTCCAGCGCGATCCAAGCGTGTTCATCGGCCCAGGTCCGGTTCAAGATGACTTTTCGGTCATCAGGATCATCCCAGCAGAGGTAGAGGCTTTCTTCCGGGGGGAGAAGGGATTTGACGAGGGTGGTCTTTCCCGCCTGCCGCGGGCCGGAGACGAAAACCATCTTCTTGGCGAGGTCCTTGGGGAGGTAGGGGCTGAGGTACCGCATAGGCCGATTCTGACCTAAAGGTAAAAATAGTCCAGACGATTTTGACTTGCAGGTCAAAACAGTCCGAATCCCGCCGCCCCCTTCTGGAACGAAAAAGTGTGTTTCTCTTTGGGCCCAGGGCAACCGGCAAATACTGGTGGATTCAAAGGCAGCTCCCGGAGGTTCTCCTCTTTGATCTTCCGGATTCGGATGTGTTCGGTCGTTTTTTGCGTCGCCCCAGACAGTTGGGGGAAGAGTGCCGGAGTGCGAAGTGGGTCGTGATTGATGAGATCCAAAAACTCCCAGCGCTTCTCGACGAAGTTCATTGACTGATTGAAAGGGAGCACAAGCGCCTCCTTCTAACCGGATCGAGTGCGCAAACTCAAACGAGACGGAGCCAACCTTCTTGCCGGAAGGGCAAGTAGCAGGCAGTTCTTTCCGCTGACTAGCCAGGAGATCCCCGATTTCGATCTACCCGTCGGATTCGCCTGAATCCGATCTGAAGGATTATGTCCAAACCTACCTCAAGGAAGAGATCCAGGCACGCCCACCAGGGGGCTTGCTCCCAGTGACTTCTTTAAAGCTGAAATGAGGTGACGGTTTCGGAGGTGTAGCACCTTTTCAAAAATACCTCTGACCGACAATTTTGAAAGGGGGTTTACGAGAATGTCGGTCAGGCGCATTTTGGAAAACGTGACGATGACCGCTGTTCACATCCCGATTTTGCTGCAGCCGATCGTCGACGCGCTCATCGAGCCGTTTCGCGCACTCCCTGAAGACGCGCCTCCGCATTGGATCGTGGATTGTACGTTGGGCGGTGGCGGGCACACAAACGGGTTGCTCACGGCGCTCGCGCAAGATCCGCGCACGGCGAAGCACAAAGTTCTCTCCATTAAACTTAAAATCCAAATCGAAGAGCGTCCTCCCGGGGGGCCGAGAGGACGCTCAGGGTGGGTTTTGAATGGGTCGTTTCAGTC
>CAYOWB010000075.1:0-2086 GCA_964407515.1 uncultured Bacteriovoracaceae bacterium
TGGCAGTGTTGCCGGTACAGCATCATCACCGTATCGTTTCCGACCTTCTCGGCGCGGCTCAGCTCCAAGTTCATCTCGTTCCAAAAATCAGCGTCGCCCATGCCGCTCGTCCTTACGCTGGCCATAGTGTCCGCTGCGAAGTTCAAGGCACTGGTAATCGCCGGAGACGTGAACGTGGCCAGTTTTCTAAACTCACCGGCCATGCTAATGACCCGCGCCACCCGCGCCCGCCACAGGGTTCGGAACTCTCGCGCATTCAGATAGTCCTCGCCAATGCCGTCCACGGTATTCACGTAGCTCCCGACCCAAAGTCCGCGAAGCAAACCGCAATCATAGCTCGCGACGTCCGCACGCGCGTCACGCGAGCCGACGCTAATCGCGACTGTCGAAACCGCGAACATCGAACAAATCACAGCCACCACTTTCCATTTATTCTGATACATGCTTTTTCCTTTCTAAATGACATCCCTTCCCTATGAAGGGATGTCGTGTTGTGTTGCCCGATGCTCTTCAAGAAACTCCGGCTTCGATGCCATCCGATTTGCGCTCCAGCGCCAACCCCTTGAGACGTCACGCATGCCAGCCGTAGGCACGCTTGCCAACGGCCGCATTCCCGGCCTTCCAAGCTGCCCGGACCGTGTTCGCGGCCTGTACGCCTGTCTACTGGCTGAACATCGGCATGAGATCCAGTGGGTGATGACGTTCCTTGGATCGCCATGATCGAGTCATCATAGGACACGGCGACACACAGGCCCCATCAGGAGGGCCCGTCAGGCGCGAATCAGGGACTGGGAGTGTGAGCAGGGCTACGGTTTACTTCTTCGGCTTCTTCTGAGGCTTCCGGATCTTCAGCAAGCCCTTCAGCTTTTCAGCTGGAAGATCAGAGAAAAGATGAGCGACGATCTCACGCACGCGCATGGAGTCGGTCAGACGCTCCTCCTGACGCAGGAGTTTGTAGATCACCTCGTGAACGACGTTGGCCGCGCGCGTGACATCAGTGACTGAGGAATGAGTGTACAGCTTCTTATTAATCGCTAAGAACCGTTCGTCCTCGCGATAGTTAGCGAACTGCATGGGAACAATGACTCCGCATGGACAGAGGTCCTCGGACGGTTTCGTCACTGCGCCCCAGTCAGGGGTCCCCAAAAGATTCGCATCGTCCGTGAGCGTGCGCTTGAGCAGCACTTCCGGCTCTAGCTTGATATACTTGGCGTAAAAGACCGGATTCGCCTTGCGCATCCGCTCGCCCACCTTCTGCATGACCTCATCGAAACTCTGTTGGTCAGTGAACCCCGGTTTGAGCTTCCAGTCCTCCACCATCTCGTGGAGATCGAGCAACTTAACCCAGATGACCTTCTGAACGTCATTCTGGTCGACACAGACCCAGGAGCCGCCCCCATTTCCGACTCCGCCCCCGTCCTCTCCCTTTGGCACTTCCGTCGGCGCGGCCCCATAACTGAGTCCTCCAACCAGGAACACGACGCTGAAAGCGACGGGAAGCAGCTTCATACCTTCTCTCCTTGGGGCTCGGCCTTTTCCGGCGATCCGGTCAGCGGGAAGAATTGGATTTGCACCTGATAGACCTCGTCCCCCTCCTGAACGTCCTCCAGGATCGAGACGAATTTGCGACGGAAATCGCGAATGAGTTCCTTGGCCTTGGCCATGTTCTCGCGCTTCATCAGGAGACACTCGGCAGTGAACTCGCGTTCATCCGTATCCATCGAGGTCACAGCCTCGTTTGCCCGAAGCATCATCTGAGCATGGTATTGACGGATTGCCTGATTGGCGACGTCGTTCGGCGTGTCCAGATCGTGATCTAAAACTTTCAACCGCCCTTCGCGGTCACGTCCGATCAGGCCGAGCTCCATCATCGTCTTGATGGCCAGCTCCACTTCTTTGGAGGAGAGCCTGAATCGGAAGCGCCGAGCAATCGCCGCCCAGTCCGAATTCATCGTCATTCCCCGCAGTAATTCACGGATCGGGAGACAGTACCAGCTGGCGATAAACCGAAACGCGGCATCAGGGATCAGACGCAGCTTCCCACGCTCCACCTCGCGGTTCAAACGGTCCATGACGATCGAGGCTA
>CAYOWB010000075.1:2096-8673 GCA_964407515.1 uncultured Bacteriovoracaceae bacterium
CTGGGGATCTTTCTGAATCTTACTCAGGTGCACCAGATCGCGGAAGTAACGGCCTTCGTTCTCATTGAACTGAAAGTACCTCACCAGCGCATCGGTCATGGAGTCTCCAGCCGCGCGTTCGCCCTGGAGCACCTTCGTCAACGAGGAGGTGGACTTCAGGCCCAGCGCACGAGCCCAGACCCCGTAGCTCCAGCCTTGCTGCCGGGCCTTCTGATAAGCAGCATATTCCAGGAGAAACGCCCGGTAATCCGTGAAGCTCTTCAGCTTCGGTATCGCGCGCCGTTCGCTCATCGATCCAATCCTTTTCCCCTTCACTTCGCAAGCGGAGCCTGAGGCTTCTCAGGCGAGAATCCGATATTCAAGGTTCCGATCACCTCGGAGGTCTCGGTCTGGCCACTGCCGAATTTTCCGTAAGCCCGAGTCACCTGCACAGAGTACTCGGCGCCGGCGCCGAGATAAGCGTTCACGCCGGCCGCCTTGAAACGGACCCGGGCCGCCAAGCCTACCGATGTTCCGATCTGTACAAGGTCCGTACGAGGGAGTGCACCGACTGCCAACACCTCCGACGTCGCCATCAGTTGCAGGACTTTCCCGATATCGGCCGTTCCAGCCGTTTTGATCCAAAACTCCGTGGGGGCTCCGAACGCTTTGTGCGCCTGATAACGTTGTTGTCCAAGATGCATCCCCGCACCCGTGTCGATCGTCACCCGGATCTTCGGTATCAAGGGGGCCATATCCATTCCGAACCGAACGAAGTCAATACGCCCCCCGAGGCGCTCGACGCCCACATCGCCCTCGCGTCGCAGATCGACGAGGTGTAATCCCAGCAGCTCGAAGGTCATTTCATCCCCCCGGATCCTCTCCTCCATTCGCAGCGGCGCCACGATCAGTCCATTCAACCGTGTCCAGTCGATTTCAGATCCACCGGTCGCAAGCCCACCCTCGATCGGAGCATAAGCAAACCCGACATTCACTTGCGGATCGAAAACCGCCCTGAACTCGGGAACCGGCATCACGCTGGCCGTTCGATAACCCGCCGAAAGATAGTCCCCGCGATACCGAAGGCCGAAAGTCGTCCTGGGCGAAACCTTCCGCAGCGGATTGTCGCGCGGGCGCCCACCAAAGTCTTTTCCTGAGTACCGGTAAATCCGATTGCTGGTGCCGAAATCCAGCCGCAGCCTTCCTTCCTGGTACTGCCGCATGAGGTTGCGGTACTGCCGTTCAGCCTCCGCTGCTTTTTCTACGGCTGCCTGTGCCTCGACGGTCTGTTGGCGCAATTCCTTCTTCGCGACTTTCCACTCCTTGGTTTCACGGGTCTTCTTCTCGCGCTCCAGTCGCTCAGCCTCGCGCCGGTCGCGCTCGACCTTCTCTTCTCGGAGGTGCTCGGCCAATCCAGTCAACTCATCTGCGAACATGCCTTCAGCCAAGGACAAGGTTTCGTCCACCAACTCCTTGAGTCGGACACCGTCCTTGGGATCGAGGAGCTTCGTGATCGCCCCGTCGAAATCCTCTTTCGTAAGAAGCAAAGAAGTCGCTCCTTTTCCATCCGTCGGCGCGCGCTTCATCGCGTTCGCGGAAGCAGCGCGAAGCAATTCGCTCATGAGCAGGCTCTTCCAATGCTCTTGCACGATGCGACGGAAGATAGGCCGGTAAGAAGGCGGCATCCCTTCCGTCGTACGATCCGCCAGTGCGATCATGCCGCCTAGCTTCGCCTCGCCGTACGCTTTCTGCCGCTTGCGCAATTCAGCGCCGACCGCCGTCTTTCCGACCCCCTGAGCAAGAGTTTCCAGTGCGCGGTCCGCGAGTTCGATCCGCGTCTCGATGTCCACAGGGAGCATCCCACCGCCCGTGTTCGCGTCTGCGACAGCGGTGGATTCTATGCCTGCCGTCACAAGGAGCGGCACCAGGAACATCCCCGCGAAATACCGAGATAACGGCTTCATACGTTCAGCGAACCCCTCATCTTTATCGTACCATTACGACCAAACAGCTGAGCAACGGAAATTCCATTGTCTCCTCCGCGCGTTAGCCAGGTAAAGATTGCCGGAGCGGCACTCTCCGAGGCATCCCGATCGCCAAGCCTTCGACACCTGTCGAAGCCACGTACCGTAGATATCCCCGGATTTGAGTGAGTCTAAAGGCCACCCCCTCCCGTTGGCAGCTCTGCCAACACACGATATTTCCGCAACTTCGCGGACTTGGACCACACGGCAGCTAAACGCCGCAAAACTGCCTCGCTGCCTTGCATTACTTTCGTGCGTGCACTGAAGCACTAAACCCGTCCTCCGGCGCAGAGAGAAGCCGGACAGGAAAGAAAGAGAGAGAAGTATGATCCGGATGAATTGGATGATGGTGATCGCGACACTGACCCTCATGGTTCCGAGCCTTGCCTTCGGGGAGGAGTCACGCATCGAAGGCGGCCTGACGGGAGGATCACGCGGCGTCGGCGCGCAAGCCGAGACTAAGCTCGGTTTCCGCGCATTCTCGAACGCCGCACTGAGTGATTTCAACCTGCGCCTGGGCGCCGTGACTGACGGAAAGAGCGTGGCACCGGTCGGACGTCTCGGCCTCCACGCCCGCATGAGCGAATCCATTCCCTTCCATCTGGGCTTTCTATCGGCGATCGACTCGGACGGTCGCTACCTCCAGTACGGTCAGGTGTGGCCGCTCATTCTCGAATACAACTCCGACCACCACCGGCTCGGAGAAAAGCAGGGCAAGAACAGGCTGCGCATCGCACTTCAGCCTCAGATGACTTTCGTGCGTGATCTCGCCCGAAACAAGGACCTTGTCCACGGAGGCCTCATGGCCGGAGGCCTGGTCGAGGTGGAAGCAGCGGTCGGAGAGAAAGTCCTGATCACGGGCCGTGCGCAAGTACTGGTCGGTAACCGGAACGGTTACGAAGACTACCTCATCCAGGAAGAAGCGGGCGCTCGCGTGAAGCTGGGTGAGAAGGTCTATGTCGGCGGCACGGTGGCTGTGACCCATCACAAGCATAAGAGCAAGTCCATACCCGGAGAGAACGGCACGGAACACTCGCTCCAAGCCACGATCGTAGCTGGAGCCGCCTTCTAATAGGGAATCTGGACTTACTCCTCAGGGCCGGGCACCATGCCCGCCCTGAGGAACTCCACTCCGGGTCAGCGCCTGCCCAGTCTGACACATGGGTGTCTAAAACGTCGACACCCCTGAACTGAATCCGCCAGAACTCCGTATTTTGAATCAGCGTCTTACCACGCACCAGGTCCGACCAGCCGTTGGCCGCCCCCTTGCAACTCCTGGCATCAAGACTCATTGAGAGCAGGAGTGAATGTATGAAGAAAGCATGGGTAGCCACTGGACTGATGTCTCTGTTACTGATTCCCGCGGCAGGTCTGACCAAACCGGGAGATTCTCATTATCTCGCCTCCGCCAGCACTGCGGTCCCTGGAAATTCGGGCCGCGCGACGCTTGAAAAAGCGATGAAGGACGTGTCAGGGCTGCTGAATCGCTTCAAGCCGACGGGCGCCTACATCACGAACAAGAGCGTCCAGAACAAAGGCCCGAAGGGCGTACCGCGCGTCAGCTTCACGGCAACCAAATACGTCGGCCCCATCCCCGTAACGTCGGCCACCGTTCGCGGCGACGTTCACCAGAAGGGCATTACCTGCAAGGCACCGGCGAACCCGGAGGGTTATCGTCTCGAACTCACCCTTTCTGACTCCGACAGCCTCGTGACCGATAACGTCTCGAAGCTCCTTCTCGACATCTGTCTTGTGGAACAACCCGACGGAAAAGCGAGCATCAAGGCCACCAGCACGATGATCGAAGGCCCGAACTACGGCACGATCGCGGGCCCAGCGGTCAAAGACCTTCTGAAGAAACAGGTTGGACCGCTCATCTCGGCCTTCCAGGAACACGCCAAGCAATACTCGGCGGCGATCGTCTCTGGCGATCTGACCGAACGCTTCGCGGTGGTCCTGCCTGCCGGCACGTGTGAAGTAACGGAACCGTATGACGGAATCACCCGAGCCGTCTCGTCATCGTTCCCCAAGGACGATGACCGCGAGATCGCGCTCTAAACCGACGATATCCTGAATCAGTGAGGTTCAACGGGAGCGAAGGGAGGTCACCATGAAAAAGCAACGCCAGTACCGCGGATTTATGATGACCCTCTTCGCTCTTCTCCTCACCTTCCCCGCGCTCGCCGACGACGATCTCCACGAGGGGCAAAGAGTGAGCACGGGCGTATCCACGCAAAACGAAGTCGTGATGGACGCCAAAGCGGATTTCCGCCTCATCAAAGCCCCCGGATCCAAGATGACGCTCAACGGATCGCAGCTCGCGGTCAAAGCGGGTTTCGGTACCGAAAAAGGTTTGCACCTGGACGCCGCTCGCGCACAACTGCTGCGCTGGTCGCATCTGCGGGTGCTCGGAATCGAAGCAGACCGCGAGGCGGGGTCTCCCGTCAGCGTTGAAATCGGCGGTTTCTTCCTTCCTCTTCGCCTCGCGGGAACAACCGGAGGCCGCGACTGGGTACTCGCCCACGCCGGAGCAAGCCTCGGCTACCGCTGGCTCGATGAGGATTTTGACGCCGAGGAAGAAGGCCACGGAGCTTACGCCACCGTTCAGTGCCGCCTCGACGAAAATGTTCACCTCACGGACCGCCTCTCCGTCCGCGCGTTTCAGGAAATCCTCTATACCGGCTGGGGCGGCGTCACCTCCGATTCCCGCGAATCTGGAAGACCCGAGTACCGCCACGCCCTCGAAGTCAACGGCGGCGTCGGTCTCTACCTCGACATCACCGGCTCGGAGCCCGTGCGACTCGTTCCGCGCACCGACCCGCGCACCGGAGAAAAGACCTACCGTAGACTCGAAAACCCGGGGCGCCGTCTTCGCTGGCAGATCGTCGAGATCAGCGGCTCCCTGCACCTGGTGGACACGATGTCCGTCTTCGACGGAGCCGCCACCGCGAAAACGGGGATGAGCTATGACTTCTAAGAAGTATCTCGTCACGATCACGCTCGCTCTCGCGCTCCTCGGCATGGCAATTCCGCTGCAGGCCCTCTCCGCTTCCGAACCACAGGAAGACTGGAAGGCGCTGAAACAGATTCAGCTCGACCGCAAGAAGCAGCTCGAGGAGTATTTCGACCGGCTCGGAGCCTCCGTCCCGGGATCGAACGGTTTCGTCCGCGAGGCACTGAAATTCTTCTGCGGCCCCGGCACGGCGGAGGACGCGACGGAAGAATGGCCCGTTCTCAAGCGTCTCGCGAAGAAGCATCTTCGCGGCGGAATGGCCTCGTTGATCCCGGCCATGGCGACGACGGCGAAGGCATGCGGTTACACACCCCGCTCCATCTGGCGCGCGGGCTTCGTGCTGGATTATCTGTACTGGAACCGCATCGTCGATCTCACGGGCCATGAGGTGGCCGACACGCTCACGCTCCGCGACGCCTTTTATGAACACTTCATCGCACAGCGCACGGCCGAGGTGATCGATTATCAACTCGAAGCCCAGGACGAATGCATGGACGAGCCAGAGACCCCGGTTCACCCCAAGGCCAAGCTCATGATTGCCGTCGGAAAAGCGGTGAACCTGCTCGACAAAAATGCCCAAAAGTCCGTCGAGGAGACGGCGAATGTTCTGGACCTCCGCAAAGGGTCCATCGTGATCTTTCGCAAGGACATGGAGAGGCTCCTTCAGAACCCCGACGACCTTCGCGTGATGCGCGAAGTACACCTCTACGTCCGAAAGCTTCAGCAGAATCCCAAGCTTCTCGGCGAACGTCATGGAGGCTGGAAGGAATTCATGCGCATCACGAACAACAACCCCGAGCAGGCCATCCGGGTGCTCGGCATCCTCGCCTCCATGCGCCACTGGCCGCTGAGCGAGATCTCACGCCATCTTTCGGACCAGGGAAAGTTCACGACTGAGCAGCTCCGCGCACTTCAAGAGGGCGCGCTCGACTACTATCTGCTGAACCAGCTGGATGAGCGGGCCGCGCCGGTCGCCAGTGACGGCCACTCGGTCGAGTATCACTTCTTCTACCCGCCGGGTTACACCACGAAGGACTGGAAGATCTATCACTGGTATTCAAACGGCTACATCGGCTGCCAGCTCGCGAAGAAAGGCCTCCCCCGTAAGTACGCCCGCTACGCCGCCAAGAAGCTCGCGCAAACCTACGAGCTGATCACGGTGAACCTGAACCATCCGGCGCGCAGCGCGCTCGAACTCGATCCGCGCGCGGGTTCGATCGTCGAAGGATTCGATGACGTGGAAATCAACACGGAAGGCGCCGACTGGGGCGCGAAGTTCTGCGGCGCTCGCTGAGTGCTCCCGCCGCCCCTCAGCGGTGGCGGTAAGGACTGATGAGATAACGAGGAAGGGAAACCGCCTCTCGTCCGAACCAGATCAGGTGCACCAGCACATACCCCGCGATGAAGAGCGTTCCCATGAGAAGGAATCCCGCCGGGGAGCGGATGTAACCGTAAACCACGCCGAGCTTCTCCTCTGCGAATTCAGGGAATCCGATGAACTTGCGACGGTAGTCCACCAGCACGGCCATGCGTGCGAGGCCGCCGGCAAAATCCGATTCAC
>CAYOWB010000075.1:8698-8933 GCA_964407515.1 uncultured Bacteriovoracaceae bacterium
ACCGCCTCTTGCGTCTGATCGCGCAAATAAGGGAACACACTGGCGAGCGTTTTAGTATCGACGGTCCCTTGTCCGTTCACCATTTCGCGCACGGCGTTCCGGTAAGTTTGTGGCAGAAGATGGTACTTGGCGGTATCGAAAGCGAGGCAGGAGACGGCAATGGTGAGCGCAAGACCGATGAGAAGGTCCATCGCGACGAGAAAGGCCACTACAGGGCCGACCACGGTTCGAAAGA
>CAYOWB010000075.1:8966-14910 GCA_964407515.1 uncultured Bacteriovoracaceae bacterium
TCATAACCGAAAGAACCGGGCGAGGCCAAGCGCGAAAGCCAAGCTGCCCGTCAAGAACGAAATGAATCCGGATCAAACGTCCCAAGCTTCGTGATCAGGTCAGACTCCTGAAGCGTCTTGAGGGGAACTGCGTGCTCGCCGTACGGGAACCGTCTGACCAGCACCCCGTCCGAAGCCTTGACGACGAGATAGATCTCGCCACAAACATCGATCAAGTCACCGGGGTTGAGAGTGCGTTCCATAAGTGAATCTCCTCGTACGCTTTGAAAACAGGTAACGCGACGCGTTATAGCATAAGAAGTCGTCACCGCAAGGAACTTTTTCGGCCACTTTCAATGCGTAACGCATCAAATTACTTAATTTTTTCACCATTCTTGCTGTGATACTCTTAACCAAGATTTGACCATGACTCGAGGTTGATTGGGAGGCCGACTGGAATGACACCCAGGATCGAAGATGTCCGAATTCGCCCGCTGAACCGACGCGAATGCAGCGGGGACGGCCGCTATGTCCTCTACTGGATGCAGCAGTCTCAGCGCGCCCACTGGAACCCCGCCCTCACTCACGCGATCGAACAAGCGAATGAACTCGCTCTCCCCGTGATCGTCGGCTTCGGCCTCATGCCGAACTATCCCGAGGCGAACGCGCGGCACTACGCCTTCATGTTGGAAGGCTTGCGCCAGACCGAGGCAGCGCTCGCGAAACTGCGGATCCCCCTAATCCTACTGCCTGCATCACCCGCCGATGCCGCCCTCCAGCTTTCGCAAGACGCCGCCTTGGTCGTCTGCGACCGCGGCTACCTTCGCCATCCGCTGCAATGGCGAAAGCACGTAGCGGAGCGCTGCAAGACTTCGGTCATTCAAGTGGAAGGCGATGTGGTCGTCCCCACCGACTTAGTCTCTGACCACGCCGAATGGGCGGCAAGAACGATCCGCCCCAAGCTGAAGCGGTTGTGGACGCGCTACCTGAAGCCGTTTCATGAACTTGAGCCGGAACACTCCGGGCTGAGACTGAAGCTTCCGCAGGGGTTTGACCTCAGCCGTCCGATAGCGCGGCTCTTGAGCGATCTCGGAGTGGACTCCAGCGTGGAACCGGCTCCCGGAGTAGAGGGCGGAACGGAACAGGCTCTCCAGCGGCTCGAGCGTTTTCTGAAGCGCGGACTGCCCGGCTACGCCGAACGCCGCTCCGATCCTTCTCTGGATCACGTCTCCCGGCTCAGCGCGTACCTTCACTTCGGCCAGATCTCTCCGGTGGAAATCGCCTGGCGGGCACGCGAATGTGAACTGGCGTCGAAGGAGGATCTCGACGCGTTCTTCAACGAGTTGATCGTGCAGCGCGAACTCGCCATCAACTTCGTGCTCCACACCCCGCGGTACGACTCGTACGAGGCCCTGCCGGAGTGGTCACGTAAAACACTCGCGAAGCACGAGCACGACCACCGCCCCCGGTGTTATGACCTGAAGGAGCTGGAAAGCGCCACCACCGGCGACCGCTACTGGAACGCGGCGATGCAAGAGATGATCGCCACGGGTTATACTCACAACACGATGCGGATGTACTGGGGCAAAAAGATCCTCGAGTGGAGTCCGACGCCGGGAGACGCCTTCGTGCGCGCGCTTTATCTCAACAACACATACTTCATAGACGGCCGCGACCCGTCCGCCTACGCGAATGTCGCCTGGTGCTTTGGATTGCACGATCGTCCCTGGCCTGAACGCCCGGTGTACGGAACCGTGCGCACCATGAAAGAATCCGGACTGCTTCGGAAATACGATATGGAGACTTATGTCCAAACCGCGACTCGGTATTAGCAGCTGCCTCTTAGGTGAAAAGGTCCGCTACGACGGCAACCACAAGATGGACCCGTACCTGGTCCGGACGCTCGGGCGCTTCGTCGACTACGTGCCGGTCTGTCCGGAGTTCGAGTGCGGACTGGGCGTCCCGCGCGAACCGATGCGTCTGGTGGGCGATCCGGATTGTCCACGGCTCGTGACGATCAAGACAGGGGTGGATTTGACGGAGCGGATGGAGAAATGGTCGGAGAAGCGTCTTCGTGAACTGGCGCGAGAGGACCTGTGCGGCTTCATCTTCAAGAGCAGGTCCCCAAGCAGCGGAATGGAACGCGTGAAGGTCTACGACAAGAAGGGCTTCTCGCGGAAAGCCGGTTCGGGCGTCTTCGCGCGGGCGTTCATGGAACGATTTCCTGAACTCCCCGTGGAAGAAGAAGGCAGGCTGCACGACCCTGCTCTCCGCGAGAACTTTTTGGAGAGAGTCTTCCTGCTCCATACGTGGAAGGAGACCTGCCTTCGCAACCCTTCGGCTCGACGCTCGCTCGGGGCGCTCGTCGATTTCCACGCACGGATGAAGCTCACTCTCCTCGCTCACAGTCCGTCTCACTACCAGACCCTCGGGCGCATGATTGCCACCGCCAAAGGCCGTCCTATCGGCGAAGTCTATTCGCAGTACATCGCCGGGCTCATGAACGGACTCAAAAAACGTCCGACGGCAAAGACCCACTGCAACGCGCTCCAACATGCCTTCGGCTTCTTCAAGAACCATATCGACTCAGGCGACAAGCAGGAGTTCCTCGATCTGCTGGAACAGTTTCGCCTCGGCCACGTTCCACTCCTGGTCCCCGTCACTTTGCTTCGGCACTACACCCGGAAGCACGGACAGACGTATTTGGAGCGACAGGCCTATCTGGACCTGTCGCTCCGGCGTCTGGGACTTCTCTAGGCCGCTTTCGCCACCTCCTCCGCGCCTAGCAGCTGCTGCACGTCGAGAAGGATCTTGATCTGGTCGCCCACCTTCCCGATCCCGCGCACGTACCGGCTACCTTCACCTTGAAGACGCGGGGGCTCCGTCACCTGATCCGCGGGGATGCTGACGACTTCACTTACCGAGTCGACGATCAGTCCCACGGCGGAACCGTGGAGGTTCACGACAATCACGCAAGTGCGATCATCGTAAGCCCTCGGTTCTCGCCGGAACCGTGCCCTGACATCCATCACCGGGATCACGGTTCCGCGCAGGTTAATCACGCCCTTCACCCATTCCGGCATATCCGGAACAAGCGTGATCTTCTGAACACCGACGATCTCTTTGACGTACTCGATGTCCAGCCCGTAGTCCTCGTTCTCCAACCGGAAGGTCAGATAACGATTGCGTTGCTCTTCATTATCAGTGCCAAGCTCATTGCTGGGCCCATTGCTTGAATTGAGGTCCGACATACGCGATCTCCTCTCCGGCTTTCCGTTCAGTACTTACCGAACGAGTCATCATCCAACGAGATCCTCGGTTGCCCTTCCGCTCCCGCGGCCTGCGCCTCGAAGGTGGACGCCACTGCGGTGCGCTTGGGCGCCTGCCCACCACCGTCCACGGTGGCCAGCTTCGCCTGCTTCCGCTTGATCGGCACGACCTTCGCCTGCGCTTCGCTGGAGTCGAGCTTGAACTGAGCCAGCACGGCTTGCAGTTCTTCGGCCTGGCTGGAGAGTTCCTCGGCGGCCGACGCGGTTTCTTCGGCGTTCGCGGTGTTCGCCTGCGTGACCTTGTCGATCTGACCGACGCCCTGGGAGACCTGCGAGATCCCACGAGCCTGCTCGCTGCTCGCGGAAGCGATCTCGCCCACGAGGTCCGCCACTTTCACGGCGCCATCGACGATCTCTTTGAACGCCTCGGCGGTCTTCGTCGCGATCTCAAGACCGTTCTCGACCTTCTTGCCCGACGTCTCGATGAGCTCGGCCGTTTCCTTCGCCGCTTTCGCGCTGCGACCCGCGAGGTTCCGAACTTCGTCGGCCACTACCGCGAAGCCTTTGCCATGCGTACCCGCACGAGCCGCTTCCACCGCGGCGTTCAGGGCCAGCAGATTAGTCTGGAACGCGATGTCGTCGATGACCTTGATGATCTTGGCGATCTGCTGACTGGAGGCATTGATCTCCGTCATCGCGGTCACGGTTTCAGCGATCCGGTCCTGGCCTTTCTGCGCGGCCTCACGAGAGACCTTGGCGAGCTGATTCGCCTGGGTCGCATTCTCCGCGTTCGACTTGGTCTGCGAGCTGATCTCCGTCATGGAACTGGAGATTTCCTCGAGCGAAGCCGCCTGCTCCGTCGCGCCTTGCGACAACGACTGCGAGGCACTGCTCACCTGAGTGGAACCCGCCGACACCTGGACCGCGCCTTCTTTGATCTGCGCGATGGCGATCTTGAGGTTATCCACCATGGTCTTGAACGACTGACCCAGCACGTCCTTCTCGGAGTGCAGCTTCACGTCCACGGTCAGATCATTCCGCGCCAGGGACTCCGCCACGCCCGCCATTTCGCGGATGTACTCGATCGTCGTACGGAAGGAATCCGCCAGGCTTCCGATCTCGTCGCCCGACCGGTAAGTGATGCTCTGATTGATGTCGCCCACGGCAATGCCCTTGGCAGCGCGGGTCATTTCGCCGATCGCGTTGGCGATGGCGCGCGACAGAAGGTAGCCGATCAACACGGCACCGATCGAACCGCCGAATAGCAGCACGAGCATGATCACGCGAGCCTTCTGCGCGTCCGTCGCGCTTTCGGCCGCCAGCTGCTTCGACTCCTTCAGCATGAGTTCAGAGAGCCTCAGGATCGCCGTCTCCTCGATCGCGGCGGATTTGGTCATATCGCCCTTCATGAGAGCCACGGCCTCGGCTTGCCGCCCTTCCTGGGCAAGCTTAGAGAACTGCGTGAGATGCGCGCGGAACTCGATTCGGCTCTGCTTGAACGCATCTACCGCCTGCTTCAGCTGCGGGGAATCGGTCCGCTTCTCGAAGTCCTCCACCGCCCGAGTGAGGCTGGCGCTGATCGCGACGATTGCTTGGGAGCCTTTCTTGATCTCCTCGAGGTCGCGGGTCATCGCCATCTCACCGAGGTGAACCCGGGCCTTCTGGAAGCCCGATGCGATCTCGAGCAAATCCGCGAGGGGAATCGTGGCCCCTTCGAAGATCTGGTCGCCATTCTTCTGGATAGCCGTCATGTTGGTCAGCCCCACCACGCTAATGACCACTGCGACCACGGTTACCGACAAAAAGCCGGCGATGAGCTTGGTACCTACCTTCAGATTTTTAAACATACTCCCTGCCCTCTAGAATCCATGTTAATACCCGAGTGATTCCATCGGAATCCAGACGACACCCGAAACCGGGTCGGGTTCATTACGGATACGGGCAGCTAAACCAAGATGAATGACCTAAACAAGTCACTGTTTTTACATGACATTTTTTGTGGAATTTACTTACTCGGCTTGATCATGCCTCGGGCAATCGCGTATCGAGTCAGGCCGGCGGCATTGTGAAGATCGAGCTTCTTCATGATGTGCTCACGGTGCGTTTCCACCGTGCGCACGCTGACCTCGAGTTTCTGCGCGACTTCCTTATTGCTCAACCCTTCGGCAACCATAATGAGCACTTCGATCTCTCGCTTCGAGAGCGGCGACTTCTCAGCCTTCTCCGGCGACTCCAGCACGCGCCCCACCATTCCACTCGCGAAGAACAAGCCGCCACCGACGACCGCGCGGATCGCGCGCACCACGTCTTCAGGACTGGAGTCTTTGAGGATGTAACCACGCGCTCCAGCCGCAATCACCTCACGCGCATACTCGGGCTGATCATGCATCGTCAGAACGAGAATCTTGGTCTCAGGGTACTCCTTGCTAATCACCCGTGTCGCTTCGATGCCGTTCATCCGCGGCATATTGATATCCATCAATACGACCTCGGGCTTGAACTTCGACGTCAGTGCAATCGCCTCTTCGCCGTTCTTCGCGGCGCCGACGATCTCCAGATCCGCATAGTCCCGGAGACTGCTTTTCAGCCCATCTAGCACGACCGGATGGTCATCCACGAGAAGCACTCTGACGCTCATCTTTTCCGTTCCTCTCTGTGGAGCGGCAACCGAATCCAGAGGGTGGTCCCTTTCTTCG
>CAYOWB010000076.1:0-1362 GCA_964407515.1 uncultured Bacteriovoracaceae bacterium
GCCTTGCCGTGAATGCTCTGCGCTTCATGCAGAATGGCTCACACCACAAAGTGTGTCGCTTCTCGGTCTCAACCGTGGCAAAACATGGAATCTGCTGAAGTCAGGCGGAATTCGCCTCTCTTTTTGCTGAAATCGTAGGGGTCGATGATGGGCTCCGGATCTTTAATATTTAGCAAATTAAACGCCGATGTTTAAAAAATTAAACGAAATGTCCCGGCCGGGGAAAGGCTCACAAAGACGAGCTTTGAAAGGCGCCGCTAGAAACACAACAGGGAGACCGGCTTGAAACCGATCTCCCTGCATCTTTTCTTTGCTCATCTGTGAGCGTGGGGCTCACGAAACAAGAAGATTTGATTTCTGATCCGTCTTACTCGTTTGAGTCTGTCGCATCGAACAGCGAACAGTCGATCTTTGGAGGATCCAGGACTCGGCCCTCCTGGGTCCTGGACTCAAGCTGAACAGTCAACCAAACCCGCATCTCGTCTTTCGCAAAGTGAAAAGTATATGCTTGGCCAAAGTACGAAGTATACCTCGTTCCTCCAACTACGATTGCACCCGATTTCGTCGCGGTAGCAAGCTCCTTCGGACACAAAAGGAGAGCCCTTGCCGATGTTGGCGCCTGCACCACCGTATTGATGGCAGCGATTTCTTTAGCCGAGAAGTCAATATATTGGTCGGCTTGAGCTGACGGTATTTGTGCCAGTGCACTCGCAATAGACAATCCAATCATTCCGATTTTATGGGTTTTCATATGGTTTCCCTTCGTGTCAGTTACTATTCGTATTTACTGCTTCGCTAGCGAAAATGCGAACACTCGGGCCCGTACGAATTCGAAGTAGGGGCCCATGTCAAATCTCTTTCCGGCGATAATCCTACCCGTAGATGCGTCATGAGCCTGTACTTCTATTCTTCGCTGGCGCGAATCGACGACGCTAAACCGGAAGCTGATAGTATGGCTCTTGTAGTTCGTGCAGATAGAGACAGTTTTTGGCTGGGAAGCGGAAACCACCAGCGTTTTTCCAGTGCTGATTGCTTGGCCCCCGTCTGCCGCTGTATAGAGCTCACCCGAAATCTCGGCTCTCTTGCCCTTAACCGACAAGGTCACCTGACGACACAAAGGCACGGCGCCCTTCACGAGATCAAAGTCAGACGGTCCCATGGTTTTTTCGCTGAAAAGCTTTGCGACGATGTAGCGGGCACCGACGGAGTTCGGGGCCTGCGCACCCTCACGTGCCATCTTATACACGGCTTCGTGAACTAGGAGTGCCGCTTGGTCCATCGGGGCCAAGCTATCCCAAAGCGTCTGATCGACAAGAACTGTCCCTGTGCGGTCTACATAAACGGCGATCTGCTCAACCTGGC
>CAYOWB010000076.1:1380-9045 GCA_964407515.1 uncultured Bacteriovoracaceae bacterium
AATCGTCAATTCGACTTAGCGCAAGAGGCTTGATCCTCAACCGGCGCTGTACGTCGATGACTTCGCTCTGAAGTGCTTGTCCAAAGGCTGGAAACGATTGCTTCGCTTTGGCGACTATTCTCGCGACCTCTGAATCGATCGTGCCAGCCGATTCGATGATGTTTAGGTCATAGAGTTCTTTCCCCTCGTATAGATCAAAAGCCTTCGCGTCTTTGATCGAGCCATCGACATTTCGGCATACGACGGTATTTCCACCATGCGCCTCAGTTCCAGCAAATGCCGCGGGAACCCTTGCGACTGACGCGCTTACCGTTAGTACCGCCATAAGAACCATGTGCTTCGTTTTCATTTCCTACTCCTTCACTTGCAGGGGGCACAACGCGACCCCTAGGTTATAGACCCGCGTTCTTTTCCCGGACTCCAGGAACTGACAAAGGGTTCTATTGAAATCCCGAATCATCTTTCTTGCTTCGGGTAACTTGTCTGGATCAATCGCCATCGTCATCGAAGTCGTGCTTCGATCCTCGATGGGATCGTTTTCGAGCGAATGAATCGCCTTCTCCAAAAACTGTTTCTGATTCTTGCGCAGAGCCGGTGTGGTGAGATTCTTGTCAGACGTGGTCAGCTGCTCGGCGCTCTTCTTCAAGACTCCATCCTTCTCTTCGAGAAGTCCAAGTTCCAGGAGGCGTTCGACCGCAAGCTTGGCCTCGGCGATGGAGATGGCAAGTTTCCGCGCGATCACGCGCGGGTCGCTCTTGAGTTCTTCCGTGAAGGTCAGCTCGAGGATGGCGGCGTGATACCAGTCGGCAATGACGCGATAGAGGTCAATGCTGAGTTCCTTAGGGCCAACCGTCGTATCAAAGCGACGAAAGGCAGGATTGAGTCGCTGAAGGTTTCGAGCTTTCTGGGTCTGAGCCAATGACGCGAAAAAGGACTGCTCGTCTTCGGCAGGAAGTTCGAGCGCATCCAGAAGCGTCTTGGCGAGTTTCATCGAAGGGATCTGCTTGCCCGAGAGGACTCGCGAGAGCGCCCCGACGTCTACGCTGAGCGCGCGGGCAAAGGCCCGAACCGAGTACCGCGGATTCTTCTCGCAGCGTCTCTGCAGCTCTTCGCGCAGTGTTTTTTGGTAGAAAGCCACTTCGTTCATACGAATGAGGCTTATAGATCGGCGCGACGCACCGCGCAACCCTGTCTTCAACAAAGTGTTGAAGCTGAATTTTCAACAGCGGGTCTACGGTCCCTATCCAAGAAATACCTTTGAAACTAATGGTTTCGACGGGTATCGCGGGCTACTGATCGGGGCTTAAGTGAGTGTGGGTGGATCCGAGGTAGTGCCGTAAAATCGCTATGTTATTTGTGCGGCGCCCGGAAATCCCTGAAAACCGACGAACTCAGTCTTGCCCTGAAGGTGTTCTCTAGGGAGTAAGCCAGGCGGATACCGGTCCAGCCTTGACTCAGGTATATACAATAGCATACAATTGATACTCGTGAGATACGAGTGGGACGAATCCAAGAATCGCAGCAACTACAAGAAACACGGGGTCTGGTTCGAGGAAGCGCAAACGACTTGGGCAGACTCAAAGGCACTGGAGTTCTTTGATCCCGAGCATAGCGAAGGCGAGGACCGTTTTATCCGCGTGGGGTTTTCCAGCAAGGCTCAGCTTCTTCTGGTTGTGTTCTGCGAGCGGCTGGAGGGGAGCATGATCCGAATCATTTCCGCGCGGCGAGCTACAAGAAAGGAGTCGAAGCAATATGAAGAAGGAATATGACCTCAGCAAACTGAAGAAAAGGGCCGGAAGGGTGAAGAGCGACTCCGAGGCCGCCAAGACGGCCATCAGCATTCGGCTAGATGGCTCGGTCCTGGCGGATCTGCGTTCCGAGGCGGAACGTCTCGGCATTCCCTATCAGACCTTCATTGGGAGCATTCTTCATCGTTATGTCCACGGCGAGTTGGTGGACAAAAAGGCAATCGATCTTGAACGCATGGTCAGGAAGGCGTCCTGATCTGCCTAAGAGCACGGTAGATGACCGCCTGACTCCGGCCAAAATGCCGGACCAGTCGCTCTACCGGCCAGTTATCTTTCCAGCGTAGTTGTGCCAGCTCCGCCAGATTGATTCCGCCCTTTTTCCATCGGCTCTCGTACTCGCGCACGACGACGAAGGGTTCGACGAGCTTAGAGCGCCCCCAGCCATTAAAACATAAAGGCTCCACCCCAGAAGAGTGGGGCCTTTTTTTGTTTTCACGGCCAGGGAACACAGGAAGGGAACCCGAGGTCTTACTGTTGTTTAGGATAGAACCATGACTGACAAACCGTGATCCCATCGAATTCAAGGGGAGTGAACGTGAGATCACCGGTTATCCGCTGTCCGAGAGCCTGGTGCCGACCGCAGTAGAACCTGATTGTTTTCGGCGACCAGTGAGTCAAAGGATGTGTCTCCATCCACTGAATGTCACTGAGCTTGAGTCCTTCGCAGATGCACACATGCATCCTCGGGTCGCATTCTTGGGTAACGACCAGGACCACCCCTTGTTCATCTGAAGGACAGGCCGTCGGTCCCAGAGACGTCCCTGCCGTCGCATGCGCAGACGCCGATATTGAAGTCACAAATCCCATTACAACAAGCAATTTCATAACGTATCTCCTATTGATTTCGACTGTCGCCAGTCGCGCCTGACCAATACCCGCTTTTAGCCATGCGCAGTATGCCGTTCTCCGAAGGGTCAAATTCTGATACCTTTGGGATCATGTTGAGCGATGTTTTGAACGTTCTACGGAAGTTGGTCAAGGGTCGGGGGTTCACTCAAGCGGAGTTGGCGAAGCGACTTAAGGTTTCAGTTCCCACGGTGAAACGCTGGCTTCGTGGCGATGGCCTTGATCTAAGGGGGTTGGATCGGATCCTTTCCGTGACAGGGATCGCATTTTTCGAGCTGGCTGCCGCAGCGGGTATGTCCGGAACGGAGACATTTCAATATACCGAGCAGCAAGAGGCAGTGTTAGCGAAGGATTTTGATGCGCTTACCGTATTCGATCATTTACTTCATGGCGTATCAGTGAAGGAAATTGCCAAGACATGCTCTCTGTCGCGAGCGGCGATTTCACGGAAGCTGAGAGAGCTCGAGTCGATCGGTTTGATTGAGCGACATCCCCGAGATCGAATCAAAGTCTTGGTTCGTGGTGAACCGATTTGGCGAAAGGATGGAGCACTGGATCGCGCATTTAAACAGAGTGCGATTCAAGGTTTTCTGTCAGCAGCAGACCGGACGCCTGGGGCGAAAATCATGGGAACTTATTGGCTGACGCCTGAGGACGCCAGGAAAGCGCAGACTATGCTTGATGATCTTCGTGAATTTTTGAGACGCGCTGAGCACAGGGCGAAGCTTTCACCGGAACGAGTGCAGCTGCACGGGTGCCTTTCGGTGTTTGGTCCCTTTGATTGGCGTGTTCTCTCCACGGGGCGCCGCATTTAGCTATTGGCACCGGCCGCGCCCTTACTCCGCAGCCGTCCCTTATGAGGGTCGGCTACGTCAGGGTGAGTACAACCGAAAGACGACGGATTACGCGTCTAGATCAAGAAGCCCCAGAGGTCCCCGGAGCCACTCAGATTTTCGGGTAGGAAGCGGTACCGAAAGTAAACCGCGCGGGCAGGTGGCCCAAGAACGCCTATCTATTGCAGAAGTGCTTCTGCGCTTATCCAATCCCGATAAGAGGCCGATACGTAAGTGATGATCCGCGTGTCGGGGTGTCTCATTCTGTTCCTGTCCTTCAGTCTCGCCGGTGAAACCGCCGGGGCGGCCCAATCCCGCCGCTGTTTGAGTCCGGCTCTGCGAGCACTTTTCACCTCGTCAGGGCATAAGCCGACCCCACAGGGGCTTCCAAAGCGCCGCCCCGACCGTACGAAATGGGACCTCGTCAAGAACAACGACTTCAATGTCAGCAGAACCTACGCAGAGTACAATGGCGTGTTCAGCGGACGCCTGGCGTCCACGATCAGGCAGATGCGAGGCCAAGGAAAACGATGGATCGACATGGGTGCCGGGAACGCCTTGGCGCAACGAGCTGTACTGCGGCTGTATGGCAAGGAGGCGCCGGAGATGCTAGCCGTGGGTTACAAGATACCCGGCGGAAAGAGGGGCAAGCAAAATGTCCGAGAGTTCGAGGCCAAAAGCCAGGGCAAGTTTCAATACTTGGAAGGTAAACAGACGCCCGCCAGCATCCGGCGATTGGGAAAAACCGATCTGATTACCGACGTATATGCGATCGCCGCCTACTCGGATGCCCCCTCAGCCATCATAGAGGCCTACCTGGACATCCTGAATCCCGGAGGAACGCTCCTCGTCCACGCCGCTCATCTGCCTTCAGAGATGATTGGGGTACTCACGAGCCGTAAGGGAATCGTCTACACGGAGCTTGAGGGGGCTTCGTTCATGATACGAAAGAAGAAGTAGCTGAGCTTGATCAGCGAATGATGACTCCGCCAGCTTCACGCTCGAAACTCCCGCAAGGCTCAGGAGGCGATCTGGTGGATTTTTTCCATTACACCCAAGGAATCTGATCGTAAGAATGCACATGATCTCGCCTCTTTTTTTTCGGACCCGCAAAACCATGGGGGCCTGGGATCGGGCCTTAATTCCGCCTCCGTCTGGGGCTGGTCCAGTTGGCGGAGAAGCTGAATACGGAGGAACTGAATACTTGACAGTTTGGGTTAAATTTTCTACTTCGCCCCCTATGCGCTTGAGCCTATTCCGAATTCCCTTGGCCTTTCTGATCCTCTCGCTCCCTTTTGCGCAGGCCGCTGACCTCAAGTGTACGGCCATCCTCGAACCCAAACTGGCCGCCTTCCGACCGATTCTGCATCCGCTTGCTCCCAGAAACGGCGCGGAGGAACACCGGATTCACTCGGAACCCGCCGACCCCACCGTGCGCTATACTGCTCACTGGTACAATCCCGACATCTATGAGCCTGGCTGTGACTCCGCAGCGGCCTGCCTGCCCGCCAGTACCTTCAGCTTCGCGGAAACACGTGTCCCGCTGGACTGTTCGAAGCGAGGGCTTACGGTCGAATTTCCCGCCCTGATCGCCAAGTCCGAGATGCCCGTCCCATACTTCACTCCCCGGGGTGCCCGGAATCCCATCCCTCTTACTCCCCACGCCTGGGAATCAAAAGACCGGATGGTCTGGAAGGCCACGAGCCCTGTGCGCTGGACCTTTCCCGGGGGCGCGTGTCTCAACACGATCGAGGACTTCAAGCAGGGGTCGTCCCTCACTCAGATTCCCGGAAAGTTCGAGACCTTTGAGTACCAGTGGACCCGACGGGTGGACGACCGACTCTACAGCTTTTTCTATCCCAAGGTTCAAGAGTCGATCCCTCTTTCGACAGAAGGCCTGAGGGTGAGAGTCGAGTGCGACGACCGCGACCTCTTCTACCGAAACCAGCTCAGCGTCCGCGGCAAGGTGAACTTCACAGTGTGCGGCGGATCCTGGGACTATGATATCCGCATGGAAGGGAATCTGAAGCTGGACGGATTCTACCGCGTGAAGGGCGACCTGAGCCTCTTTCTGGATACGGACACTTCTCGGCATATTCGGATTCAATTCCCCACGCAGGGGCTTCGTGTGGAAGTCGAAGGCTACCATGGTCATGACCGGGTCCGTGGCCCCTTCGTTGACCTGAAGCTGGGGCCACACGGCAAAAGCCGGCTCAAGGTCCAGGTTCACTGCCTCGGGATCCCATTCTCGCTGGGTTCCACCCAAGCCTTGACCAGGATGATTCAGATCATCGAGGCAAACGAAGAGCGTTCCCCGGACTATCCGGACCACCTTCGCCTCTGGCTCTCGCAGCCAGAGAAGGTCCTGATGGAACAGAAGATCGGAGCAAGCCACAACCGTATGGTCCGCTCCCTCCAGGAACGTTAGCGAGTCACTCGCCCCCTGAAATGGCTGATCTAACGCCGCTGACCAGTGGCAGTCCGAAGGCCGACATGACAGGATGCAGACCAATCCTCGATCTGGGGAGCCTGCGGGTGGAGTCGGAATATCGCTTGCAGTCGCTGCCTGGAAAACAAGGAGCGATTGCATGAAGAAATGGAAGAAGTTCACCAGGCCGGTGGCCGGACTGCTGATGGCGAGTGCTTTGGCGTTTGCTTGGCAGGGAACGACCTCTTGGAGAAACGCGCAGGCCGATGCCAATGGCGCTGTAACGTCGGTCGAGATGGCCGCCTCCACCATCACGGTGACGATTGAGCGGGGCGCCGCTGGAAAAGGGCCGCAGGCTTTCGGTCAGAATCCCTTGCGTGTGCCGGTCGGCACGGCAGTGAACTGGGTAAACCAGGATACGGTCGCCCACACGGTGACATCCGACACCCCTAGGCAATTCGACTCGGGAATCTTGCAGCCCGGAGAGTCCTTCCAGCACACCTTCAATACGCCGGGAACTTATCCTTACCACTGTGAAGTCCACGGTCGAGCGAGCATGTCCGGAACCGTGGAAGTGACCGATGCTGAGCCGGGCGCCGGCGCCACGGCAGAGCCGACCGCCGCTCCGACCGCGACGCCGACTCCCACTCCAACGCCTACGCTCATGAGTCCGTATCGCTGCGACGAAGCCGGCAACTGCTGTGATGCGCAGAATAACTGCACGAGCAGCGCGAATTTCTTCTGCGACAAGTCGGGTTACTGCTGTGATGAATCGGGCGCTTGCAAAGAGGGCTATGAGTGCCAACCCACCGGCTACTGCTGCGACGTCCAGGGACTTGGTCACTGTGGAAGCTCCAAGAACGGAAGCGGCAAGGACCATTGCAACGATCAGGGCTTCTGCTGTGACGCCAAGGGCGAATGCGCTGGCGGCTTCACCTGCGACGAGGAGAAGACCAAGTGCTGCAATCCGTCCGGCAAGTGCGTTTCCCCGAACCCGTCTCCCAGTGCCAGCCCGAGCGAAAGCCCGAGTCCCGGCGGCACGCCGACGGGAAATCCGACCCCCAGTACTTTGGGGTAATCGGACTGCTTGAACGCGATCCTCGCTGATCGGCCTGAGTGTTCGCCGGATTTCTTGCTGAGCGCGGCGCGGTGCCGGTATGCTCTCAGCATGGAAATCACACTGACGACTCCCAGTATCCTGTTCTCGGCTATTTCGCTTCTTCTGCTGGCGTACACGAATCGCTTTCTCGCGCTTGCGGCGCTGATCCGTGAACTCTATCGCAAGAAGGTGTCGAATGAGATGCACCTGGCGGGTGGTCCGGACAGCGTGGAACGTCAGATCGTCAATCTGAAGGTCCGGATCGACCTGATCCGCTCCATGCAGTTCCTCGGAATCCTGGGTTTCATTCTGTGCACGAGTTCGATGTTCGCCATTTTCATGAATCAACAAGGCGCCGGAACGGTCCTGTTCGGAGGAAGCCTGCTGGCGATCGTCGCTTCGCTGGTGCAGTCGATTCGGGAGATCGTGATTTCGGTGGATGCGCTGAAGATTCTGCTCGGCGAGATCAAGTAACGCTTCGCAGGGAAGAAAAGAGGGGGCCCGTTTCTGGGGAGATGGCCGGGCCCCCGGGGCACGACACTATTTCGATTTCGCGGCACAGCCGCAATGCGCTCCGCAACTGTCCGCGGAGAAAAGCAGGTAGGCGGGACACCAGCGCATGAGGCCGGTCAGGAGCGGAACAGCGCCGAG
>CAYOWB010000076.1:9059-13802 GCA_964407515.1 uncultured Bacteriovoracaceae bacterium
CGCGCCCCACCAGCTTTGATAGTAAGCGCCGGCGGCCATGACGCCGATTCCGACAATGATTCTGACCACACGATCCGTATTACCGACATTGCACTTCATACTGATTCCTCCTTTGGCAAAGCTGGAATCAATCTTAGAAGAGTCAATCGGCGGAGCGACGACTTTATTCACAGTGCATGAAGATTAAATTCTTGAGATGACGGAGCGTCGGGCCCGGACGGGCTGAAAAGGGAAGTCAAGGGGTCACGGCGCCGCCATGACCCCTTGACGTGTGGATTACTTCACTTCGTAGATCTCGATTGCTTTGCCGGAGTCGAGAGCTTTGCCTCGGACGGTGACGTGTGTCTTCCCGGACCTGAAGAGCTTCTCGGCCTCGGCGGTATCCTGGAGGTCGTAGACCTTTCCGTTGTTCGCCTGGAGCCGCATAGCGCAGTCGCTGGCCTCGGGCGAGGCCTTGTGGCAGACGAGCGTGCCTTCCGCTTTGACGGGGGCGGAGGCGATATTGCGCTCGACGAATGACGGGCGTTCCCCGTCGGAACGCGCGAAGACTGACGTGGCGGTGAATGAGGCGATGAGGCCGGCGGCGAGGCCGATGCTCAGCCCTTTACGGAGAGTGATCAACATGACTTCTGACCCCCTTTGGGAGGAACATCATTGTTCCTCTCCCTATTAAGCGTAGAGGGGTGGGAAGGGCTGGGTCAATGGCATTTTGACGCGATGCAAAAACGCTGAAGGGCCGCGGTTTTACCGCAGGCGGTGTTCCTGCCTCAGGATTTCGAGTGCCTTGCGGAAGGCTTCCTCGGGAAGGATTTCGAGGTTGTGGATCGCCAGATCGAGTGCAGACTCGCGCAGGATGCGCGGGATGGAACTCTTACCGGGACCGTTCAGTCCCATTTCCCCGCGCGGGAAGAGGTCCGGATAATCGAGACGAAAAAGAATGTGGCGCCTTCTTTGGAGAAAGGCGCGAGTGCGCTTCTCTCCGACGAGTGGAATGAGGATCTGGCGGAGTTCATTTTCATCGATCGACCGGAGCCGATTTGCTGTCGCCGCGTCTTCCGGAGCGAGAATGATGTCGCTGTTTGAAAAGAAGAACGCCTGTCCATGGTCGATCAGGACCTCGTCGTTCAGGCCGTACTCGGGATACCAAAAAAGGTAGTTGTCGGCGTGGCGGTCCCTCAGATTTCCGATGAGGCTATCGAAGGAGCGTGCCGCACGACTGGGGCCGGGCGCGCGGCTGATGAGACGCGCCGAGGGGGCCGCATGAATGAACAGTTGAAGCGAACCCGCCAGGCTTTTTCCCGCCACGGGAAACGTTCGTTCGACGGTGACCGGGACGTTGAGGCTCAGGCGTTTTCCGACCTCGTAGGCAGCCACTTCGGCGCCTAGGTCGCTGAATTCGCCACGTCCTGGTTTCCAGATGCCTTCGAGCTCAATGCCGTCGGTGGTGCGCAGTCGCACCCGGTACGCTTCCGTTCGGCCATGGCCTGGAGTCGGGGGGCCGTCGGTTACCGATGGATCAAACCGCGCGAGCTCTTTCCGCTCAATCAGCCGGGCGTTCTTCAGCGCTTCTTCGATTCGGGCCTGGAGCGTCCGCACTGTATTGAGGTCTCCGCGTGAGAACGCCGATTGTAAGGCTTCGTCTGGACTGAGTCCGTGGAGCTGGGTCGACAGTGCGCCCTCTTCAGTCAGCTCCTTTTCCAGGATCGTGCGGAGGTGACAAGGTGGATGGGGGCCGGCCTGGCTCGGTGCCGAAAGGCCCGAGTGAGATCCCGCCAACAGAGTAGCGAACAGGATAGTGGTCGAGAATGCGATGTGTCTCAGCGCGCGCATGCAGGCTCTTCCCTGACGTATCGGAAGAAAGTGACCTCGAGGTGATGGATAAAAAGCGCTGTGATGTCTGTGGGTTGCCGGGACTCCTAGCCTGGACTACTAAAGCGAGGCGGTGGCAGATTCGGAGACGCGGGCGCGGGTGACGGTTCGCGGGCGCAGGGGGCGCTGGTGCTGCACGGTCCGAGGCAGCGTGATGCGCAGAACGCTGTTGCCCTGGGTGGACGGCAGCACCGTGAGGTTGCCGTTGTGGCGTTCGAGAAGGCGACGGACGAGCCTCAGGCCCAACCACTCGTGGAAGATCTCTTGCGTTCCGGCGAGTACTCCGCCCGTCGTCATGCTCTCAAATCCCTCGGTGGAAAGAGCTGGTCCGTTGTCGGAAACATCGATCAGGATCGAGGCGGGATCGCAGGCGATCAGCGTCGTCTGAATAGACGGGGAACGTGTGTCACTAGCAAGAAGGCTCTCGGTGCGGTTCTTATAGATGCTGTAGAGGATGTGAACGAGATCGGACTGCGGCATGACCGTCGTAACATCAGGGAGGCGTGAGTCGACGGTGATCTGGATTTTTCGGAAGCCACGGTCCGCGAATTCCGTATCGAGGAATCGCAGGACGTCCTCATGCGCCTTTCCGAAGCCGATGCCGTCGCTCGAGGCCTTGGAGGTGCGCAGTGCGGTTCGAAGGGAGAGTGTGAGTCCGCTGATCCGGCCGATGCCGAGGTGCAACTGTTCCAGCAAGGCGCTCCGGTTCGGGGCATCGGGATTGGCCTTCAACTCGTCAGCGCAGAACTGCGCCACCTGGAGAGGGCCAGCCATGTCGTGAATGACGACGCTCGAGAGTTCCCCGAGAACGCGGGCACGGCTTTGTTCCGTCTCGTGGGCGATCCATTGAGAAATATGGGTTTCCTGCTCGCGCAGCCGCGTCGTCAGCTCGTTGAAGGTGCGCTGAAAACGCGCCAGGGCATGCGTGGAATGCAGCGGAATGGTGCGCGTACCGCTGGTTCTGAAATCGAGGCTGGAGAACGAGTCGAATACCTTCTCGAGTCCGCCGTGGAAGAGATTGCGGTCCAGTGTCCAGAGCCGGAAGAACAGAAGACAGCTGGTGAGCGTGACCCCACCGATGATGACAATCCGTTCGAGGAGTGGACGCTGCCATTCGGTCGTGACGAGGAACATGAGCAGCATGCCGGCGAAGGACAGCAGCGTCCCGAAGGCGACGTAAAGGTGACGCGAGTACTCCTTCTGTCGTGATGGAACCTGCGACGTCTGGAAGACATCCGACCAGTCGTAGCGATCATGGAGGGACTCCAGAAGCTGTGACACCCTCATGTGGCTTTCGACGTAGACGCTTCCGAAGAAATAGCCTTGGATCATGATTTCGACGAGGATCATCCGCACGGCACGGTCGCTCACGGAGTCGGGATGGTGCCAGAAAAAGGTGACCATGAGCGATGCGGGCGCGACCTTGAAAAAGGAGACGAGCAGAAAGTACAGAGAGCGACGGAAGGGAAAGGCGAGGAGTTCCTGGAAGAGTTCCGCTTTCTCGAGCGGGGAGAGTGTCGCCAGTTTTCCTTCGTCCACCTGATTGAAGACGGGGCGGTATGCCGGAAATAGCCTCGGGAATAGGACGCGGTCGATGGAAATGGTCAGGATGAGAGCCAGGGTGTCCACCGCGGCGCAGAGGAGGAACTCCCTGAGTGTGGGGCGGAAGAGCGCCACGAGAGACACGCACAGTGCCAACCAGGAAAGCAGGGAGGTCGTCGGAGACAGGATGTCCGAGAGGCGCTTCATCGTCCGGCTGTCATACCGGGGGCGACTTGGTGCGTCAATGTGGAAGTCCGAGGCTTAGCCGAGGACATAGCCCCAAAGGGGGGATCGCCAGAGGCCTTTCTTGTGAAAGTAGTAGCCCAAGGTCGTGGACAAGGAGCTTTGGCCGAGCTGGAAGCCGGGGTTCACGGCGGAAGCGGGAAGGAATCGTTCCTGAAGGCGTTTCCGGTGATGCTTGAGGAGGATCACGATCTCGGTGTGGAAGCGCTCATCATGCGAAAGCTTCTCGAAAGGTAGGCGTCGCATGACATCGAGGGCGAACGCCCGATATCCGGGGTGAAAGGATGAAAGGCGGGTTCCGAGAAGGGTGTTCTGGACGGAAACACGAGTACGTTCGCCTAGATAGCGGTAGAACGGAATGCCTTCCATGATCGCTCCTGCCACGAAGTCGCAGGCGTCCTGTAAGATCGGGTCGGCCAGGGAGGGGATACAGCTCATGGAATGGTGGCCGTCACCTGGGATGGTCACCAGGGCGGTGTAGCCGCGGTCGATGCAGTGGCGCAGGATCATCTTGTGATTGAATCCGGAGCTGAGGATCGAGCTGTTCCGAATGACGTTCATGTTCTGCATCTGGTGGATCTGGCGGTAGGCCAGGGCCACTTGTTCGGTTCCGTCCGTGCTGTGATTGTCCAGGACGATGATCTCCGACGCCGTCTTGCGGATATCTCCGGGAAGACGGTCGAGGAGCTTGGGAAGCGTCAGGGCTCCGTTGCGGATCGGGATGAATACAGCCAGGCCAGAGGGCTTCATAGTCGCTTAATACTAGTGTGACCCCAGGCAACCACCAGGTCAACTGCGGCGAGTAGAGGGCTGCTTTTCATGCTCTTTTAGAGTGGCCCCACGGGGTTTCGCCTGCTAGTTTTTCCTGATCTCATTAAAGATGGAGGGATGGGCCGCGGAAGAAGGGTCCGTCCGGGAAAACCAGGGGGAAGTATCCATGACTACGAAAAAGAAAGGCACGAAGGGTGCGCCCGTTCGTGCGACGGAGCTCATTCGTTGGGCGAAGGCCCAGGGCTTCGAGATGGTGGATCTGAAGTTCAGCAATCTCTTCGGAGGTTGGCATCATCTCAGTCTGCCGATCAGTCAGTT
>CAYOWB010000076.1:13844-14687 GCA_964407515.1 uncultured Bacteriovoracaceae bacterium
TCCAGTATTCCGGGTTTCAAGCAGCTCGAAGCGGGTGACCTGGTCCTGTTGCCGGATCCTACGACTGCGCAGCTCGATCCGTTCTGGGAACAGAAGACGCTGAGCTTCGTTTGCGACGTCGCGGAACCCGGCACGCTGAAGAAGTACGAGCGCGACCCACGCTACATTGCCGAGAAGGCAGAGCGGTATCTGCTGTCCACGGGAATCGCGGATGAGAGCCTGTGGGGACCGGAGTTCGAGTTCTACATTTTCGATCACATCAACTACAAGAACGACATCAATGTCGCGCACTATCAGATCGACTCGTGCGAGGCTGACTGGAACAGCTTCGCGTCGCGCGAGGAAGCGAATCTCGGCTACACCATTCCGCGCAAGGGCGGCTATCACGCGATACCGCCGCTCGATCACCTCTACAATGTGCGCGCCGAGATGGTGAAACACGTGGAGTCTTGCGGCGTACCCGTCCGCTACCATCACCATGAAGTCGGCGGTCCGGGCCAGAGCGAGATCGAGATTCGCATGAACCCGCTCAAGAGGGCAGGCGACATCACGATGATGGTCAAATACATCGTGAAGATGGTGGCCAAGCAGCACAACAAGACGGTAACGTTCATGCCGAAGCCGCTCTACAACGAAGCGGGAAGTGGCATGCACTTCCATCAGCTGCTGAAGAAGGGCGGCAAGCCGATCTTCTACGACAAGAACGGATATGCCGGTTTGTCGCAGCTCGCTCGTTGGTACATCGGTGGAATTCTCGCGCACGGTCCCGCGTTGCTCGGGTTGACGAATCCGAGCACTAACTCCTACAAGCGGTTGGTCCCAGGCTTCGAGGCTCCCGTGAAG
>CAYOWB010000077.1:0-677 GCA_964407515.1 uncultured Bacteriovoracaceae bacterium
AAGGCCCTGCAGCGTCTGGATGCTGTTGAGCGCGACTTGAAGCTCTTGGATTAACGTCCGCTGTTCACTCTCCCGCTGTTTCAAACTCCTGAAGAGGGTATCGTAGGGCCTTACAAGGCCGCTGTGGATGACTGCCTTGAACAGAAAGAAGACTGCCGCCGTCTTGAAGAGGTGGCCTGTGAAATTGAATAAGTCGAACACGTCCCGATAGACGGTAAAGCACAGTTCACAGGCGATGGTCGTGCCAAAGAAGGCCATGAGCCAGTGGAAGTCCGTCTTAGAGAGATGATGACGCTTTTGGTGCAGCAGCCAGCCGGCGAACAGGAAGAGACCGGTAATGAGGTACTCGCTCAAGATTTTGAACCGTGTCAGCCCTTGGCCGGCGATGAAACAGTCAGGAAAGAGCCCAGAGAAGATCAAGGCGAACGCGGACGCTGTAATTAGGCTGTACGACAGCATCATCTTTCGAATGTTCACCTTCTTTGAAAGATAGGCTGGGGCAAAGAGCATCGTACCAGCAAGGAGATAACGAGACGCTACCCAGAGCTGGGTCGGAAGATTCGGGTCATCCGCGGGAAAGATGCCCATCCCCTTGTAGGCGGAGATGTGGACTACGTCGAAAATCGCCATGAATCCTAGGGCGATTCCCGGGAAAATCAGAAAATGGTCGTCGAAGT
>CAYOWB010000077.1:696-14680 GCA_964407515.1 uncultured Bacteriovoracaceae bacterium
GAATGCCAGGCAAACAGGAATGCCGAAAAGGAAATGATGGCGGCGAAGAGTTCTACCAGCAGATGGAATAGAAGATAGTTCTGCGACTTCGTCCACCATAGCAGGATGGTTACCAGTGCCATCGCCAGAGCGAACCGAACCGGTGGAGTAAACAGCAGCTGCTTCATTCAACGATTAGACCATTAAAACGCGTGTCCGGTGTTAAAGCAGCATTACACTTTTGCGAAATAAGCCCGAGTGGTTAAGTATAGTGTTGTGCAACAGAGGCCGTTCGCTGTTTTGCTGTCCCATTCTTTGCATCAAGAAGGGGATGATGCAGGCCCCTGCGGACAAATCTCTTGATAGTGCCGAGGTCCTAATCGTTGATGATGACGCAACGATTCTTTCCCTTCTGGAGAGCCTGTTCGAAATGGAGGGCTTCTGCGTCCGCACAAGCAGCGATGGAGCTGAGGCGCTCGAGCAGGTGAAACGCGAGGTGCCATCCGTCATTCTGCTCGATCTGCGTATGCCAGTGATGGATGGATGGGAGTTCCTGGAACGATTGCGGAGGACGCCGCAGGGCTCAACCGTCCCGGTTCTACTAATGTCCGCCTATCAGAAGCCGGATCGTGCAAAATGGGCTCATCTGGCTCAGGGCTTCATTCAGAAGCCGTTTGATGTGGACCAGTTAGTGACTGCGGCAAAGAATCTGGTTCAATCAGCGGCCGCCTGAGTTCTCGTTGGGCCAGAATACGAATTCCCCGCTCCGGACCGCGTTGCGAGGGAGCGAAAGCAGGTCGATAGTCTGCGCTCGGTCCACGGAGACCGAGTGTCCGCCTTTCTCGTGACCCCGAGTAACGTCCGGCCAGTCGCCAATCGAAAGGAAGCGCAGAGCCTCCTCAATTCGCGGATCTTGGGTTGTGACGTCCGTCTTGCGGAAACCTTGTCCGCTCAGTGTTCTGACGAGTGACTGTTTGTCCAGGAAGTCGGTGGAGCGGTCTTTGAAGATCAGGAAGCGAAAGCCCCGGTCAACCGGGCCATGTGTCAGCGCCGGGAGAAAATAGTTCAGGCTGAGTTGCAACGTGCCCGCGGTTACGAATAGCGCGGTGAGGATCCGCTGTGGCCGGGGTTCCAGACGAGAGAGACAGATGCTCAGAAATCCGACCAGGCACAGTAGCGGTGTTTCGAAGTATCGAACTGCTGGCTTCAGCATGCTGGCTGAAACAAACAGTGTACAGAGAGTCATGAATAGGAAGGCGTCTTTTTCGTGCCGGTTATGCGAAGGCGGCCGGTGAATGCTTTTCACTATGGCCCAGGTCAAAACGATGGCAAGAGCTGCGACGCTCGAAAAGATTAGGGCCGGATTCGCGATCTTTCCTTGGGTCGCCAAGATGGACCAGTGGCCCTCCGAGAAAAAAAGCAGAATGAGGAACCCTGGCGCGGAAAGAAAGAGAGCTGCCGAGCGCACCGCTCTTAGGAACCGGGCGGAGACCGGCGTGCGGCAACGAAAAACAGCGGACCAGATCAAGACGGCTCCACCGGCAATCGCCAATGCCACGGCCTTATCTTTCTCCGGAATTCTGGGGACGATGGCCGCAAAATGAGCGGTGAGGATGAGCGAAGTCAAGGCGACGCCGGCGCGGTCAACTCGTTGGAACGGAGAACCGCGGAGGATGGCGCAGCCGAGAGCCGCGGCAACAGGCGCGATGAAGAGAATGTGTGACGTCGTTCCGAGTACGATGGCGGGGATCAGGCAGGCCCAGGCGAGGAGGGGCTTACCGGCCAGTCGGACAGCGAGCCCATAGCAAAGCAGACCGAAGCAGAAGGTGTGGAAGGTCGTTATCTCGATCGTGAATCGGTGATTGATGACGAGTGGGGTGAAGAACGCGGTCAGCACAGGCAGAAGTGTTGCCGCGCGGCGGTTACCGACTCGGACCAAAGCTCGAGAAATCAGAAATATACCGGCGAAGACGAGTGCAATGCCGCTGATTCGGTAGTGAAGAAGAGAGGTTCCCAATATCTTCAGGAAACCTGCTGCCACGTAATGGCTCCAGGCCGCGGTGTAGGGACTCATCGCGGTCCACGGCATTCCCGCTTCACCTTGAGCGATGGAATGACTGAAGTAGGCTGCCCACGCTTCGTCGAAGTGGAGTCCGGCCACGCGGCCCAGGTACACCGTATGCGTGACCAGGAAAGCGCCCAGCCCGACGACCAGTGCCCAACTCATGACTTGAGCGTCTTGTGAGGAAGGCTCTCGATTCGCGCCGCTGGCGTGATGATCATGTAGTTCAGCTTGCGCTGCAGCTCCCGGATGCTGTCTGATCCGCCGTACGTCAGGCCGGAACGCAGGCCTCCGACGATGTCGGCGATGATGGCTTCTTCATCTTCTCGATAGGGAACTTCCGTGGATACGCCCTCGGCGGTCTTCCATTCCGGCATTCCGCCGATGAAGTCTTCTTGCGCCTCGCGGCTGGCCATGCCGCGGTATTCTTTCACCCGGCTGCCATCAGGCTTCTGGAGGACTTGTCCTGGAGTGGGCCGTGTGCCTGCAAGCATTCCTCCCAGCATCACGAAGTCAGCCCCAAAGGCGAGCGCCTTGACGACGTCCCCTGCCGTTCTGATTCCTCCGTCGGCCACGATAGAGCGGTCGACTCGTGCGCATTCCTGCAGGGTGGTCAGCATTGGAACACCGAATCCGGTCTTGATGCGCGTACTGCAGACCGAGCCGCCTCCGATTCCCGCCTTGATGATGTCGGCACCGCACGAAGCGAGATAGTCAGCGCCTGCGTAAGTCGCGACATTCCCTGCCATGATGCACGCCTCAGGGAGCAGATCTCTCAGACGCTTGAGAGTCTTTCCGACATATTTCGCATGAGCGTGCGCGACGTCGATGCAGAAAAAGTCCGCTCCGGCGTCTTTGAGAGCGGCGGCTCGTTCGAATTCCTTCTCCGAACAGCCTACCGATACAAAAGCCGGATGCTGGCACTTCTTGAACTCTTCGACGTTGCGCTCAATGCTCATGAATCGATGAAGCACGCCGATGCCGCCTTTGGAGCCGATGAAGTTGGCCATCGTGCTTTCGGTGACGGTATCCATATTGGATGTCATCACAGGCAGGTTGAGCGAGAGCTGTCCGCTCTTGTCCGTTATGGAAATGTTCACTAAACGTCGCGATTCATAGTGGTTGTACGACGGCACTAGCAAAACATCGTCAAAAGTCATTCCTTCTCGAATCATTACATGGGCCTCTCTTTGCGGACAGTGAATCGGGGATTGCGATTGCCGGTCGGAACATTAGTCGATTTGGCGCGATTCGCAATAGAATTACCGCGCTTTTCTACTCGTCCAGGAGGCTGACTTGACGCTATGCTCGTGTTCTGTCAAACATCTTACAAGATACATTACAGAGGGAAGAACTTTGACACCTGAGGAAAGACTCTACGCTAAGAAGACGGCCAGAATCATTCGAGCGGCACGTAAACAGCTCTCTCTTAACCAGCAAACTGTGGCTACACGTTTGGGAATTTCTCAAAGTGCATTGTCAAAGCTAGAGCATGCGACTTTGATTCCGTCGGCCCCGCAGTGGTTCGAGTTCTGTCGGATGACGAGCATCGCTCCAGAGAGCCTTCTGACCGGGTATATCGAAAGAAACCGTCTTGCCACTCTGGACGAGGCGAACCGCGAGGGAACCTTCAAGCTTCCGAAGCGGTATTCGTTGCATCGTGGCTCCAAGGTTCGTGCAATTCTTCCGTTCCTGACGTTTCTACGCTCTGTTTATGAGGAAGACAAAGTCCGTGATTTTCTGAAGTCTACTATGAAGGTGGACCCGGACTTCTTCGTGGATTTGGACAATCAGTTGAACCTCCGCTTCATTCTAGACCTTGCGAAGCACCTGATCGAGCAGAAGCATCTTCGGGTGAGCAATCTCTCGAAGCTGACCCGCCCGGTGAATCAGCCTGAGATGCACGGTAGCCTGCAGCGCCATTACTCCGGCACGATGGAGCCGGTCCAGCTTCTCTCCACGCTATTTTCAAGTTCGCGGCATTACGAGTGTAACTTCCGCTATCGGATTGAAGACCAGAAGCGCCAATGGTTCGACTTCTCGGTGGAACCTGAGAAGCACTTGGCGGATTTCGGTTACAAGAACGATTCAACTCTGGGCGACTTCTTGTGCAAGTTCAAGCGGAGCTACTTTGAGAGATTCTTGCAGTTTGGCGACGCTGCCGAAAAGCAGCCCGTCGTGGAAGCACTCGAGTGCCACCACCACGGTGCAAGTCGTTGCGTGTACCGCGTGACGCTGCCAGCCTAAACTGCTTCTCTTTATGGTTGAACGCTCATTTCATATGACGTGAGTGTTTTTTCCTTCGCTGCCTCTTGTCAAAGGGCTCGTGCTCCGGGTAATCCGTTAAAGCGAAGATGAAGCGGTTTATCAACCCTATGTCCGGTACCAGTATTCTGATTAGCCAGGTGATGGCCAATCTGGCCGGAATCATCGTCTTCAGACCGAGCATCTGGGAACTCGCCGTATTGATCGGCGTGGATATGCTGGCTTACTTGGTTATTGCTTGGTTTGATCTCCGGCTATTTTCGACTCTGTTTCCGTCCTTTGGGCTGATCTTTCCCGAGGTCAAGAAGTCTGAGATTCAGGAACTATCAGTTGTTGAGAAGACTGCCTTCCTGTCCGAGTTGGTTAAATTTCCGTGGATTCGAGCCGCCTTTTTCTTTGTCGCCAGTTGGATCAAGGCGATTCCCGCTGTCTTGATCGTGGTTTTCTACTGGAAACACGATATTTCCAATTTGGGCCAGTTCCTGAAGTTCTTCTGCCTTGAAGCCGTCGTCTTTTCATACATGTTCGGATGCGTGTTTCTGGAGATGCACGACTTGGTCTCGAGGTTCATTGCCGAATGTCATGAGGAAGGCGACTGGACCGAGGCATTCAGGCGCGTGGAATACCCGATGGGAGGACGTACGCTGGGGATGAGGCACGCTGTCTCCTTCGGGCCGATCGCGTTCTTCTTCATTCCGTTGCAAATCCTTGTGATGCTCTGGGTGCCCGAAGCGGCTTCCATCTCTGAGCGTGCGCTGTATGTGGTGACCGTCGGAGTCGTCGGCGCCGTCCTGTTTGCCAGACTTTGGTACCTTGAGCGTCGTTTCTTCGTGGGCGGGCTTAAGAACCTGTTCGATCGTTTCGAGAGACTGGATTACAACCATCCCCAGTTTTCGATTCCGCTGCATTCCTCGCCGATTCTCGCCCGATTCGAGAGGACCTTCAACGTATTGACAGAAAGGCTTTCGCTTCAAGAGAAGGAGCTTTCTCACTGGGTAATCCATGAGACGGAGCAAGGGCGTTACAGGGCCCTGGGCGAAATCTCGGGACTGGTTGTTCACGACCTGGCCGGACCGTTACAGACGATCCTTTTCTGCACCGAAGAGATCGCCTCAAAGCTGGAAGGAAGAGAACAGCGTTACAATGAACAGCTGCGCGTGAATGCCGAGCGCGCGGTGCAGCTCATTTCATCGTTGCGAGCGTATCTGAAGAATCCGGATTCGGACCAGAAGGGAAGCTCCTACGTGGAGGTGCATGAGTACGTTCTTCGGTTGCTGAAGACACAGTTTAAGTCCGAGGGCTTTGAACGAGTTAAGTTTACTGTCGATTCGTTTCTGGATGGGGTCAGGTTCAGCATGTCACGGGTGGACCTCATTCACGTTGTTCACAACTTGTATAAAAATAGTGTTGAGAACATGCTTCGCAGCCAAGTATCATCGCCCGAAATGTCGATTCGGGTTGAAGCGCTTCGCGAGGGTTTCTTGAGTCTCTATATTGAAGACAATGGGACGGGACTTGATCATGTGCGCTTTGAGAAAATGACTGCGTTCCGCTTCCTTCCTTCGAGCAATGATGATTTCCGTGAAGGACTTGGCTTGCGCCTGACGCGCCGTCTTATGGAAAGACATGGTGGCAGCTTAACGATCGATCCAGCAGCAGCCACCGGCACCCGCTTTAGGCTGGTTCTGAAAGTAATGGATGCCAATGTCGTCTAAGGATCTCATCTGGGTGCTGGAGGACGATCCAGGAATCCGATTCGCCTACAACGAAATCCTCTGTCTGCGCTATCGGCTCAGTGTCTTCGAGTCTCTGGGTGCCTTTACGCAGGCATTGACGCAGCCGGAATTGGAGAGACCGGTTCTTGTCATAGCGGATGTTCGTCTTCCTGACGGAAGTTTCCTGCAGTTCCTCAGCTCCGAGGAGTCGGAGTCAATGTTGCAGATTCCGTTTATCGTCGTCTCCTCTCTGGATGACATCGACGCTTTGCGTTTCTCTTTCGAGGAGGGGGCGCTTGACTACATCATCAAGCCTTTCCAGAAGTCGGAACTGATTGTGAAGGTGGAGCAGGCTATCCTTAAGTCAAAGGGCAGCTTCGCTTCAGCCGGGCAGGCACCGGCTGCAGGTAAGGAGCTGGAGCGGATATTGCCCAAGCTCACCTTGAAGGAGCGTGGAATCCTGGAGGCATTTCTTGCGGCCCCGGATGGAGTGGTCTCACGTGAGACGATTCAGAGGCGGGTTTGGAACGAGGTGAAGGTGCATCCGAAAACACTGGATGTTCACCTCTATCATCTTCGGCGGAAGTTGCTCGAATACGATTGGCACATCCACACGGCTGGTCCCGGTCGCTGGAAGCTCTTAGGCCACCGGGTGAACGGTTAGCGATTCGGGCATTCCTCCCACAACCTCCGAGTATCCATCTCCGAAGATGAGGGGCACGCGTTCTCCGCTGGTTGCCCGGACGACATGAAGTTTTTCACGAAGGTGAGCTGGCGTCAGGTCGGCGTATTGTACCGCGCTCCCTTGGCGTGGCCACTGGTTCTCCAGTGCCTGATAGAGATCCCGCGACTCGTTCTTGCCGTCTAACCAGGCTCGCAGAAGCGTCTCCCCTCGCTGCCCGAGGAAGTATTCCTGGTGGAAGTCAGGAGTAGGGGAGAATCTTGGATTTTGGTCGATCGGCTCACCCCAGAGGAAGATGAGGCGCTGGACGAACTCGCCTTCCGCGTGCCGGATGGCATCGGGTAACTCAGGAGCAGCGCCGAAAGCATACACCGTGGGTGCACCGGCCTGCTTGGGAAATCCAAACGCCCCCACGACCTGCATCGGGGCCGAGTCCGAGGGATCGTCGAAGCTCACGAAAGTGATGTCGTAATGACTGACTGATAGCTCGCGGAGACGGGAGGTCCCGCGAAGAGGCTGTGGAAGCTCTTTAGGGGCGGGGCCTCCAAACCAGGAACGCAAGACTCTGTCACGCTCAATGAGTTCCCGCTCGGCGCGGTAGCAGGCATCGGGCCACGATGTACCCACTGCGATTCCGTTGGACTTCGCGTATCGCCAGCGTTCAGGAGAGCTTTCGATGGGAACGAGGTCCGTGTTCTGGCTGGCGCTCAGAACGATGCTCGTGCGCTCGAGAAGCTCGAAGTAGGCCCGCTCGACCGGACGAGTACTGATATCGGCGGCACTTGCCGTGATGGATCGGCCGTCGGTGCACTGGCAGAGCAGTCCGACTCCATGAATGGTCAGGGCGCCGAGCTGCAGAGTCGGGTCGAAGACTTGAGGACGACCCCAACCCGCGGGCAGCGGAAAAGTCTCAGTCAGTGTGTCGATTGAATTCATGAGATCTCCAGGAAAAAGCCCCCCCGGAACCTGAAGTCCCGAGGGGGATAATATGGCTTAGTAGCAAATGAGCGCGAACTTCTTCATGGCGGTACCCCCCTTTCGTGGCGGATTAACAATTCCCGATTCTGTCCGGCTGCTGTTGAGCAAGCTGCGGTTTCACTCCGGTGCAAAACTGGGAAAGGAAAACTTTTTGGTGATTGCGATTCACGAACTTCGTCATTCGGACGTTGGATCCCCATCTCTCAGAGAGTTGTAGTCCGACGATGTTGAACCCCTCTTTATTGAGCGTGTGGACTTGAGCCAGATTGGAAGGCGATACCTCCGCCTCGACGCGGTCCACATAGCTTGAGATGAGCGCAATGAAGTGGTCGAGGAAGGTTTGGTGGATCTTCTTGCCCTGGTGTTCCGGCAGGATCGCGATGTTTCGAAGGTAATAGCTACTCCAGTCGGAGGGGTTTCCGACAAAAGTCCCGACGATTGAGCCATTCTTCTTGAAGACGATGAAGTCGGCGGCTTCCCGGTAGAAACGGCCTTTGGCTGCATTCATTTCGGAATGAAGAAATGATCCTTCGTCCAAGTCGGCCTGAAATATTTCCCGGTAGTGTTCTTTGAGGAAGTGGGCCACCGTGTCAAAGTCGGATAGCTCCAGCGAATAGCCGTTCGCTGTCAGAACGGGAAAGTGCTGTTCCCAGTCGATTCCCCAAATCCTCGTCGAAAGCCACTGTTTCGACGCTGAATTCGTTCTGCGGCCTTCTATATGCGCAGGCCGATTTCCGTGTGTGACGGAAGTCGTATCCATTGTGCCCGTACTCCTTCACGGTCTGTATTCGGCGGTCCTTGCCGAATAGTGATGATGTAGAAATAGTCTGAATGCGATTTGTGAGTTGTGTCGAGTTAAGTTCTGACAGTAAGTCCTTAGTGCCCAGTAAAGAAAACTTTACTCGCATGCGAGCCAGACGGGGATCTAATAGGCACAAGGAGCTTATCCTTTATGGTTTCCGCCGAACGTAGCATTGCGAAGCGTGGCCATGGCCCGACGAAAAAGTCGCCTGTTCAGGCTTATGAGCGCGATATCTGGAGTACCCTGGATCGAATCCAGCGGACGTTGTCGCTTTCCACAAAAGAACTGGCGCGTCTGATGACGCTCTCGGAAAGACAGTTGAATGATTGCCGCAAAGCGGGAAAGTGTCCGAGTGCTCTCGCCGTGATGAATCTTTCAAAGAAGCTGCATGTGGATTATGGCGCGATCATCGAGGGTCGGTTGAATCTCAGTCACATCGCAAGACAGTAAAATGACTTGGCCATGGATCTGGCCTGTCACTTTCTCCACGGAGTGGAATCATGGCACGCGTACTTCTCGTCACGTATTCCGGGTATATCAAGACTCCTTCATCCTTAGCGCTTGATAATGGCCTCGCTAATCTCGCGGGTGCCCTTAGGGCAAAGGGACACGTCGTTAGAATTGAAGACTTCAATACGTTAAGTGTTCTCAAGCGCATGACTCCACCCGGCCTTGCTGAGAAGGCTGGGGACTCCCTGGTGGCACTGAATCGTGGCGATGCTGACTCCTTCGCCTCCATCCGCAAACTTCAGGATGTACTCGACTGCTTTCAGGCGGGTGTTGTTGAGGAGCTGTTTGAGGAGCTCTGTCACACGATCGAGAACCTCAGGGTTGATGTGGTAGGGTTCAAGTGCTGGGGGAGTGACGGCGCTATTGCGCTCAAGAGGTGGTGTGCCTCTCTTCGCGAGCGGTTTCCGCGCATCAAGATCCTCCTTGGAGGCCCGCTTTGCCAGGTCTTCCCTGAGCAAACGGCACGGTACTTGGAACACTTCGACTTCATGGCGCTCCACGAAGCTGAGCAAACGATTCTCGATATCGTCGATCATGTCGAGGGTCGATTGCCGCTCAGAAAAGTAAGAGGTGTGCTCTTCCGCAGGGACGGAGTCTTCTTCAGGACTGAGCCGGCTCTCATCGATCATCTCGACCGACTTCCCTATCCCGACTATGGCCGTGAAGTTTATCCGGCGGCGTGGACGGGCGACAAACTGAATCTCGTGGTTCTTGATGAGAGTCGGGGCTGCCCGATCAAATGCCGCTTCTGTGTTCATCCCAGCTATGCCGGCTCCTGGCGGATGAAGTCCGTGGATCGAATTATTTCCGAGGTCCGAGCGGTGCAAGAACAGCTCGGGGTTCGATACTTCCGGTTTGCCGGGTCAAACACGCCTTTCGTGCTGCTTTGCCGACTGGCTGAGCGGATCCTCTCCGAGGGGATCGATATGCGCTTCTCCTGCTTCCTTCATACAAGCGGTGTTCGCGAGGAGTGGATTCCTGCTTTGTATCGGGCGGGGCTTCGTTCCGTGTTCTATGGTGTTGAGACGGCGGACGACGAATTGTTGTTGCGTGTTGGAAACAAGAAAACCGATAGTGCTAAAAGCTTCCGCGCACTTTCGGCAACGTCGAAAAGTGGGATCTTCACGACGGGAAGCTTTATGTTCCCGATGCCGTTCGAGACGGAGGAGTCAAGGGCCAAGACGTTCGCGTTTGTTCGGGATCTTTTTGGAAACAATCGTTTTGCCGCCGCGCAGTTCCTGAACCCGGTTCCGCTACCGGGCACGGAATGGTGGAAGGATCGGGAGAAGTATGGCTTTGAGTTCGATGACGAAGCTTACTGTAGCAAGAACATCGCATTGCCCGTCCGTCATATGTTCCCGCCTGAGCTTCAGGAGTTGCTTCCGTACTCGCTGAACGGAAAGTCACACCGCGACCTGGCGGTTGAGCTGGGGCGGTTCATGAATGAGCTTCGGCCCCACAATATCCTCGTGAATATTAGTGATGATGTGGCGATTATTGCCTACGGCTGTGGGCAGCATCCGGCCGATCTGCGGGCGGAGATGATGCCGGCTTTCATGAAAGGTGATATCGCGAAGATCGAAACCATGGTCCGGCGCTTCAATGCGAATCGCTGTCAGGAGACGCGTCTTCCACGGGGAAGTGCTCTTGAAGCATCGCCCCAGCCGTCATGACTGCGATCGCAATCGCGTTCTCGGGGTGCGTGGAGAGAAGATCTTCGTGCAGCAGTCTCGTCAGCGAGTTCCAATACTCCCGGCCGGCGATCTCGTGAATTCCTTCGTCGCCAATGATGGCGAACCTCCTCTTTCTGAGGTTGATGTAGAAGAGGACCGCGTTGCGGAAGGTCGTCCGTTGCATCCCGTGCTGGTTAAAGACGCGGACCGCACTGCGATAAGGGTCTCGCTCAATCCAGCGCCGGGTCAGGTGTACTCGAACCTCCGCCGTGGTTTTTTGGGAAACCTGATGGATGGCCTTCGCGATCGGCGAAAGCGTTTGGGGTGTTTCACCAGTCGCCAATGGCGCCCCCTCCCATAAACGAGCGTTCAGCCCTTTTCGACTTCGCAGTGGGTGCCCACAGTTTGAAGTGTTCAAGAATGCCGAGGTGGTGCCATCCCGACTGGGAATAGTGAGCGTCGGAACTTGAGATCGCAGCCCAGGTAAAAGCGAACGCGATCGCCCCCATCATGGCAAGGAGGAGGGCGACGGCTCCGAACATGCCGGATTCCTGCTTGGGGACGGTCTTAACCTGGCCCAAAAGCTCCGCAGCTTTTCCGCTCGTGATTAGTGGGCTGTCCAAGGTCCGCAGCAGTTCCAGGATTCCATCGATCAGAGCCTGGTCGAGGTGCCCTTCCTTCAAGGGCGGCAAGATCTGATCGTCCACGATGTCCTCCGCTTTGGATGCGGAGAGAACATTCTCGAGACCGTAGCCGATTTCGATTCGGGCGTCCTTCGGGGGGAAAATCGCGATTAAGACCCCGTTATTCTTGTGACGTTTTCCCACCTGCCAGCCTAGGAACGCGTCTTGGGTGAGCTGGTGGCGTTCCTTCTTGGGGATGTTTTGGAATACGGCGATGACGATCTGTTCGCCGGTGATTCGTTCGTGACGGGACAGCACCTGATTCAGTACCTTTTTGGAATCCTCAGTCAGCCTGGAGGTCTGATCCAGAATATAGCCGCCTGGAAAGGTCGGAATAGCGGCCCAGCCGACAGGATTTAGGAGCAAAAGTGACCCGAGTGCAAAGGCGAGCGCGGCTGCCCTCATGTTGCGACCAGTGTCTTTTCCGTGGGCCCCGCTGTCAACCGCTAAGGTTCAGAAAAAACCGCTTGCAGGCGAGGACTTAGCTCGGTATGAAACAGTCAACTACGCACACCCCGCATCATCGTGGTGGCTGACTGCAAGACTTGCTGTCGGCTTGGTGGGGTGGAGGGAGAATCGGAAGCTGCCGGAATGGTTTCGGCAGCCAGAGGATTCTCGAAACCGCGGAACGCTCGACATTAGCGCAGTTCGCGCCGTCACGCGCATCCCGCATTTGTTATCTAAGGAGTAAACTCGCATGCCTGCTATTACTATGCGCGAGCTTCTCGAGGCCGGCGTCCACTTCGGTCATCAGACGCGTCGTTGGAACCCCCGCATGAAGCCGTACGTCTTTGGCGCCCGTAACGGGATCTACATCATCGACCTGCAGAAGACGGTCGAGCACACTCGTGCCGCCTGCGACTTCGCCTCGAAGGTCGCCGCCGAAGGCAAGAAGGTTCTGTTCGTCGGAACCAAGAAACAAGCTAAGGAAGTCATCGAAGAGGAAGCCAAGCGCGCCGGAATGTATTACGTGACGAACCGCTGGCTCGGCGGAATGCTCACGAACTACCAGACCGTGAAAGCCTCGATCGACCGCTTGAAGAAGATTGAAAGCCTGAAGGCCTCTCCGGAGTGGAACGAGACCCCGAAGAAGGAACAGGCCCGCTATGAGCGCGAGCTCGACAAGCTGAAGAAGTCCCTCGGCGGAATCGAAGACATGAAGAAGCTCCCCGGAGCGATCTTCGTCGTCGACACCGAGAAGGAACACATCGCGATTAAGGAAGCCAAGAAGCTTGGCATCCCGACGATCGCCGTGGTCGACACGAACTGCGATCCTTCAAACATCAACTACGTCATCCCTGGCAACGACGACGCCATCCGTAGCGTCCGCTTGTTCGCTCGCTTGATCGCCGACAGCTGCCTCGAAGGCGCCAAGACCTTCCAGGAGAGACTGCGCGCTGAAGAGATCTCTGAAGCCGCCGCTCGTGAAGAAGCTGAAACCGAAAAGAAGGTCTCGCGCTTTGAAGGCGACATCGACCTCCAGGGTATCGATGAAGCCGATATCGAAGCCGCTGCCGCCGAAGAGGAAGAAGAGCCGGCCGCCGCTGCGACCGAAGCCGCTGCTCCGGCTGCTGAAGCGAAGACCGAAGCCAAGCCTGCCAAGGCGAAGAAGGCTAAGAAGTAAGGAGTCCGCTAATGGAAATTTCATCGAGTGCAGTAAAGGAACTCCGCGAGAAAACCGGCGCGGGCATGATGGACTGCAAGAAGGCGCTCGCCGAAACGAACGGCGACTTCGAAAAGGCCATCGAGTATCTGCGCAAGAAGGGTATCGCTGCCGCCGCGAAGCGTGCGGGCCGCGCCACCAATCAGGGCAGGGTTGCTTCGTACATTCACGGTGAAGGCCGCTGCGGCGTCCTGATCGAAGTGAACTGCGAAACCGACTTCGTGGCTCGTACCGAAAAGTTCGGCGAGTTCGTGAAGGACGTGGCGATGCACATCGCCGCCGCCGCTCCGCAGTGGTTGAAGCCGGAAGATGTTCCGGCCGCGATCGTTGCGAAGGAAAAGGAAATCGCCATGGCTCAGATGGCGAGCTCCGGCAAGCCTGCCGCGGTTCTCGAGAAGATCGCTGAAGGCAAGCTCAACAAGTTCTACGATGAGACCTGCCTCATGCGTCAGACTTACGTGAAGGACTCGAACAAGACGATCGAACAGCTCTGCAAAGAGCAGATCGCCGCGGTCGGTGAAAATATCACGATCAGCCGCTTCGCCCGCTTTATGCTGGGTGAACAGGCTGCTAGCACGTCGGCTGAAAACGCCTAACTGAGATCGGAGACCTTATGACGCCCATGTCTGCTGGTAAGCGAAGTGAGCCGTACAAACGGATTTTGCTGAAGCTTTCCGGCGAAGCCTTGGCCGGACAAGCGGGTTACGGCATTGATGCCGATATCCTGAAAGTCCTGGCTGCGGAAGTGAAGGAAATTCACGACATGGGCGTCCAGGTCGCCATCGTTATCGGCGGAGGAAACATCTTCCGTGGCGTCAAGGGCGCCACCAAGGGGATGGATCGCGCCTCTGCCGACTACATGGGAATGTTGGCCACGGTGATGAACTGCCTGGCTTTGCAGGATTCCCTGGAGCGTGCGGGAGTCTATACCCGTGTGCAATCGGCGATCGAAATGCGTGAACTGGCCGAGCC
>CAYOWB010000078.1:0-5710 GCA_964407515.1 uncultured Bacteriovoracaceae bacterium
CGGGATGATGAAGATGGACACCGATGAAGGTTTCCCCTCCGGCAGGGTGCTGGACTCGATCTCCCAGAACAGATTTCGGAGGACTTCTAGACCGCCGTTCCGATCCGGCAAACTCTCCTCAATGACGTGGAAGACCTGATTCAGATTGAAGAGACGGCGTTTTACGTCCTCAGGCATGAACATCCTGAAGCGTTCTACCCCGACGATCTGCTTTTCAATGTCCTGATACGTCTCACGTAGCGTTGGAGGCCGCTTTCGAGATCCTGCAGGAAATTTCTTCCGAATTTCCTCCGGCCACTGCTCGCGTGGAGCATCACCCCAGGCCTGCGCCAGCATCGAGAGCGACTTCAGGCCGAAGTTATCGAAAGGTCCGAACTGAAAATCGGAATTGATGAGCAGAAGTTCGAAACGGTCGAGCGAGTTGACCAGAAGCGCACGAGGCGTCTTAGCTCCGGGATAGAGATAAAGGATCGGCTTCGGATCGATCGACCGCTGATAAAGCCAGGACAGAAGAGCGTCCGGGCGGAAGTGGCGTTCGGAATCCGGCAGCTGATCCGCCTTGAGCGTGAAATACCGCATGACATTCAAAAGGGCCTCAACGAGCGGCTTCTCTGGAACGCTTTGAGTCCGGTCTCCCAACTTGTCGAACACAGGCTCTAAAAGCGCTTTGAACTCCTGCGCCTTCCACTCGACAGGACGGCGGCCATTTTCCAGCACGCCGTTCGTCACGGCGTTTTCAAAATCGAACACGAGCTGCTTCACACGGCGCTCGACCAAATGAGTGGGAGTCTTCTCGTACTCGTGCACCCATTCCTGCAAATAGGTCAGGTCGTACTGGTACGGCCGGATGCGAGCCCTATCCGCTGGTCCGGACTCTTGCGCATCCAGATCCTGGATGAATCGCGCCACCGCCGGGAACTCGTCCCTCTTCACCACGTCGGCTCCGTAATCCATCACCCGCCGGAAGGGCTCACGAGCCTTTGACATCACGTCGCTGATGACACGCATGAGCGGCTGGAGCACATAGCCTCCGATGCCTTCGACCTTCCCCTGAACGGTTCCTTGAACCGGCTCTTTCACAAGCAGAGGCAGCGCCTCGAGATACTTGAAGAGCGGGCCGCCCTCTCTCGTCCGCAACAGAACTCGCTGTCCGAGATCCTTGGCGACTTCCCGGGAAGTCTTGAAGCCGAGCATGGCATCCGAGAGCCTGGCGATATAGCTGCGTCCGTCACTACTCTTCTCATCCAGGAACAGCCGGAAGGCATTGCTCACGGACGAACGGAACCCGCTCAGCTCACCGGCCTCGGAGACACGAACGCAGGCAATGAACGCCTCCCACTGCTCGGTGAACCGCGAGTCCTCATACTTGAGAAGCGAAACACCGGTATCCAGCGCGCGACAAGGATCATTCGTGCGATTCTGCGGCACATCGACCCGGATCACGGCGAGATCCGCTGCTTTCAGCCGATGACGGACAGGCGAAAGTTCCGGCGCGACCGTCTCAATAATCCGCAGCGAGCCGGCCTGCTCGGTGGAGAACCGCCTGAAGAGCGACATGAGCGTCTTCAACAGGTCCTTGAGGCGCCCGTCTTTCGACATCTGTGAAAAGAGCGCGATACTCTGCTTGAACTCCGGATACCGCTCCATGTCCGAAACACGGAACAGAGTCTCGTAGAACTCGGGATTGCGAGGTGCAGTCTCGAAGATCTTTCTCAGAACCTCGGTGACGGGATGGACGTTATTCAGATAATAAGCCTTGCGGAGCCCCTTCAAGGTCGGAAGCAGGAGCGCGGTGTCGGAATCGATGTAACGTTGACTGCTCCGGACGAGCGAGACCCAGTGACTGGCATCTCCGTCGGGAGGAAACAGACCGTCGGCAAGCACTTCAAAAACGCTCTTCTGATCGAGTTCGGGCACCTTCTCCGCCCAATACGCCACGGACTTCGCCAATTCATCGCGCTGTCGCGGAGTAGCCAGGCTCAGCGTCAGGACCAGATCGTCCCATACATCGCGATCAGTGATCTCGGCGAGGAGCGGAAAAGCGAGTTTCAACCCAGCGGTATCCTCGGCCGGTCCGAAGGCCGTGCGGCTTCCGGTATCCGAAAGGAAATCCACCAACAGCTCCTCGAGCCGTTTTGCGTAAAGCACTTTGACGACCCGGGTGGATTCCTCGATCGAAGGATGATCCGCGAACCGGATCATGTCCTTATAGTAGCGACCGAGCTCGGAGGGGAAGTCACAGACCGGCGCCGTGACCATCAAGGTCAGCATGTTCGAACGTTGATAGAAATCGGCCGAAGCGCCTTCCTTCAACTCGGTCGCTTGCCGGATCATGTTGAGGTCGATGTCGAAGACCCCGGCCGCGCCGTTCATGCACTCCAACGGGCGATGGAGATGATGGTAGAGCGACGCGATACCATTCATCAGAGGAGGATCCTGCCGAACGCCTTTCGCGCTGCTGCCGAAGATCACCTTGAACATGCTGGCAAAGGAAGGAACTCGCTTCTTCAGCTCCGCCTCATCGCGGCCAACCAGCTCGTCCCATGCCTGCAGAAGTCTACCGTCACCAATCGCCTGCATCGCCCGCTGCCCGAGGTGCATGCGAACGTGTTCCGGATCGCGGGAACTCAGATACGCCACCGCGCCCTCAATCAGCTGCTCCAAGCTTCCGTGCGGGCTCGCCTCGGAGCGGACCGACGACTTGAAGCGAGACAGAAGAGACTGGAACGCCGGAGAATCCGCGATCAGGATGAGGCCATCCAGAAGATCCGCCATCCCCTCAGGGCTGAGACGCGTGGACATCCGCTCCAGGGCCTTCAGCAACAACGGGCGGGCACTCTCATCCGAGTAGCCATTCCGAAGAAGGCCGATCAAGGCGGCGACGAACTCCTCGTTCTCAAGCAGCTTTCCGAAGTGCCCGAAGGTCTCATCCAGCTGCCCTTTTTCGTCGAGCATGCTGATGGTCGTATCGAGTTGATGCAACACGACCGGATCATTCAGGATGCGATCGTTGATCACGGTAACGATGGGACGAAGCTCCGAATCGCTTAACCGGTTTGTCAGGCGCGCGAACTCCTCCAGTCCTCCATGCGAATTCAGGCAGCTGAGGATCTTGCGGAAGGTAGCAACGTCCAAGGATTCACTTGAGAGATCCATACCGGCGCAGGCCACGTTGATCTTGCGATAACCCCGGGTCTCGGCAACGCCGACATCGTGATTATTGTTGCCCGAGAACATCCCCGGCGAGCAAGCGCTGCCCAGCGTGGCGAGGATGGTCATGAGGAGGGGTAAGTAGAAACGCAATCAAGACTCCGGTGTTGTCACACAGACGGAGCGAAGTTAACCATATATGACCATTCCAGTCAACATTGAACCGACTCTAGTCGTACATCCGTGCACAGGTCGACTTACCGCACCTCAGCAATGACTTTCAGGGGAATTGTGAACCCAGTAACAGCCGAAGAAAGACAAACAACCCACTGAATTACAAGCGACTTTTCACAATCTATCTACCTGTATTCTCAATGGTTTATTTTTTCGCCCCGCAACGTTTCTTGCGTGTACCCCCCTTCCACGATAGAAATAAGGTAGTTGTGAAACATTTCACATCTTGAATTCCAGGTCTTTTCTAGATAGGGATGAGGCCATAATGACCAAGCCGATTTCTCCACAGAAGCTCCTATCGGGGGAGCTTCAAGGTATCCCCGAGCGGACGCTCGAACGCCTGGCGCTCTATCGGCGCATCCTCAAGAACGCGATCGACGATCGCAAACCGAGCATCTATTCGCACGAGCTGGCCGCTATTTCCGGCGTCACGTCAGCGCAGGTGCGACGAGACCTCATGACGGTCGGCTATCAAGGTCATCCGCGGCATGGTTATGAAGTCGAGGGTCTCCTCAAGCAGCTCGATACCTTCTTCGACGTCCAGTCCGGCATTAAAATGGTGCTCGTCGGTGTCGGCAACCTGGGACGCGCCATCCTGGCCTACTTCAGCGCCAAGCGCCCTCATTTCTCCATTGAAGCGACGTTCGATACCGATCCGGCCAAGACGGATCGCGCGATTCACGGCGTCCGCTGTTATCCCATGGAACGGCTCGTCCCCTTCACGCTCGAGAATCGGGTGCACGTCGGGATCATCGCCGTTCCCGCCACCGAAGCGCAGCGCGTGGCCGATCTGCTCGTTCAAGCAAACGTTACCGGTTTCTTAAACCTGGCTCCTGCTCGATTGAAAGTTCCTAGCGATGTTTTCGTCGAAAACCTCGATATGACGCTTTCCATCGAAAAAGTGAGCTTTTTTGCCAAATCATGTCTCAATCGGGAGGGACATATCTCATGAAGCAACCAGTTGAGGAGATCCTCAAAAACCATCCAAACGCAGGCAGGGATCACCTGATCCCCATCCTGCAGGAAGTCCAGGAGAGTGAGGGTTATCTCTCCAAAGACAGCATGGCCAAGATCGCCGACTATCTGAAGCTTTCGCCCGCGAAAGTCTACGGTGTCGCGAGCTTCTATAATCAGTTCCGTTTCAACGCTCCGGGCAAGTACCAGATCCAGGTTTGTCGCGGAACAGCTTGCCACGTGAAGGGCAGCTTGGCGCTCCTTGAAGCGCTCCAGCGCGAACTGAAAATCGAGCCGGGACAGACGACCAAAGACGGCATGTTCAGCATCGAAGTCGTCGCCTGCATCGGCGCCTGCGGCCTCGCTCCCGTGATCTGCATCAACGGCGAGTTCCATGCGGCGCTCACCACGGACAAACTCTCCAAGCTCGTTGCTGATTATCGCAAGAAGGGGGTAGCCCATGCCTAACACCCAAAAAGTACAGAAGACGATCAAAGACCTCTGTTGCGACAAATGCTGGCACAGCGCTGACAAGCCGTGCCCGAAGTACCTTCCCTGCATGACGGAAGGCCCGCTCTGCCACGACGACGCTCAATGCAAGAGCAGGCGCGAGAAGCACTTCGCGGCTCTTCGTCGTGAGACCCTCAGTCAGCCCGCCATCTTCATCGGAACTGGCAGCTGCGGCATGGGTGCCGGCGCCGGCGCCACGATGGCCGCGATCCAGAAATGGCTCGCCGAAAAGGGCATCGATGCCTCGCTGACGGAAGTCGGCTGCATTGGCTACTGCGTGGCCGAACCGCTCGTCGACATCCAGCTCCCGGGCAAGGCCCGCCTTTCCTTCCACAACGTGAGGGCAAGCGACGTCGCCGAGATCATGGAAAAGGTCCTCCTCGCGAAGACCGCTCCCGAGAAGCAGGTTCTCGGTCAGCACCGTCACGATAAAATGGAAAGCTGGAACGGCGTTCCCTTCATCGACGAACACCCCTTCTTCAAGCCCCAGAAGCGCTGGGTCCTGAAGAGCTGCGGCATGATCGATCCGTCCGACCTGGACGAGTACATCGCGCACGGCGGTTACAAGGCCCTCGCCCACGTCGTCAAGATGACTCCGGCCGAGGTCTGCGACATGGTCGAGAAGAGCGGTCTCCGCGGACGCGGCGGCGCCGGCTTCTCGGCCGCCAAGAAATGGAAGTTCGCGCTGGGCGCCCAGGGTGACCAGAAGTACTTCATCTGCAACGCCGACGAGGGCGACCCGGGCGCGTTCATGGACCGCGCCGTCATCGAAGGCGACACTCATCGCGTACTCGAAGGTCTGGCCATCGCGTCCTACGCGATCGGAGCGTCGGTTGCCTACGTCTATATCCGCGCGGAATAC
>CAYOWB010000078.1:5818-7084 GCA_964407515.1 uncultured Bacteriovoracaceae bacterium
CGGCTTCAGCCTGAAGATCATCATTAAGCAGGGCGCCGGCGCCTTCGTCTGCGGCGAAGAAACGGCCCTCATACACTCGATCGAAGGTAAGCGCGGCATGCCTCGCCCCCGCCCGCCGTTCCCGGCGATCAGCGGTTTGTTCGGCAAGCCGACCATCGTCAACAACGTCGAAACGCTCGCCAACGTCCCGGAAATCGTCAACAACGGGCATGAGTGGTTCAGCGCGGTCGGCACCGCCACCAGCAAGGGCACGAAGGTCTTCGCGCTCTCCGGCAAGGTGGCCAACACCGGACTCGTCGAAGTGGCGATGGGCACCACCGTTCGTGACATCATCTTCAACATCGGCGGCGGCATCCCCGGCGGCAAGAAGTTCAAGGCCGTCCAGATGGGTGGCCCGTCCGGCGGTTGCATCCCGGAACAGCATCTGGACATTCAGATCGACTATGAGTCGCTCAAGACTGTTGGAGCGATGATGGGTTCCGGCGGCATGGTCGTGATGGACGAAGACACCTGCATGGTCGACGTGGCGAAGTTCTTCATGGACTTCATCCAGCGCGAGAGCTGCGGCAAGTGTATCCCCTGCCGCGAAGGCACTAGTCAGATGCTCGAACTCCTCGAGCGCCTGACCACCGGGCGCAAGAAGGAAAATGGCGACGACGCTCTCAAGCGTATGCAGGGAATCATGTACCTGAAGCGCTTGGCGGAAGTCATTCGCGAGACCAGCCTCTGCGGTCTGGGCGCTTCGGCCCCGAACCCCGTGCTGAGCACGATGCGTTGGTTCCTCCACGAGTACGAGGAACACGTGTTCGAGCGCAAGTGCCGGGCGAAGGCCTGCAAGGAGCTGCTCACCTTCTCGATCGTCGAAGAGAAGTGCGTGGGTTGCACCCTTTGCGCGAAGAAATGCCCCTCCAACGCCATCGTGGGCAGCGTGAAAGCGCCTCACCATATCATTCAGGAGAAGTGCATCAACTGCGGAACCTGCGTCGATGTTTGCCGCAAGGACGCCGTCGTGGTCGCCTGATTTCAGGCTGATTCTAAGAGGAAATGAAAATGGCTACCATTGAAGTCAACGGTAAGAAAGTCGAAGCCAAACCGAACGAACTCCTCCTTCAAGTGCTGAAGCGGGAGGGGATCGAAGTCCCCACCCTCTGCAACATGAAGGACCTGTTCCCGACCGGCGCCTGCCGCATGTGCGTGGTCGAAATGGACGGATCCCAGAACCTCATCCCGTCCTGCGCCTTCCCGGTCCAGGAAGGCATGAAGTTC
>CAYOWB010000078.1:7192-14663 GCA_964407515.1 uncultured Bacteriovoracaceae bacterium
AGCTCCAGAAGCTCGCGGAGAACCTGGACGTCCGCCAGCACCGGTTCTTCGATGCAGAACGCAAGCCGGAGATCGATGATTCGAGCGAAGCGATCCTGCGCGACCAGTCCAAGTGCATTCTTTGCGGCCGCTGCGTGCGCACCTGCGAAGAAGTCATGAGCGTCTCCGCGATCGACTTCGTCGGAAGAGGCAGCAAAACGAAGATCGGCGCGGCGTTCAACTCGGGGCTCAACCTCTCGAGCTGCGTCCATTGCGGCCAGTGCATCATGGTCTGCCCGACCGGCGCCCTGCGCGAGCAGAGCCACGTGAAGGCGGTCAACGATGCCCTCGCCGACCCCGAAAAGGTCGTGGTCGTTCAGCACGCCCCCAGCGTCTCCGTGACCCTGGGCGAATACTTCGGACTGAAGCCGGGTGAAGACGTCGACGGCAAGATGACCGCCGCGCTCCGCCGCCTCGGCTTCAACTGGGTATTCGACACCAGCTTCACGGCCGACCTGACGATCATGGAAGAAGGCTCCGAGCTGGTTCATCGCATCGTCAACCAGGGCAAGCTCCCCCATACGAAACTACCCATGATGACCAGCTGCTCTCCGGGCTGGATTAACTTCGTCGAGGAGTTCTACCCCGACATGATCGACAACCTGTCGTCCTGCAAGAGTCCGCAGGGAATGATGGGCGCGCTGATCAAGAACTACTTCGCTCAGAAGCAGGGAATCGATCCCAAGAAGATCTTCAGCGTCAGCATCATGCCTTGTACCGCGAAGAAGGGCGAAGCCAACCGGCCTCAGCTCCGCTCCACGGAAGCGGGTCAGGATGTCGATGCGGTCCTCACGGTCCGTGAGCTCGCCCGCCTCATCCGTCAGCGAGGGATGGATCTGAAGAACATGCCTGACGAGAAGGCCGACACCATCTTCGGTGAACGCAGCTCGGCCGGCAAGATCTTCGGCGTGACCGGCGGCGTGGCGGAAGCCGCGCTTCGCACGGCCTACCTGCTCGTGACCGGCAAGGAACTCGACAACATCGAGTTCAAGCAGGTTCGCGGCCTCGAAGGCATCAAGGAAGCCACCATTTCGGTCGGCGACCTGAACCTCTCGGTCGCGGTCTGCAGCGGCCTGGGCAATGCCCGCAAGCTGATGGAAGACGTGAAGAAGGGCCTGCGCAATTATCACTTCATCGAAGTGATGACCTGCCCGGGCGGCTGCATCGCCGGCGGCGGTCAGCCTCACTTCACGGATCCCGACCGCGTGAAGGCCCGCATGGCGAGCCTCTACTCGATCGACCAGAAGGACAAGCTGCGTCTGTCGCACAAGAACGTGACGGTCCAGAAGCTTTACACCGAATTCCTCGGTAAACCGCTGGGACACAAGAGCCACGAACTGCTGCACACGCATTACCATTCGCGGAGGAACCACACATGAGCAAGAAGATCCTTTTGATCGACGACGACAGTGACTTTATCGACGCCCAGAAGGCCGGCTTCGAGAAAGCCGGCTACAAAGTCGTGACGGCCGAGAGCGAAGCCAGCGGCCGCAGGGCCTTCGCCGAATCCAGTCCGGATCTGGTCATCGTCGACTTAATGATGGAGTATAAGGACGCCGGCTTCATCCTCTCGCGTGAATTCAAGAAGGTGAAGCCGCTGCTTCCCGTGATCCTCGTCACGGACGTGACTCGCGAGACCGGCATGGTCTTCGACGTCGCGACCGCCGAGGAACGCAGCTGGATCAAAGCTGACCGGATCCTTTCGAAGCCGGTCCGCTTCGATCAGCTCCAGCGGGAGGTTGAGGGCCTGCTGAAGTAACTGACGGTCACGGAGAAAATCGGGATTCCCCGGGGCCGGACATCATTGGATAACAATGACAGGAGGACGATGATGAATCGTCTTGAGAAGGACCTTCTCGGTCAACGAGAGGTTCCTGAGTCCAAGTTCTGGGGAATCCACACTCTCCGTGCGATCGAGAACTTCTCGATCAGCGGGCAAAGGGTGAATCTCGACCTTTGGCGCGCGCTCGCCGCCGTCAAGGAAGCCTGCGCCTATACCAACGCACAGCTGGGATTCCTTCCGAAAGAGAAGGCGTCCGCGCTTGAACAAGCGGCGCGCGAGCTCCGCGAAGATCTGTTCCCCATTCCGTCCGGAGTCTCCCGCGAGACCTTCTACGCCGATCTCTTTCCCATCGATGCCCTCCAAGGAGGAGCGGGAACCTCCACGAACATGTGCCTGAACGAAGTACTGGCCAGCCGTGCCGCCGAACTCCTCGGCGGAAAACGGGGCGACTGGAATCTCGTTCACCCGATCGAACACGTGAACCTGCACCAATCGACGAACGACGTCTTCCCGACCGCCGTCAAATTGGCCGCCATCTGGAAGTTCCGTCGTCTCGCCGAATCGGCGGCCAAGCTTCAGGACGCCCTTCAGAAGAAGGAAAAGGAATTCGCCACGATCGTGAAGATCGGCCGCACCGAGATGCAAGAGGCCGTCCCGATGACGCTCGGACAGGAGTTCGCCGGCTTCGCGGAAGCGGTCTCTCGTGACCGCTGGCGCACCTTCAAATGCGAAGAGCGCCTGCGCGTGGTGAATCTGGGAGGCACGGCCGTGGGCACCGGCCTGACGGCTCCGCGCGACTACATTTTCCGCGCCACCGAGAAACTACGCGAGCTCACGGGCATCGGGTTATCCCGCGGCGACAATCCCGTCGGCGAAACGGCGAACGCCGATACACTGGTTGAGGTGTCCGGGATCCTGAAGGCTCACGCCTCCACCCTACTCAAGCTGGCGAACGATCTGCGCATGTTGAACTTGCTACGGGAGATCCGCCTGCCGCAGCTTCAGGCCGGCTCTTCGATCATGCCAGGCAAGGTGAACCCGGTTCTCTGTGAATTCACCATGCAGATCGGAATGAAAGTCCTGGCGAACGACGCCCTGCTGGCGGACGCCGTGAGCCGGTCGACCTTCCAGATCGTGGAGTTCCTGCCACTGGCTTCCCACACTCTCTTCGAGTCACTCGACTTACTGACCGCTCTGGATGTGAAGCTCGCACGCCATATTGAGGAGATCGAGCCGGACGGCCATGTCTGCTCGCGCATCGCTTCCGAGAGCCTCTCCATCGTCACGGCGCTGGTGCCGAAGATCGGATACGAGGCGGCCACGAAGCTAGTGAGCGAGTTCAAAGCCAGCGGCGCGACCGACTTCAGGCTGTTCCTTTCGGAGCACTTGGACCCCCAGACCGTGACCGAGTGGCTGGCCCCCCATCGACTCACCCAGCTGGGATACCGCCCCGAGAAAGTGCCCGCCAGAAGTGGTAAGGAGGAGGAAGGTAAAAAATGAACGAAACACCGAAAGGCAACCGGCTGCAGATCGGAATCTTCGGCCGCGTCAACACCGGCAAATCCAGCTTCCTGAACCTCGTTCTGGGGCAGCAGATCTCCATCACCTCCCCCGTCGGTGGCACCACCACTGACGTGGTCGAGAAGGCCATGGAGCTGCTTCCCATCGGGCCCGTGCTCTTCCTCGATACGGCGGGACTGGACGACAAGAGCGAACTCGCATCCCTCCGCATCCAGAAGACCGAGAAGGTCTTCGCCCGCTCTGACGTGATCGTCCTGGTCACGGAACCGGAGTCCTGGACCGAGTTCGAGGACCAGGTGGTCACCCAGGCTGACCAGCATAAGATCCCGGTCATTCTGGTCATCAATAAGTCGGACCTCAAGACTCCCTCCGAGGGATTCCTCGCGCAGCTGCGCACGCATGCCCGCCACGTCGTCGTTTCGACTTGCGCCGATCCGGGCCAGCGTGAAGAGATTCTGAGCCGGTTCAAAAGCGCCCTGATGGCCGTGTGTCCGGATGAACATTTCAATCCGCCGCCGCTGGTCGCGGACCTCGTTCCGTCGGGAGGCCTGATCGTGATGGTCGTTCCGATTGATCTTCAGGCACCCAAGGGCCGATTGATCCTCCCCCAGGTTCAGACCATCCGTGAGGCGCTCGACATTGACGCCGCCGCGCTAGTGGTGAAAGAACGCGAGCTCATGCCGATGCTCCAGCGACTGAAGGAACCGCCGAGTCTCGTCGTGTGCGACTCGCAGGCCGTGCTGAAAGTCACCGCCGATGTCCCGCCCGAAGTCCCCTGCACCACCTTCTCGATCCTCTTCGCTCGCGCGAAAGGCGATCTAGCGGAGCTCGCCCGCGGCGCGGCGATGATCGGCAAACTGAAAGCGGGAGACCGCATTCTCATGGCCGAGGGCTGTTCGCATCACTCGCTCCAGGACGACATCGGCAAGGTGAAGATTCCGCGCTGGCTGCGCCAGTATGTCGGCCTGGACCTTGAGATCGATCACGTCAACGGACGCGACTTCCCGAAAGACCTCAGCAAGTATCAGCTCATCATTCACTGCGGCTCCTGCACGCTCACGCGCCGGGAACTGCTGAACCGGATCGAGGAGGCCCGGCGCGCCGGCGTCCCGATCACCAACTATGGTGTCGCGATTTCATTCCTACAGGGCGTAGCCGAACGAGTCTTGGCCCCGTTCCCCGCCGCCCGCAGGCACCTGGAGGAAACATGATCATCAACCCGAAACGCATCTCTGAAGTCCTCGAACATCAGCACGACCTCGGGCCGTCGCACGTACGCGAAGTTCTGGCCAAGGCCCGTGAGCTCAAGGGCATCGACTTCGACGACGTCCTGACCTTGCTCAAGACGACCGACCCTGAACTGGTCCAGGAGCTGTTCCAGACCGCCCGCTACGTCAAAGACGAGATTTACGGCAACCGCGTGGTGCTATTTGCGCCGCTTTACGTCTCGAACCTCTGCATGAACGAGTGTCTCTACTGCGCGTTCCGTGCTTCGAACAAGGAAGTGGACCGGGCGGCCCTTGGCATGGAGGACGTCCGGAAGGAGACCGAAGCGTTGATCGATCAGGGGCACAAGCGCGTCCTGCTCGTGTCGGGCGAAGCCTATCCTCGCGAAGGGCTCAACTACATCTTCAAGTCGATCGACACCGTCTACGCGACAAAGACCCCGAAGGGCTCTATCCGTCGCATCAACGTCAACATCGCGCCGCTTTCGGTCAACGAGTTCAAGGAGCTGAACAGACACCAGATCGGCACCTACCAGCTGTTCCAGGAAACCTATCACGAGGAAACCTACAAAAAGCTCCATCCGCGGGGCCCCAAGTCGGACTATCATTACCGGCTCAGCGTCATGGATCGCGCGTTCGAAGGCGGCCTGCACGATGTCGGCATCGGCGTGCTCTTCGGTCTCTACGATTGGCGCTACGAGGTCCTTGCGATGCTCGACCACATTAAGCACCTCGAGAATCGCTTCGGGGTCGGCCCACATACCATTTCCGTGCCGCGCATCGAGCCTGCGGTCGGCTCCGACCTCAGCAATCAACCGCCTCATGAAATCAGCGATCTCGACTTCCAGAAAATCATCGCCGTGCTCCGCATGGCGGTACCCTACACCGGCATCATTCTGAGCACGCGCGAAAACGCGGAGATGCGGCGACACGCCCTGAACCTCGGCGTATCGCAGATCTCCGCGGGGTCACGCACCAACCCAGGCGGCTACTGCAAAACTCCGGGCGCGGACGCCGCCCACGATGCGGAACAGTTCTCACTCGGGGATACCCGCTCTCTTCAGGAAGTTCTCAAGGACATCGTCTCACTGGGACACATTCCATCGTTCTGCACCGGCTGCTACCGGCGCGGACGCGTGGGCAAGGACTTCATGGATCTGGCGAAGCCGGGCCTGATCAAGGCCCACTGCCTGCCTAACGCGATCCTCACTTTCGCGGAATACCTTGAGGACTTTGGGGACGCTGAGCTTCGCGACAGCGGCTATGGGCTGATCGACCGTCTGCTGAACGATCAGATCCCTCAGGGCCCTTTCCGTAAAGGCGTGGAAGACCGCATCGCCTCGGTCCGCGGCGGCAAGCGCGACCTATACTACTAAGCGCGAGAAGAACGTCACTGAAGCGACTTGCAGCCGGACGCACCAGGACGACAGCTGGCCCTGGCCTAGTCCGCCAGCTCGTGTATCAGCCGGTCACCGAGACAGCTTGACGTACGACCGATGAGCACGCCTATCTTCTCCTGCGTTTCGTGGAGTACCCTACCGAACACGGGATGCCGTTCAGTAACCTGTTCCAAGAGCTGCTTCTGTCGCGGGTCCAGCAGTTCAGGATTCAGAATGCGCACCAGCCGATTCAACTCAACGTCGGTTCCTTCGGTAAACACACTTTGAAGAAGAGCAGCCTGCGTTTCGCGCACCTCCAGCTTCGGCAGCGCAAGGAGCAGCTGCGAAGCCGCCTTTCGTACTGCTGCCTCGTTGCTGCCAAGCGCCGAAATCAGACGCATCTGGCCCCCCTGAATACTCGGAAGCAAGACCTCCAGGGTCGCCGCACGATCCATCGAGTCGCGCAGCAGACGAAGCAAGGCATGAGCGGACTTTTCCCGAATTTCCCGGATCGGATCGTGAAGTCCTTCCCAGAGACGCGCGAAATTCGCGCTTTCTGGCGATTCCGCCTGAACTGCATACCAGGCAAGTCGCCGCACCGATGCATCGGCATGGTCCAGACACGCCCGAGCGTCGATCAGCCGCTGCGATGTATTTCGTTTGAGAATCACTGTGAACAGTTCTAGCTCCGCAGCCTCTGGACGCAAGGAGTACCGGGCCACCACGGAATCGAGCAGCCTCTGCACCGCCTCCGGATCCCTCAGTACGGAGACTCTGAACTTGGAGGCCGGGTCTAACGAAGTAAGGGCCTCTTCGAGTCGATTCCGCGCCATCGCGTCCCCTGGGCTGGGAGCCAGAGCACCCATGATTGCATCCGACATCACGCCACGGGTCGCGCGACTCATGCCATACTCCGCTTCGGCAATCGCCCGCAGATAAGCCCAGACGCCTCCGGATTTGACGGCGTTCCAGAACCACTTCCATGACAGCGGGTCGTTCGCTTTGGCCGCCTCTGCGACGATAGCGCGCTCATCTCCGCTCAGAAGCGCGAACGTTATCCCGGCGGCCTTGTATGAGGGGTTGGCACTGACAAGACGGCGGAACCCCTGACGACGCAGAGTCAGATCTTGAACGGCGGCGACATGGACGGCCTTTTCAAAAGCTGAACCCGACTTCCAGGTCGAGGCTGACATCATCCGCATCTTCTCGTGGATGTCGGCACGCCTGAATCGATCCGCCAACTTGTCCTGAACCGCGGCCCAAGCATCCGCCTCAAACACCTCCGCCGGAATAACACGGTCAATGAGTCCCTGTGCTCGAAGCCTTAGGTCCGGATCCGGATGCTCCAACATCCCTAGGATTGCCTTGAGGCGGGGCGACTTGTTCTTGAACTTGAAGCGCGGAGAGTTCCTCACCAACGTCTGCCAGTTCTCCGAGAATGAACTTGCGTCTCTCGACTGAGCCGATGCCAGAATCCTCTGCAGAAGCCGCCGCATTCGTTCTTCCGTCAGCAGTCCGTCCAG
>CAYOWB010000079.1:0-12095 GCA_964407515.1 uncultured Bacteriovoracaceae bacterium
GGGTGCCTGGCTCCTTTCTCAACCCCTCTGAGAAAGGAGCCAGGCACCCTTTTTTTCGGAGCGGCCAATCCTGATAATCCCAGTTGAGAAAGCGCCCGGCCGATGTTATTGACGTTTTCCTTGTGTCTGTACCGGTTTACATTACGCTTTTGCACCATCCGATCGTAAATCGGAGGGGGCAGCTGGTGACCACTGCCGTCACGAACATGGATATCCACGATATCTCTCGTTCGGCACGGACTTTCGGAATCAAGGGGTACTTCCTTGTCACTCCGATCGAAATGCAGCACGAGCTGGTTGGTAGAATTCTGGGCCACTGGCGCTCGGAATCCTCCAAACAGTATCATCCGGACCGTTTTGAGGCGGTTTCTCTGGCCCGGATGGCCCACACCTTTGACGAGGTGAAAGCCGCAATACGAGCTGAGCATGGGGAAGACCCGGAGGTGGTTCTGACCGATGCGAGGCTGCTTCCGAAAGCCGTGAGCTATGCCGAGTACCGGCAAGAGCTTCACGCCCCTGGCCGGACACGCCCCGTGGTGATTGTCTTCGGTACGGGTTGGGGGATTTCGGACACTTTCTATCCCGAGGTACACCGGATCCTGGCTCCGGTGTACGGGCCAGGAGGTGCAGAGGGGTATAACCACCTCTCGGTTCGTTCTGCCGTCGCGATTATTCTCGACCGGTTGTTCGGACACTAACCGGTCACGCCGGTGACGGATCGTCGCAAGCTCTGCCGAGCGCGGCTCCTGAGAAGGGAACGCGCGCCGGAGCTGCTTGAAGGAGCTTTCTCTTGAAGGAGCTTCATGATGACCCGCCAAAGGCGTGATGACAAAAGGTCAGGCTGTTTAACGTCAACAGATCGCGGCGACACGACCAGCCGGATGTCGGCCATGAGTCGGAAGTCGGTCGCGATGGAGTAAGTAAGTATGGCTAAGATCCTGATTAAACCCAAGAAGCGCTCGAAGGGCCTTCAGCTCCGCATGAAGGGGCTGGCGGACCGTGTGGCTCTCGTCGAGAAGAGCCTCCCGAAGGCGGAAATCGCGAAGTTCACCCCCGGTGACACTGTTCGCGTTCACGTCCGCATTAAGGAAGGCGAAAAGGAACGCGTTCAGGTTTACGAAGGCGTTGTGATCGCCCGCGGAAATCACGGCGTGAACAAGTCGTTCACCGTCCGTAAGATCTCCCACGGTGTCGGCGTCGAGCGTATCTTCCTGGAAAGCTCTCCGAAGATCGCGAAGGTGGAACTGGTTCAGACCGGTAAAGTCCGCCGTGCGAAGCTCTACTACGTGCGTGAGCGCGAAGGTAAGGCTGCCCGCATTGAACGCGAAGTCGAAACGCAGGCTTCGGCCGCTGCATCTGCTGCCGCAAGGGAAGCCAATGCAGCCGCTAAGCGCGGTGAGAAGTAAGATCTCCATGATTGGCCGCGCTCTCTCGATGAGGGGGCGCGGCCTTTTTCTTTTCTGCCCTCTGAGGTTAGGTAGCGGTGACTGAGCGGCGTTCTTCTTCCAAATCCAAGTCGACTCGATCGCAGGCACGCTCGGAGCCGAAAGAGCGGAATTGCCCCAGCACTGAGTGGGAGCAAAAGACCGGGCATCCCTTGAAGCTCGTCGTCGGGGTGGACGAAGTCGGTCGCGGATGTCTGGCCGGCCCAGTGGTGGCCGCGGCCGTGGTGTTGCCAGCGGACTTTGAGATGCCGGTAACCATGACCGACTTACGCGGAGATGGCTCCGGGGAGGGGAATGGCGGAGTCTCTGCTGAGACGCTCTCCTGGCTCAGCGAAGTGAACGACAGCAAGCTCCTGACTCCTGAACGCCGTGAGCGACTCGCTCCTCTCATTCGTGAATGGGCGCGATACTCGGCGGTAGGGGTCGCTTCCGTGGAAGAGATTGACCGACTGAACATTCTTTACGCCTCGCACCTCGCTATGAAGCGCGCCATCGACGAGGTAGCCAGACAGGCTCAGGCGCAGCCGGCCCATGTCCTCATCGATGGTCACATGAAAATCAAAGGGTTGCCCTGCGACTGCACGGCGATCGTAAAAGGGGACCAGAAGTGCCTGAGTATCGCCTGCGCTTCGGTGCTCGCCAAGGTGTGGCGCGATCAGTACATGGTCGAGCTCGATGCGAAAGTGCCGGGTTATGGCTTCGCCGTCCATAAAGGTTACCCCACGCCGACCCATGCCGCCGCGCTCGAAAGTTTGGGCGTGACCGACGTGCATCGTCGGTCGTTCGCTCCGGTGAGAAAAGTGCTGGAAGGCAAGGGGCTCTTCTCTTTCTAGAACCATGGCCCGGGTGGAAAACCCGAAGCAAGTAGGATACTCAAGCGGCATGTCCGCGATCTCGAAGAAGCTGCTCCAGGCTGCCCAGGAACTCTGCTCCGACGTTTCAAGGTTGAAGTTCTCGGCGCCCGTCACTCATGTCTACAATCCGCTCGAGTACGCTTGGGAGCCCCAGCGTCTCTACATCGAGAAGTACGGCGCTACGGAAAAACGCGTGGTGATCGTCGGAATGAACCCGGGGCCGTTTGGGATGGCGCAGACTGGTGTTCCGTTCGGCGAGATTTCCATGGTGCGAGATTGGATGGGCATCGAAGCCCGCGTGGGAAAGCCTCCGAAAGAGCATCCGAAGCGCCCGGTGGATGGATTTGCATGCAAGCGCAGTGAAGTAAGCGGCAAGCGTCTTTGGGGGGCTGCCGCTGAAGTCTTCGGCACTCCGGAGAGGTTTTTCAAGGAGTACTACGTCGCCAACTATTGCCCGCTCGTGTTCATGGAGATGAGCGGGAAGAATTTCACCCCGGATCATCTGCCGGCGAAGGAGCGGAGCGCACTTTTCGAAGTGTGCGATCGGCATCTTCGTAGCGTCGTGCAGACGCTTGATGCGGAGTGGGTGGTTGGAGTCGGTGCCTTCGCAGCTGAACGTTCCCGCGAGGCTCTTGCAGGGATGAAGGCGGTTCAGATCGGCCAGGTGCTCCACCCAAGTCCCGCAAATCCCATGGCGAATCGGGGGTGGGCCAAGATGGCGCGCGCGGAGCTCCAAAAGCTTGGAGTTTGCGGGTGTTAGCGAGCCGCTTGTCATCCTTCCGGCTTCTGAGGTTAAATTAAAGAAGGGGCAGAACGGAGGGGGAATGAGGTCTCGGGGGCGCCTGGGATTTGTGGCGGTCGGGAGCCTGGCATTTATGCTAGGGCTTGGGCTTGCCCTTGGGGTCGCTGCTCGGCCTTCGTTAGCTTTGGCATCGGCTCAGGTGCGCGCTCCGGCCTCGGATGAATCGCCGGAGTGCAAGCCCACCGTAGGTTGGGGGCTCCAGGAGTTGGAAACCTGGCTGGGGCACCTGGTTCAGACCTTTCATGACACGGTCCTTCAGGCGAAGAAACCGGCGACTGCGGAAGAGATTCGACGGTCGATCTCTGGTCTCTGCGGTAAATATGAGTCTCTACTGGATTTTGCGCTTAAAGGGTCCGCTGCGGGGCAGGGCAGTCTGACTGATGAGGAGTTGACCGCGATCTACGCCTACACGGCTGCTTGTTACAAGAGTATCAATCAAGCGCTCCGCGATGGGGTGAAGTACCGTCAAGCAGAGCCGATGATCGAGGCTTTGGTAGCCGGGCTCCGCAAAGTCCCTGTTCGTCAGGGGTGGGTGTATCGAGGAGTCCGATTGCCTCCGCAAGTCTTGGAGCGCTATCGGGAAGGGGCTGTGGTTTCGGATCCAGGCTTTGTGAGCACTTCGCTTACTCGGTCATTTCCAGGCAAGCAATGCCTGTCGCTGTACTCCCGAAGTGGTCGGGAGGTGAACGACTTTTCGGCTTTCCCGGGAGAGAACGAAGTACTCTTCGTTCCGGATACGAGGTTTGTGGTTCAAAGGGTCCAGCCCGCGGAGCAGCCCAATCCTCTGGGCTGCGAGACTGAGATCACGCTCGTTGAACTCGATCTTTCGCTTCCAGATGAGGGGCGAGTCGCTCCGGTTCCTGCGCCTTCTCCCGTTTCTGCGCCGTAGTTCTCCAGTCGGTCGCTCGTCGTCTCATTCCGACATCCGTGAATCTACCGTGGGATTCCTTCCTGCAAGCCGGGGGGTGGTCGGGCATATGCCCTGCATGGGCGCATTTCATGGCGACGACACATGAGCGAGGGCGAAGCGCGGAGGATGAAGCACTGGATTGGTACCGGGTCCACCGGCCTTCGGCGAAGCTCCTCGGAAGGAACTTCTCCTGCCGCGGGGGTGAGATCGACTTGATCTTCGAGGAAACGCTTCCGCGTTCAGGGGTGGAACTCGTGTTCGTTGAGGTGAGAAGGCGGGCCGCTGGAAGCTGGGTCAGGGGAATGGAAAGCGTCGATCGAGTCAAACTCAGGCGCCTGACGCGTGCGATGGAGGTCTACCTGGCGCGCTATCGGGGTCCGGCTTCCGGAGTGCGGTTCGATATTCTCGCGTCCAACGGATTGAAGTGGGAACACTGGGAGAATGCCTGGTCGCTTGACCACTTCTGACGCATCCGCGTAATCTTGAATTCATGAGACCGAATCGGGGAATCGACCCGCGTGTGCTCCGCTCGGAGTGCTCGGCGCGGAAGGGGGCCAGGTGAGACGACGGTTAGCCGTGATGGGGCTCTTGGCTCTGGTGGCGGTGATGCCCGTGCAGCTCTTGGCTATCGATCGCGACGTGAAGGCCGTACTCGTCACCGGCACCTATGGGCTGGTCGCTGGCACCGCGGCCGGAGCGATCAGCTATCCCATGACCAAGTCCGTTCGCGGGGTGTTCATCGGGTCTTCCATAGGGCTCTACTTGGGGATCGCCGCTGGAGTCTATTACATCACCCACCGGGAAGATCCTGATAATCCCTTGCGGCTGAATGAGTACGGGGGGGCGCGCGGAGGGTTGGCTGCTGACACGGAGGCTGATGCGTTGAGGGCGAGAGCGACCGTGTCTTCACTCGCGCCGATGACTCCGTATGCGGCGCCGAAGCCCATGCCCGCGTTCGCTGCGACCGTCTATCGTTTCTGAGGAAATCACTCAAGGGGATGTCTGGAAAAGGGATGTATGGCGGCTCTCGGAGAGTGCCCGAGGCGCTGCGGGATGCTTTCGCATGTTGTGGTCTAGATCTCCGAGTGTATCGCCGAATCGATCCGCCGCAGCTGAGCTGTGCCGGTTGTTTTTGAACGCCGTGTTCAGTTTTTGGGGGCACAGCCGAGCTGTGGTGGTTGTTTTTGAACGCCATGTCCAGTTTTCTGGGTCACAGCTGAGCTGTGCCAGCCAATTCCGAACACAGCGTACGAAAACAGACCTCACAGGCAGGGAGCGACTTCAACGGCGGGCAATGGAGTCGAAGAGAGGCGCGCAGGCACATATGAACAATAGCGGAAAGGACGTGGGGTGATTCGGCACCATGATCGCGCGGGCCAAGCCGGACGCGCGAAAAAGATTGATCAACGCAATGACGAGGGGACCTTCACTTCCTTCTGGAGATGATCATGCAGGCCCATACGAACAATAGCGGGAAGGACGTGGGGTGATTCGGCATCATGATCGCGCGGGCCAGGATGGCCCATGAGCGCGAGGATAGGATGTCCGGCATGGGGACGGATCACTCCACGTCCCAGCCCTGCTATTGATCAAAGCTCTTCTTCGCGCGCTCTTCGTTGTCGTAGAACTCAAACACGCCGGTTTCGTCGAAGGCCTTCATGACACGCCGGAATTCGCTCTTCACGTTGCAGTAGCGCGGCTTGAGGTCGGTTTTGTTGTTGATCTCTTTGAGTGTCTGGATGAACGACGAGATGCCGCTCGATCCGACGAACTCGAGGTTTTCGAGATTGAAGATGATTTTGGCGGTGGAATCGGTCTTGCGCGCCTCGTTCACGATCTCGTTCAGGTTCTGTCGCAGTGGCTCCTGAATTTCGTGATTCAGCTTGCCGTCCATCGAAACGACGATGGTATCGCCTTCCTTCTTCACTTGCGCTTTCATCTTCAAAATCCTCCTGGCTTCCGGATTGTTTTGGGTAAACTTGGCTCCGGGTTTTACTTTCGGTCCCCGTCTTTCTATGATCAGCCTCATGACGGATGAGAGAAAGAGGCAAAATTTGCCGGCGAAACCGGGGCTCTGGTTGGTCGCGACGCCGCTCGGGAATATTCAGGATTTTTCGCCGCGGGCGAGGTTGGCGCTGGAGAATGCTGATGCGGTCCTCTGCGAGGACACGCGTCGCACGTCTCGGCTCATCGCGGCGGTCGGGCTCGAGGGGATCCGCCTGGAACGCCTCGATGAGCACGCTTCCGAGCATCAGATCGGACGCTTCGTGGAGCGTCTGCTGGAGGGCGAGTCTTTCGCGGTCGTGACAGACGCGGGAACGCCGGGGGTCAGTGATCCGGCGGCGGCCATCGTGCGAGCGGCACGGGATGCCGGAGTGAGCGTCACGCCGATTCCGGGACCGTCGGCGGTCACGGCGCTTCTCTCGATCTGCGGCTTCCGTGAGACGGCATTCACCTTCCGTGGGTTCTTTCCCCGTAAGGATTCCGAGCGCGAGAAGGAAGTCCGTATGGCGGCGGACTCGCCGGTATCGCGTTTATGTGTTTGGTTCGAAAGTCCTGAGAGGATTTCGGAATCACTGGCGATTCTCGCGCGCGAACAGTCTTCCGCCCGAGTGGTGGCCTGTAAAGAGTTAACGAAAATTCACGAGAAGACCTTCGATGGAACGGCGGAAGAAGTGGCGCGCCACGTGGCGGATGAGATCGCTCGGGAAGGCGCGCTCGGTGAGTGGGTCTTCGCGGTGATGTTTGCGCAACAGAGCGTGAGCGAGTCCGATGAGGCGGAGCTGGCCGAACAGAAAAACGCTGAGTGGACCAAGGCTTTACGCATGCTTCTTGATGTCCCGCTTTCGGCTTCAGATGCGGCAAGACGGGTGAGCCAACATTTTGGCGCGCCGAAAAAACTCGTTTACGATCTCGCGCTCAAGCTTTCCGGAAAAAAATAGTGGCGGGGGGATTGACCGCGCTGAGAAGCAACGTAAACTCAATAGTGTGGTTGTGGAAAGAATCCATGGATGGGTTCTGGGAGACAGATTAAAAAGCTCTCGCGGGCCTCAGTGATGTTAGGATGACGTTTCACTGAGGCATTTTTTTATCCAGCGCTTTCCCGGTTTTTTTTGGACGCGACATAGAGTCGCGCCAGGCAAAGAGGCGGACAGGATGTTCGCTGACGAAATGGCAGGAGGCCGATGAGACCGAGAAGTTCCGCGCGTCAGTTCAGGCGCGAAAACCCTCAAATCACCGCAGCACCCGATCTCGTGACTTCCGCGTTGTTGCACATCCGCGGACTCGAAAGCGAGATTGCCGATGTCGTGCGCGGGATGCAGGAGAAGGTCCAGCAGTTCGAGCTGCTCACGCAGTTCTCGAGTCTGATGAACTCGACACTCGATCCCGAAGTCGTCCGCGAGAAAGCGCTCGAGGCGACCTGCAAACTCATCGGCTGTGAAACCGCCTCGTTGTATCTCGTCGATTGGAAGACAGGAGAACTCTACTGGGAGACCGCGCTCGGGCAAGCGGGCAACGAACTCAAGAAGAGTGTGAGGCTTCCCATCAACGACCGTTCGATCGCCGGATATGTCGCGATGACGGGCGAGGGGCTGATCATCAACGACGTGGAGAAGGATCCCCGTCACTTCAAGAAGGCTTCGCAGAAAGCGGTCGAGAAGGGCGCGTTCCAGGTTCGCACCATGCTCTGCATGCCGCTCAAAGCGCGTGACCGCGTGATCGGCGTGCTGCAGGCGTTGAACAAGGTCCTGACCGTGCCTCCGCGGCCCTCGCGCCATGAGTGGCCGGACTTCTACGAGTCGGACTTGAGACTCCTGGAGACGCTCAGCCATCAGGTCGCCATCGCGATCGAGAACTCACGGCTCTATACGGATCTCAAGAAGAGCTTCTACGAAACCGTCGGCGCCCTGGCTGAGGCGATGGAAAAGAAGGACCGGTATACCGGTGGTCATACGAAGCGGGTGGTTCAGTATTCCACGGCGATCGCCGAGCAGCTGAATCTCGGACCCGAGCTGCTGGAACGGCTACGTCTGGCGGGGCTTCTGCACGACATCGGTAAGATTGGGATCGAAGATCGCATCCTCAAGAAGCAGGCGGGGCTGGAGCCGGATGAGCGCCAGGTGATGCAGAGTCATCCCGAGGTCGGTTACGACATCATGAGTCGAGTCGAGGGACTCCGGGACGTGATCGGCGGCATGCGGTACCATCACGAGCGCTGGGACGGGAAGGGCTATCCGCTGGGTCTCAAAGGCGAAGACATCCCGCTCGTGGCGCGGATTATCGCGGTCGCCGACGCCTACGATGCCATGGTGAGCACGCGCCCTTACCGCAAAGGAATGGACCCGCAGGTCGCGTACGACGAGATCGTCCGGAACTCCGGAAGCCAATTCGACCCCCGCGTGGTCGAGGGGTTCGTAAAGGCTTACCAGGCTGGTCTGTTAAAAGTATAAACTGCAATTGAATCCAATGAGATAGCCTGTTAGATTTTCGCCATTCGAGGATAGAATGGCGTGGTTTGACGACCTGAAGACACCCAAGATCAAGACCCAGGTGCGTACTTCGAAAGTGCCCGAAGGACTTTGGGTCAAGTGCACCCAGTGCGGCGAGATTCTCCAGTCCAAGCAGTTGCGTGACCAGCTCTTAGTGTGCCCCGAGTGCTCCCTGCATTTCCGGATGACAGTTCCACAGCGAATCGCGATGCTGACGGACGAGGGCTCGTTCGAAGAGTATTCGGATCAGCTCGTTTCCACCGATCCTCTCGAGTTTGATGATACGAAGCCTTATAAGAATCGCCTGCGTGCCGCGGCGGCATCCACAGGCTTGAAGGACGCCATCGCGGTGGGACGTGCGACGCTCGGCGGGTTGCCCTATCACCTCGGCGTTTTCGAGTTCAAGTTCATGGGCGGCAGCATGGGTGTGATCGTCGGTGAGAAGATCACGCGCTTGTTTGAACAAGCCCTTGAAGAACGTCTGCCCGCGGTGATCGTGTCGGCAAGCGGCGGCGCGCGCATGCAGGAGGGGATTCTCTCCCTGATGCAGATGGCGAAGACGTCCGCGCTGGTGCACGAGCTGCGCAAGGTTGGCGTGCCTTTCATTTCGGTTCTGGCCGACCCTACCACCGGTGGGGTGGCGGCTTCCTTCGCGATGCTGGGAGACGTGATTCTCGCCGAGCCCGGCGCATTGATCGGGTTCGCGGGGCCACGCGTGATCCAGCAGACCATCCGGCAGGCGTTACCGCCCGGATTCCAGCGGAGTGAATTTCTTCTGAAACACGGTTTCGTCGACCGGATCGTGCCGCGCGGGGAGTTGGCCAAGGAACTCCGTGAATGGATGTGGAGGCTCGGGCGTTTCACGTGCCGTTTTCCGGAAAAGACCTGAGCAGACGCTTTCTCTCTTTCTTGCCAGGGGTGGTTGCGCTCGTCCTGGGCGTGCCAGGTAGTGTTACGTGGGCCGCGGTCGAGTCATCCCCGATGCACTGGTCGGGGGACCGCACGCTCTGGGATCGAAAGACGAACATCGTTGATCTGATCGGCAATGCCGCCGTTCATCAGCCGGGTGAGACGATCACCGCTGATCGCATCGTATTGAATCTCGACGAAAGGACTCTCGATGCGGTTGGTAACTGCATCTATGTCGGGGATGAAGCCACGATTCACAGTGATGAGCTTCATTTCAATCTCGAAAACCGAACAGGAACGGTCGTCAACGGACGTGTCTCCAGCGAATCGTTCACCTTGACGGGGGAGCGCATCAACAAGCTGAGCGACACGCGCTTTCAGACCCATCGTGGCGGGTACACCACCTGTCGCGATTGTCCGCAAAGCTGGAAGCTGCTCGGTCATGACGTCGATATGGAAATCGAAGGGTACGCGTTCATGTCGAACGTCACGGTTCGCGTGAAGGATGCGCCCGTCTTCTGGTCTCCGTACCTCATCGTTCCCATGAAGACGAAGCGGCAGTCCGGTCTTCTGTTTCCGCGCTTCGGTTCGCGCAACGGTGGGTTCGAGTTCATTTTGCCTTTCTTCTGGGCGATCAATCGCAGTTCTGACATGACGTTCGCGCTGGGCGAGGCCGGTGGCCGCGGTTTGCGCGGGGAGTGGGAAGGTCGCTACAAACTCGCGGATCGGAGCGAGGGCACGGCGAATCTCTGGTACGTTCGCGACCGGACGTTCGCGCCCAAGACCCATCGTTGGGGGCTTTCGGTGACCCAGCGTCAGGAGCTTCCGTTCGGGATCGACGAAAAGCTCCGCCTCGTCGAAACGAGCGACAACCTATACGCCAAGACGATTGGAGATGTTCCCGGCACTCAGGAAGCGGTCCTGACTTCGGATCTCATCTTCTCGCATTCGAATGACCATGTGAGTGGCTACATCGCCGCTCGTCGCTTCAGGAATCTGCTCAATCTCGACAGTCCGGTGGATTTCGACCCGAAGACGGTTCAGGTGTTTCCGGCGGCGGCGGTCGCCACCAATGACCGCCTTTGGTTCGGAGGACTGCTGGCTTCAGGGCTTTCGGTCGGGATCACCAACTTTTCCCGCACGGCGGGAGCCTATGACCAGGATCCGTTGAGTGGCCCCGAGGATCCGAATCGCCCGTTCCAGCCAGGTAAGGATCCCATTCGAAAGGGAACGCGTGTTTCGGTGACTCCGTCGCTTTATACGACGCTGCGCCCAGCGGGTGGTTACTTCTCGCTCGTGCCTTCGTTGGAATACCGGGCGTTCTTCTATTCGTTCCATAACGAGGTGAAAAGCCTCTCTCGTGGTTACCTCTTGTTCCGCGCGGATCTGTCGACGCAGATCGAGCGGATCTTCGACACAAGCAGCGTGGACGTACCCAAGGTGAAGCACCTCATTCGGCCGTTTCTGACTTACAACCTGATTCCGCTGGTGAATGAGCCGGTGCCGCTGGAAGACGGCGGGCTGACGGGCCACCCGTTCTTGGATCAGATCCGCTACGCGCAGGATAATAACTTCACGGGGTATCAGTTCGATAACTACGATCTGGTGCCGCTCGACAACAGCAAGGTGGCGTCGAACTATTTCGTCCCGCTCGGTCATTCGGTTTCCTATGGCTTCACGTCGCAGCTGATCCGCCGCAAGGGCGCGCTGACGATGGACTATCCGTCGTATCAGCGCTCCGTCGAGCTGCGTGGAGGTCAGACGTTCAACTTCCGTGAGTTGAGGAAGGAGACGGACCGGCAGCCGTTGTCGCGGCTGTTCTTGGGGCTGCAGCTGGCTTTCGATGACTGGTCGTCGAACACGGACTACTACTACGTCCCGTACATCCCGATCACCGAGACGCAGGGTCGTCACATCCTTTCGACGAGTTTCAGCTACATCTTCGAGCGTTCGACGCATCAGCGCATCTTCGCGTTCGATCGTAGTTTTACGGTCGGGTACACCTACAATACGGTGGGGTCGCGTACGTCGAACTTGAACCTGGGCGTGAACTATTCGATCACGGACTACTTCCTGCCCACGTTTTCCTGGTCGTATGACCTGGTCTCGAATCGTTCATTGCTGGCGTCGCTCGGGCTGACATTTCAAAGTCCGTCGCAATGCTGGCGTCTTGCGTTCGGGGTGACGCGCAGGCTGATCGCGGACCGCGACCCTCCGATCGAATACATGCCCACGATCGACTTCTCGCTCAATCTGACGGGAGGCGGCTATGGTACGATTTCCGAGTTCGCCAGTACCGCTGCGAGCGGAGGCGGCGTGACGCCCACAGGAGCGACGAAATGAAGAAACGGCAAGAGATCGGTGTGACGGCCTACGCTCGGACGGCGATTCCCCACTTGGAGTCGTTGGTGGAACGAAATCAGGAAGTCATGGAACGCCTGGTAGCGCGCCTGGTGAAGGATGTGAAAGCCGGACGTTCGCTTCTCGTGTTCGGTAGCGGGCATTCCGGGATCTTCCCGATGGAACTCTATCATCGCGCGGGGGGTGCGTCCTTCGTGGTGCCTTTGTTCGCCGATTATCTGCTTCCGACGGCCGGACCGCCGGTGGTCAGGACTCTGGAGCGTACGCCCGGAGTCGCGACCACTTTGTTGAACCGGGTCGAGGCGAAGAAGGGTGAGATGCTTT
>CAYOWB010000079.1:12112-14406 GCA_964407515.1 uncultured Bacteriovoracaceae bacterium
TGGATCGCGTCGCAGTCCGGAATCAATGGCGCGGTGGTGGACTTCGCGCTCGAGGCGAAGAAGCGTGGGTTGCATACCGTCGCCTTCACGAGCGTCGCCCACAGCAGCAGCGTGCAGTCGAGGCATCCGTCCGGCAAGAGGTTGTTCGAAGTCTGCGACGATACGGTGGATCTCGGAGGGTTCGCGGGGGATGCTGCCATTCCTTTGACGCCGGGGGTTTCCGCCGGTCCGCTTTCCACTTTGTCGACGGTGTTTCTCGGACACTCCATCGTCGTGGCCGCTTGCGGGAAACTCGAAAGAGCAGGCCGTTCGTGCGTGTATACGAGCGTGAATACGCCTGATGGCGAACGCCGCAATCGTTCGCTAGAGGTCAAGGCCAGCCGCCGCGATTTCCTGCTTCGATAGCTCTGGCAGGTTTGCGTTTCGAATCCCAGACGGCTTACAATCAGAGGGATGAAGATCCTCCTTTCCAACGATGACGGCGTGCACGCTCCGGGGCTCCGGGTGATGTACGACGCCTTGAAGAAGCTCGGTGAAGTCTGGGTGGTCGCTCCCTTGGAGGAAATGAGTGCGAGCGGTCATTCGCTCAGTATTCACCGTCCGCTCCGCCTGATTGAAATGTCGAAGCGGTTCTACGGAGTGAGCGGATCGCCCGCGGATTGCGTGTATTTGGGCATCAGGCAGGTTCTGAAGTGCATGCCGGACCTCGTGGTGTCCGGAATCAACCGGGGCGCCAATCTCGGCCAGGACGTCTACTACTCGGGCACGGTTTCGGCTGCCCGTGAAGCGTGCATCCTGGGGATTCCGTCTTTGGCTGTCAGTCTTGATCTGGATTACATGCACATTCGGCCCGAGGAGCGGCTGCACTATCAGTCGGCGGCCAGAATGGCGGTACGACTCTTGCGGGAGTTACGATCCGTGAAAATTCCCAAACACACGCTCCTGAATCTCAACGTGCCGGATCTTCCGCTCGAGAAGATCAAAGGGCTGAAGCTGACACGTCAAGGCTTTCGGTTTTACAGCGGGAAGATTCTTCGCCGCAAAGATCATCGGGGAAAAGACTATTACTGGGTAGGGGGCAAGTATCGTGGCTTTCATCAGGAAGATGGAACCGATTGCCTTGCCGTGGAGTCGGATTACGCGTCGCTCACTCCGTTGAAATTGGATTCGACGGATCTTGGTTTTCTGGCGGCGCTGTCGGCGTCTTGGGAGACTCGGGCCAAGGATGGTGCATGCAAGACTCGAAAGAACGTGTCTCGAAAGTAAGGTGTGCGATCACGGCTTTCGTCGCGATGGCTGTACTGGCGGTGACGAGCTTCGGCTGTGCGACCGTGCAACCCGCGCCCAATCCGCGGAAAGGCTTCCTGGAGAGCCTGGGGTCGGTTGAAGTGAGAAAGGGCGGTGCTCGCCTTGTGCGGCAGTCCGTGAGCGGCGCGCGGCCTCATGCTGCGATTGAGCGCGGACCGGCGATGGATCCGAAGTGGGTCCGTAAGATCCGGACGGCGGTTTCAAACTGGAAGTGGCCGGTGAAGGACGTCTCGGTGACGTCGGAGTACGGGCCGCGGGGTGAGTCGTATCACGAAGGAATTGACCTGCGCGCGAAGACGGGGACGCCGGTTTATGCCGCGCAGTCCGGAAAAGTGCTGTACTCCGCGAGCCGGATCGCCGGGTACGGGAAAATGGTGGTGATTCGGCATCGCGACGGCTTGTCCACGGTCTATGCGCATAACTCCCGTCTTCTCGTGAAAGAAGGCCAGGTCGTGAAGCGCGGGCAGCGCATCGCGCTTGCCGGGAATACCGGTGCTTCTCGCGGACCTCATGTGCACTTCGAGGTGCGCAGCGGGGTAGTGGCGCTGGATCCTTTGAAGTTCATGCCGGTGCGAGGCGTGGAGAAGGCGAGTGAGCCGGCGCGTGCCAGGTCCGTCGCTTCAATGTCGGAGCCGGCGAAACGCGCGAAAAAGAAGATCGCTCGCGACTAGATGCCTTTCCGTGTGTAGTGCGCGCGGCATGCTTCCGTACTGGAAAAGATCTCTGATCGGTGCGATGACGACGGTATGGCTACGAAGCAGGTGACAGGTGTTGTATTTGACCTGGGTGGAGTCTTGATCGACTGGAATCCGCGCTATCTCTATCGGAAAATGTTCTCGAGTGAGGACGATGTGGATCGCTTTCTGAGGGAGGTCTGCACATCGTCTTGGAATCACTCGTTGGATGCGGGGCGCCCCTTCGAGGACGGCATATCAGAGCTGTTGGCTCGCTTTCCCGAACAGCGTGAGGCGATTCGCGCGTGGAAG